>URIK01000009.1 GCA_900547855.1 uncultured Collinsella sp. | reverse complement strand
GTGGGCTCGGAGATGTGTATAAGAGACAGGATCCGGCGCCTCGCCCATCCCGACGACCCCGCCCGCATGCCCATCTCGGCGGCGCGGCGCAGCATCTACACCGCCATCTCCGCGCTTCGCCATGCCGGATACGAAATTGAGTACAAACGCGGCGTGGGCTACAAACTTCTTACCCGTCCGCTCGCCGACGAAGAGATCATCCGGCTCCACGGTATGGTCATGCGCAACCGCTCCACGCCTATCGCTATCCGCAAGAGCATGGCGCAGCACTTAGTTGCCATGGCGAGTGCCGACGTTCGCGGCTACCTCGATACACCCGAACCCGTTCCGAGCGCAGGCAGCAAGGCTACCAAGGCAACACGCACGCCCATCAAGCGTATCGACACGTGCGAGCTCGTCGAGCAGGCCATCGACCACGGAACCACGGTGAGTTTTGATATTTCGAGCGTCACGACGCGTGGCGAAACCGAAGCAGCACGGATGACACTCCGTCCCTTTGCCATCAAGCAACGAGACGGCATCTCTTATTTGCTGGGAACGGTCTATGACGCCCGAGGCGCCGATGACACGTTGCGTACCGTAGAGATTGGCCGAATGAGAAACGTCACCACACGTCTCCTCGACGGCAAGAAGCTCTTCGCCGCCCTAGACGAGGACGACACCTCCTCCGCCGCATAAGACCCTCCGCCGCCCATTCGACTACCCGTACCGCCCATCCGATTCTGTATTAAAAAACCCGCCAGGCTGTTGTAAAAATGGACATCAGCGCTACTATAGTTCCACTTGCACTTTGTCCCAGTGCAGTGTTTCCAGCCATTTTTATACTGGGGGTAATGATATGAAGGACATCACCATCAGCCGCAGGAGCCTTCTGGTCTCCGCTGGCCTGCTCGCGCTCGCCCCGCTCGCCGGATGCGGCGGCAACTCTGGTTCCGGCTCTGCTGCCGCCGGTTCCGACTACACCATCGGCGTTCTGCAGCTCACCGAGCACTCCGCACTCGATGCCGCCAACGACGGCTTTGTCAAGGCCATCAAGGAGAGCGGCCTTAAGGTCAAGATCGACCAGAAGAACGCCCAGAACGACCAGTCCACGTGTAAGTCCATTGTCGACAAGTTTGTGGGCGACAACGTCAACCTGATTTATGCCATCGCCACGCCCGCCGCGCAGGCTGCCGCCGGCGCCACGGCCGATATCCCCATCGTGGGCTGCGCCATCACCGACTACGCCGCCTCCGGCCTGGTCCAGGACAACGACAAGCCCGGCACCAACGTCACGGGCGCTTCCGACCTCACCCCGGTCGCCGAGCAGCTCGAGATGATGCAGAAGGTCCTGCCCGACGTTAAAAAGGTCGGCCTGCTCTACTGCACCGCCGAGTCCAACTCCGACGTCCAGATCAAGGCCGCCAAGAAGGAACTCGACAAGCTGGGCCTCGAGTACACTGACTTCACCGTCTCGAGCTCCAACGAGATTCAGTCCGTCGTCGAGTCTGCCGTGGGCAAGGTCGACGCGCTGTACTCCCCCACCGACAACACCATCGCCGCGGGTGCCTCGCAGGTCGGCCAGATCTGCAAGGAAAACAAGCTTCCCTTCGTGACTGGCGAGGAGGGTATGTGCATGGCCGGCGGCCTGTTCACCCTCTCCATCAACTATGAGGACCTGGGCTACGCCGCGGGCGAGATGGCCGTTAAGATCCTGAAGGGCGAGGCCAAGCCCGAGGATATGCCGATCAAGCACCTCTCGAGCAAGGACCTGGTCGTCGTCAAGAACGACGAAATGGCCGAGGCCCTGGGCATCGACCTTTCCGCCCTGGACGCGTAATGCCATACGCGGCATGCGTCTAGAGCCCGTGCTCGCGCTTTAGCCGCGTTATTCAATATCTGAGCCACAGGGGCGGGCGCTGTAGACCGGCGTCCGCCCTGCTTGTTTCAGGTAAAACAAAACGTCTGTCCGTAACTCTTCTATGCATTGTTACCGCTATTATGGAAAATCACGTGTCCACCCTATCCTAGGAGGTATGAAGCATGCTCATTGCATTGCAGGGCGCCGTTTCGCAGGGCGTCCTCTGGGGCATTATGGTGCTTGGCGTGTTTATCACGTTCCGCCTGCTCGACATTCCCGATATGACCTGCGACGGCAGCTTTGCCCTCGGCGGCTGTGTCTGCGCCGTGCTCATCGTCAATAACAACGTCGACCCGCTGCTCGCCGTGCTGGCCGGCATGTGCGCCGGCGCCATCGCGGGCGCCGTCACGGGCATTCTGACCACCGTCTTCGAGATTCCCGCGATCCTCGCCGGAATCCTCACCCAGATCAGCCTGTGGTCCATCAACCTGCGCATCATGGGCAAGTCCAATACGCCCATTCTTGCCAAGGGCACCGTGTTCTCGGCCGTCAGCAATATGACCGGTCTGCCGCAGTCCACCGTTGCCATCATCTTGGGCATCCTGCTCGCCGTGGCTATCGTTGCCATCCTGTATTGGTTCTTTGGCACCGAGATCGGCTCGGCGCTGCGCGCCACCGGCAACAACGAGTACATGATCCGCGCTCTGGGCGTCAACACCAACTCCACCAAGATGATCGCCCTCGTGCTCTCCAACGCCCTCATCGGCCTTTCGGGCGCGCTCATCTGCCAGAGCCAAAAGTATGCCGACATTGGTATGGGCACCGGTGCCATCGTTATCGGTCTTGCCGCCATTGTTATCGGCGAGGTGCTCGGCCGTCTGCTGCCCGGCGGCCTCACGCAGTTTAGCGTCCGTCTTGCCTCCGCCGTCTTTGGCTCCGTGGTGTACTTCCTTATCCGCGCCATCGTGCTGCAGTTGGGCATGGACGCCAACGACATGAAGCTGCTCTCCGCCGTAATTGTCGCTGTGGCCCTGTGCGTGCCCGTGGTTTGGGAGCGCTATAAGCTCCGCAGCTCCTACACGAAGGGAGATGAGGCAGATGCTTAAGCTCTCGCACGTCAAGAAGACCTTTAACAAGGGCACCGTCACCGAGAAGCGCGCGCTCACCGGCGTCGACCTCACCCTGAATGACGGCGACTTTGTAACCGTGATCGGCGGCAATGGCGCCGGCAAGTCCACGCTGCTCAACATGATCGCCGGCGTGTACCCGCTCGATTCGGGCGTTATTGAGCTCGACGGCACCGATATCTCGCGCCTGAGCGAGTCGCAGCGCGCCAAGTACCTGGGCCGCGTGTTTCAGGACCCCATGCGCGGTACCGCTGCCGACATGCAGATCGCCGAGAACCTGGCCCTCGCCAAGCGTCGCGGCCAGCGTCGCGGCCTTTCGTGGGGCGTCACCAAGGCCGAGAAGGACGAGTACGTTGAGCTGCTCAAGCGCCTGGACCTTGGTCTGGACACACGCCTCAATGCCAAGGTCGGCCTGCTCTCGGGCGGCCAGCGCCAGGCACTCACCCTGCTGATGGCCACGCTCACCAGGCCGCGCCTGCTGCTGCTCGACGAGCACACCGCGGCCCTCGACCCCAAAACGGCCTCTAAGGTGCTCAACCTGACCGAGGAGATCGTCGACGAGAACCACCTGACCACGCTCATGGTCACGCACAACATGAACGACGCCATCCGTCTGGGCAACCGTCTGATCATGATGCACGAGGGCCATGTGATCTACGACGTGGCCGGCGACGAGAAGAAGTCGCTCACCGTGGCCGACCTGCTGCAGAAGTTCGAGGAGGTCTCGGGCGGCGAGCTCGCCAACGACCGCATGCTGCTAAGCTAAAACCTGCCAAAAAGGGACAGGTTTATTTTGGTAGGTTTTATCTGCGCAAACGCCAAAACCGCCGCAAAGGGACAGAGGCCCTTGCGGCGGTTTTCGCATATTATGTCGATAATCCGATATTCAACCAGACATTCTGGCTAAGGACTAAGGCAACTGCCATGAAAAGACTCCCCCGCCTTGCGTTAACCGCCGCGTTGTTTGTCGGCGCGCTCGCAGGCATCCCAAGCTTCGCTTTTGCGGGGAACCTGCCCGCCGCTATTGACGGCTCCGTGACCGTCATGCACACCAACGACATCCACGGCAGCTACAAGTACAGCTACAACGCAAGCAAGGGCACCGGCACGGTGGGCTTTGATGGACTGGCGGTTCTCTATAGCGCCCAAGGCAACGCCCCCGATCTTTTGCTCGATGCGGGCGACACCTTCCACGGACAGTCCTTCGCCACCATGAGCGAGGGCAAGAGCATCGCCGAGCTCATGGACACCTTCTATGCCGACGGCTACGACGCGACCACGCCGGGCAACCACGACTGGAGCTACGGCGCGGACAAACTCCGCACCATGACCGGCTACAGCACCACTGGCACGCCCTTCGCCATGCTCTGCGCGAACGCGAAGTCTACGAGCGGCGTATGGAGCTCGAGCATCACGAAGACGCTCAATCGCACCTGGGAGGATAGCGAGGATCAATCCACATTCGACTACAAAATCAAGGTCGGCGTCGTGGGTGCCATGGATGAGTCGCTAGGTTCCTCGCTGCGCGCGGACCTGGTCGCGGGCACCAGCTTCTCGAGTGCCACGAACGCCATCAATACCGAGGCAGAGCAGCTGCGCAAGGAGGGCTGCGATGTTGTTGTGTGCATCGCGCACACGCTCGACGCCAAGACCTTTGCCACGCGACTCCGTGGCGTCGATGCCCTTATCGCAGGCCACGAGCACATCAACCTTAACGAGAAGGTGACGGGAGCCGACGGCAAGACAATCCACGTTGTCGAGGCGGGCAGTGCCTTTGCCGAGGTGGGACTGCTTTCCATTCCGTACAAGTACGACACCAATGGCACCGAGTCGACCGACGATGACACGGTCACGGTCCCTGCAGACGGCAGCGACGAGAAGCTCTACACCGCCAAGAACGTCAACGACCTTTTGGCAGACCCCGACAAGGGCTCCGACTACCAGAGCCGCCTTGAGGCCGTCCGCAACAAGATCAAGCCGCTCGACGAGGACTTTGAAAACGAATCGAACAAGGTGCTCGGCACATCCACCACCAACTATTTCTACGGCGAGGACGCCGCAGGCACGCATGGTTGGGAAATGGTGCGCACCACCGATTTCCGCCCCAGCAAGGAGGACGACACCACCAAAGCCCAGACCATCGGCCACGTGATTTGCGGCTCCTATCTTGACTTGACGGGCGCAGACCTCGCTATCGAAAACGCTGGCGGCATCCGCGGCGGCATCGCGGCGGGCAACGTGACCGCCGGCAACGTCATCGCCATCTCGCCCTACGGCAACACCGTGGAGACCTGGACCATGACCGGCGCGGACTTCCTCGCAGCGCTCGAGCACTCGCTACAAATCAGCGACGAGTGCAATCACAGCTACGAGCTTCAGCAAGCCTACGTGGCAGCCGGCCATACCGAGCAGGAGGCGCAAGACAAGTACAAGTGGCGCGATGACTCTGGCAGCGTCCTCTCCTTTGGCGGCATCAACGTGACGATTGATTGGACGCAGCCCGAAGGCAAGCGCATTGTGAGTGCCACACTCACCAAAGACGGCAGCACGCTCGACCCCGCCAAGACCTATACCGTCGCCACCAACAACTACATCATTACCAACACGACCGATTTTCCCACCTTTGCACACGCCACCAAGTACACCGAGTGGGGCACGTGCGAGGCGGCGCTGAGGGCACTGATCGGGCAGGACAGCTGGGAGAGCAAGATGGCCTCGCTCGCGGGCACCATCAGCTTTGGCTCCGCTGCCGTGGACCCCACGCCCACACCGGCCCCGACGCCTAAGCCCTCGCCTAAGACGGACACGGCGACCACGAAGGTCATCACCAAGAAGACGACCGGTAAGCTCGCCGCAACGGGAGACCGCACGCTGGCAGTAGTTGGCGCGTGCCTTATCGGCGGCATCATCGTCATCATGCTCGGCATTATCTGGAAGCGTCGACGCTAAGCTACACCGCCGGGCCTTGCAGCCCCACCGCGTAAACTTTATATCGAGCACAGAAGCCCGTCCGAATTTGATCGGACGGGCTTCTTGGTGGGTATCATGGTTGGACGATCATTAGGAGGTTTCCCTACATGGAATTGTTTGAGCCGATTCTTCATTTCTTTGAGCAACGGTGGGTCCACAACATCATCTGGGCCGTCATCTTGGCGATAGGCACCGCCGTCGCCGCCAAGGTCGTATCCAAGACCCTGAACCATCTGCTTAACCGAGACGATAACCCGCTACCGGCATCGAGTATCTTCATCAACATCGCGCGCGCCGTCATCTGGATGATCGGCGGCAGCTTTATCCTCGACAACTGTTTTGGCATTAATGCAAACGCCCTCGTCGCCGCTCTTGGCGTCGGCGGCATCGCCATCTCGCTCGGCTTTCAGGACACGCTGTCAAACCTTATCGGCGGCATGCAAGTGACCTTTATGGGCATCATCAAACCCGGCGACAATATCGAGGTCGGCGGCGTATCCGGCGTGGTCCAAGACATCACTTGGCGCCATACAACGATTGAGGATGCCTGTGGACAGACCATCATTGTGCCCAACTCCAACATCTCCAAGAACACGCTCGTGCATTTGATGCCCTTTGGACGCGTGGCCGTGCCCGTTGCCGTAAAGGACACGTCTAAGTGGGCTTCCCTTGACGTGCTGGCAGACGAGCTCACGAGCGCAACCAAAACGGCCGTCTCGCCCATCTCGGGCTTTGACAAAGAGCCCTACGTGCTCTTTAGCGAAATCGGCGACTTTGGCATCAAAGGAAAGATCATCTTTATCGTCAGCGACGACAGCACCACTTTCACCGCTGCCGACGCCTGCATCCGCGCCATCGCCCCCATCATCGCCTAAACCACCGCAAAGGGATCAGGCATCTTTGTAGTGGTTTTCATTCGTGGTACCATGGTTCATATAGTTGTTTAAACGACTAAGGGAGCAACATTATGGAAGAGGCCTATCGTCAAGCACGCAAGCGCGGCGAGCAAGGACGTCGACGCGCCATTAGCCAAAGCGAGCATCCATACCTTACGGACCTCGATAGCTTGGTTGCTCAGCTCCCCTTAGGTCAGCGAGAGAATGTCGGCCTGCGGGATATTCCGCTCGAAATGGTCGTCGGCACGGTCACCAAGGGCCGTCAGTCCGCCTTTTCATGCAACTTTATGCCCCTGCTTCCGTTTAGCACCGAGTTCGCCCGCAAGTGGTCCAACCTCTACGACATCCAGGTGACCGAGGGCTATCGCGACCCCGTCATCGTCACCGAGTTCATGCATCGGTTCTATGTCCAAGAAGGCAACAAACGCGTCAGTGTCCTCAAATTCCTAGACGCCCCGACGGTTTCGGCCAAGGTCACCCGTCTCTACCCCGGCACATGGGATTCCGTCGAAAGCCGCCTGTACGGCGAGTTCTGCGCGTTTTGGCGCGTCTGCCCCCTATACGAGATCGAGTTCTCGCGTGAGGGAAGCTACGAAACGCTCGCGAAGATGCTCGGTCAGAACCTTATCGAAAAATGGCCGCAGAAAAAGGTCGACTACCTGCGCCACACTTTCCTGCTCTTTAAGCGTGCCTACCTTCGCGCAGGCGGCGATCACCTGGACATTACGCCCGCCGACGCCATGCTCGTCTACCTCAATGTGTACAACCAGGACCGCCTGCTGGATACGCCAACGGATATCGTCGTAAACCACCTGTGCAAGATCTGGCGCGAGCTGGTCATTGCCGGCAAAAATGACGAGGACAAGGTCGATCTTGTCGAAGCACCGAGCGTCGACGAGGAGGAGACGCCCGCCAAGTCCACCTCTGGCGTGCTCAACTTCTTTATGGGCAAGACCGTCTACTCGACGGCCAACCCCCTGCGCATCGCCTTTATCCATGAGTTCCCCTGTGCGACGTCGAGCTGGGACAGCCTGCACGACCAAGGGCGTCAGTATCTCGATGAGCACTTTGGCGGTATCGTGCGCACCGAGGCGTTCGAGGACTGTCACGATCCGGATGTGTTCTACGCCGCCGTGGAAACGGCTGTCAAACATGGAGCAAACGTCATCTTCTCGACCTCGCACCGCCTGATGGAATACACGCTCAGGGCTGCCGTTGAGTATCCCCGGGTTCGGTTCCTCAACTGCTCTATCGGCCTTCCCCATCAAAGCGTCCGTTCGTACTTTGGCAAGATGTACGAGGCCAAGTTTCTGCTGGGCGCCCTTGCGGCCAGCATGGCGGACAACCACCGCATCGGTTACCACGCGTCGGTCTTCGCCTCGGGCGCACTCAGCGAGATCAACGCCTTTGCGATTGGCGCCTCGCTGCTCGACCCGCGCGCGCAGGTCATCCTCACCTGGGGCGATGTTCCCGCCGGTGGTCTTGCCGAAGCCATGTGCCGCGAAGGCGTAAGCGTCATGACCGGCGCTGACATGTCAAAGTCGCTCGAAGACCCAACGGCCTACGGGCTTCACCGCTTGGTCGACGGCAAAGTCACCGGCATCGCCATGCCCGTATGGAACTGGGGCCGTTACTACGAGCTCATCGTTCGCAGCCTTCTTCACGGCACGTGGGACGAGACCAGCGACGACAACCAAGTGCGCGCTGTCAACTACTGGTATGGCATGAGCTCCGGCGTTATCGACATCCGTTACGCTCCGGGCCTACCCTACCAAACGCGCAAACTCGTGCAGTTGCTCCGCAACGGCATTGTTGTGGGATCCATCAACCCCTTTGGCGGCGAGCTCCACAGCCAGAACGGCGTGGTACAGATCGAAGGCTTCCCTCCGCTGCCGAGCACGCAGATTGTCGAGATGAATTGGCTGGCGGACAACGTGGTAGGCACCATTCCGCAGCTCGACGATGAGCCGAAAGTCCCTGCCCTATGAAAATCCTTGCCATAGCCGATACCGAAGAACGATGCCTTTGGGAGTGCTTTCGCAAGGAACGCTTTGAGGGAGTCGACCTGATTTTGTCCGCCGGCGATCTGGACCCGGACTATCTTGAGTTTTTGGTTACGGTCATCAACAAACCGCTCATCTACGTGCGCGGCAATCACGATGACCGCTACGCACGTCATGCACCGGGTGGATGTATCTGCGTAGAGGACAGCGTGTACACGTACCGAGGGATTCGCATTGCGGGCCTTGGCGGGTCCATGCGTTATCGCGACGGCGCCAACATGTACACCGAACGCGAGATGTC
Organism: uncultured Collinsella sp.; assembly: GCA_900547855.1. Lineage (GTDB taxonomy): Bacteria > Actinomycetota > Coriobacteriia > Coriobacteriales > Coriobacteriaceae > Collinsella. The sequence goes on along the minus strand of URIK01000009.1, from coordinate 16,033 downwards.
CAAGCGCATGCGTAAGCTGTCGCGTAAGGTTAGGATGGTCGGCGGGTGCGACATTCTGCTTACCCATGCACCCGCCGCCGGTATGGGTGATCTGGACGATCTGCCGCATCGAGGATTCGAGTGTTTTAACACAGCACTCGAATCCTGGAATCCCGACTACATGGTGCACGGGCATGTGCACCAAAGCTACGGTTGCGATTTTCAGCGCGAGCGTCAGCATGTGTGTGGAACGACGATCATCAACGCCTGCGGCTATACGCAGTTTGAGCTCGACCAGACGCACTACCCCATCCGCGGCTGGCAAGCAGCTTGGCTCAACTCACAAACCATGCGCCGCGAGCTCAAACGCCACGAAGCCATCGAGTCTTCAACAGCCAGAACACCCTGGTAACCACCATAAAGGGGACACTGTCCCCTTTATGGTGCTTTTGACGCGATAGCAAGAAACCCGGTCCTGCACAAGGCAGAACCGGGTTTCTTTAGCAATGCTTGCTGTACTCAGGCAGTAACTAGCAGTTACTCAGCCAGGAAGTCACGCTGGACAGCGGGATCGACCTTGACGCCAGGGCCCATGGTGGAAGACACGGAGATGGACTTGACGTACTTGCCCTTAGCAGAAGAGGGCTTGACGCGCAGAATCTCGGTGTACAGGGCAGCGTAGTTCTCGACGAGCTGCTGCTCAGAGAAGGACTTCTTGCCCAGGGGCACGTGGCAGATGCCGTAGCGGTCGGCGCGGTACTCAACGCGACCAGCCTTGAGCTCGGAGACCATCTTGGCGACGTCCATGGTCACGGTGCCGAGCTTGGGGTTCGGCATGAGGCCACGGGGACCAAGGATCTTACCGATGCGGCCAACCTTGGCCATCATGTTCGGCGTAGCGATAGCGGCGTCGAAGTTGATCTCGCCCTTCTGAATCTGGGCGACGAGCTCGTCGGAACCGATGATGTCGGCGCCGGCAGCCTCAGCCTCACGGGCCTTCTCGCCCTCGGCGAAGACGGCAACACGAACGGTCTTGCCGGTGCCGTGGGGCAGGGAGATGGAACCACGGATGTTCTGGTCAGCCTTACGAGTATCGATGCCCAGACGGAAGTGAGCCTCGACGGTCTCGTCGAACTTGGCGGTGTCGAGCTCCTTGATGAGCTTGGCAGCCTGAAGGGGGGTGTAGAGCGTGGCGCGGTCGATCTTCTCGGCAGCGGCGTTATAGCTCTTACCATGCTTAGCCATGTGCATTACCTCCTGTGGTTAAACGGGCGTGAGCCCTCCCACATCGTATCGTGTGCCCTATTGCACACATTTAACGGGCGCCCCGGTCGGAGCACCCGCCGTTACCATAAGAAATCGCTACTCAGCGATGGTGACGCCCATGGAACGGGCGGTACCGGCGATGATCTTCTTGGCGGCGTCAATGTCGTTGGCATTGAGGTCCGGCATCTTGATCTCGGCGATCTTGGTGAGCTGCTCCTGGGAGAGCTGACCAACCTTGTCAGCCTGGGGCTTAGCGGAACCAGACTTGAGGTTCAGCTCCTTCTTGATAAGGTGAGCCGCCGGCGGGGTCTTGGTGATGAAGGAGAAGGACTTGTCCTCGTAGACAGAGATCTCAACGGGGATGATGTCACCCTTCTTGTCCTGCGTCTCGGCGTTAAAGGCCTGGCAGAACTGCATGATGTTCACGCCAGCAGCGCCCAGGGCGGGGCCGACGGGAGGAGCGGGGTTTGCTGCACCAGCAGGAATCTGGAGCTTAATGACGTTGGCAACCTTCTTCTCAGCCATGGTCATTCCTTTCGAATCACGAGTGTGAAGTACTTGCTATATCGTAAGCACGCACGTGTTAGAAGCACTCCTGAGATGAGCAGTCACAGAAGAAGCACGCTCGCGCGAACGGACGAAAACTTAAGCGATGACAGCGACCTGGTTAAAGTCGAGCTCGACCGGCGTCTCGCGGCCAAAGATCATCAGCGTGACCTTGAGCTTGCCAGCCTCGGTGTTAACCTCGGAGACCTTGCCATCAAAGTCGGTAAGCGGGCCATCGGTGACGCGGACGGCCGTACCGACCTCAATATCAACCGAGGTGCGCTTGGGCGAATCGCCCTTACCGGGACGACGAGTCATCTTGTTGTACTCGTCGCGGGAAAGCGGAGCGGGCTTGCCGTTGCCGCCTAGGAAACCGGTGACGCCAGGCGTGTTACGAACACACGTCCAAGCATCGTCATCCATCTCCATGCGGACCAGGACATAACCCGGGAAGATCTTGGAATCCTTGGTCTCACGCTTGCCACCCTCTTTAATCTCGGTGACGCGCTCCATAGGAATCTCGATATCAAAGATACGGTCCTGCATGCCCATAGTCTCGATGCGATGCTCGAGATCGGACTTAACGCGGTTCTCGTATCCAGAGTAAGTGTGAACGACGTACCAACGCTTAGACATGGTTTAGCCCCTCAATCCAGAGAACAGAGCAAGAGCCTCGCCAAAGCCAGCATCGAGCAGAGCGATGACGACGCCGACGACGATCAGAGAAGCGCAAACAACAACCGAGTAGTTCACGAGCTCCTTCTTATCGGGCCACGTGACACGCTTCATCTCGGACTTGACCGAAGCGAAATACTTCTTGGTGCGGGCGAAGAAACCAGGCTTCTCGTTCTTCTTGGACTTCGCAGCCTTCTCGTTCTTCTTGGCAACGGCCTTCTTGGCCTCAACCTTGGAGTTGGCGGCAGCTTTGTTGGCAGGTGCCGGCTGCTGAGCCTTCTTCTTGTTCTTCTTGTTGGCCATTTGGGTTACCTCCGCGCAATGCGCTTATACATGAGTAAACCGTAAGCCCCCAAGTGGGAGCTTACGGAATAATGACTGGCACGCCAGGAAGGACTCGAACCCTCAACACTCGGTTTTGGAGACCGATGCTCTACCAATTGAACTACTGGCGTATGTGACTAGAGACTAGCGAGTCTCTTTGTGCAGCGTGTGGTGACGGCACCAGGGGCAATACTTCTTGATCTCCATACGATCAGGCATGGTCGACTTGTTCTTGGTGGTCGTATAGTTGCGGCGCTTGCACTCAGTGCACGCAAGAGTAACTAGAGTACGCATGTATCCTGAACCTTTCATTTCCGCCCCGTACGGGCACGAGTTGTTACTTTATCAGCTCCACGTAAGTGCTGTCAATGAAAACCTCGAGTCAATTGGTTCTCGGTGGATCCATTCATATTTGGAACACATCAATGAAACCATCGAGATCTAATCGATCCCTCACGCTCGCTTAAGGGCGAGCTGGACGTAATTGGCGGGCAAAAAGCCTCGCGCAGAAAAGAACCCGGCACCCTATAAGTGCCGGGTTCTCTAAGTCAGCTATATCAGAGAGCTAATTTACTCAATGATCGTGGAGACGATGCCCGAACCAACGGTGTGGCCACCCTCGCGGATAGCGAAGCGCAGGCCCTCCTCCATGGCGATCGGGTGGATGAGGTCGCCCTCGATGGTGATGTGGTCACCAGGCATAGCCATCTCGGTGCCCTCGGGGAGCTTGACCGTACCGGTAACGTCGGTGGTACGGAAGTAGAACTGAGGACGATAACCATCGAAGAACGGGGTGTGACGGCCGCCCTCCTCCTTGGTCAGAACGTAAATCTCACCGGTGAACTTGGTGTGCGGGGTAACCGAACCGGGCTTGCAGAGAACCTGGCCGCGCTCGATGTCCTCGCGCTTGATGCCGCGGAGCAGCAGACCGACGTTGTCGCCAGCCTCGCAGAAGTCCATGGACTTACGGAACATCTCGATACCGGTAACGACGGTGTTCTGGGTATCCTTGATGCCGACGATCTCGACGGGCTCGTTGAGCTTGAGCTCACCGCGCTCGACACGGCCGGTAGCAACGGTACCACGGCCGGAGATGGTCATAACGTCCTCAACGGCCATCAGGAACGGGAGGTCGTTGTTACGAGCAGGCGTCGGAATGTACTCGTCGACGGCCTTCATGAGCTCGCGAATGGCGTCCATCCACTTGGCGTCGCCCTCGAGAGCGCCCAGAGCGGAACCACGGATGACGGGGATGTCGTCGCCGGGGAAATCGTACTCGGAGAGGAGCTCACGGGTCTCCATCTCAACGAGGTCGATAAGCTCGTCATCGTCGACCATGTCGCACTTGTTCAGGAAGACGACGATGTAGGGAACACCGACCTGACGGGCGAGCAGGATGTGCTCGCGAGTCTGAGCCATGGGGCCGTCGGTAGCGGCGATGACCAGGATAGCGCCGTCCATCTGGGCAGCACCGGAGATCATGTTCTTGACGTAGTCAGCGTGGCCCGGGCAGTCAACGTGAGCGTAGTGACGGGCAGCAGTCTCGTACTCGACGTGGGAGACGGAGATCGTGATGCCGCGCTCGCGCTCCTCGGGAGCCTTGTCGATGTTCTCGAACGCAGTGAAGTCAGCCTTGCAGCCCTCGGTCTCAGAGAGAACCTTGGTGATGGCGGCGGTCAGCGTGGTCTTGCCGTGGTCGACGTGACCAATGGTGCCGATGTTAACATGCGGCTTAGTGCGCTCAAACTTCTCTTTGGCCATAAAGCCCTCCTCTTAACAGGTCGTCCCCGGACGGGACTTTGCCTTTATACCATAGTGGCCTCTCAACATACTATTGAGAAGCCACCGTGTTACCTATGGTAGCGGTGACTGGATTCGAACCAGTGACGCCACGGGTATGAACCGTGTGCTCTAACCAACTGAGCTACACCGCCGGATGGAGCCTGCAACCAGACTTGAACTGGTGACCTCTTCGTTACCAACGAAGTGCTCTACCGACTGAGCTATACAGGCACTTGACGGGTGGGAGCTATAGGATTCGAACCTATGTAGGCAGAGCCAACGGGTTTACAGCCCGTCCCCATTAACCACTCGGGCAAACTCCCAATCGTTCAAGTATCCGCTGGTTCTTTGGTCTTTTGGACCGCCGCCCCCGCGAACGAAAAAGATAATACGATGCAACCTTGGGGGCTGTCAACGAAAACCTCTAGATACACGGTGCCGGGCGTATCTATACACCTTTGACCTGCGGTTTTGTTGAGTTTAGATATGAAGGACGGTGGATTTCGCTACCCAGGTGACATTTCCCAAGGGAACACTTTGTCACGGTGGAGTACGCCTGCAGTATCGACCTTCGATAACGGCCCTCTTACACTATTACATAGGTCGCAATCGGGCTTCCACGCCACGATCGACCAGGATGACCGGGACCGGTCCGGCCTTTGTCTCGATCTGTAACATTTAGAGAGCATTTTCTCCCCTATCTGTTACAGATCGAGATATTACGCAGAGACCCCAGCTTACGTCTCATTCTGTAACAGTACGAACGGTTTTCCGCCCCTTCGTGTTACAGATTGAGACAAACCGAAAACGGGATGGGCGCCAACCCGATGACACACCACCTAAAAAGAAACGGGCCCTGTCCCGCAAGGGAACAGAGCCCGAAACTCTCATGGAGCCAGTGACAGGAATCGAACCTGCAACCCACTGATTACAAATCAGTTGCGCTACCGTTGCGCCACACTGGCACACTTGGCGCTTTCGCGCGAAGCTAGTTAAGAATAGAGGAATTGCGGACGGGGTGCAACAGGCCGCACGGCGTTATACAAATATGCAAAATCCAGCAACGACACGTACCAGGCCCGTTCATTTCTGTCAGTTCGCCCTCAATCTTAAAACCCTTCGCAAGAACGAATAGTTTTTATTACAATTGGCTATATAAAACTATTCGTTCTGGCGAAGGGTTTCGCGATGTTGACCACGAAGGAAGCTGCAGAGTTACTCGACATCACCCCGCGCAGGGTGCAAGAGCTCATAAAAAACGGAGCACTTGAGGCACGCAAGGCTTCTGGTGTATGGCTCATCGATAAAGACAGCGTCAATGCACGACTCCGCTCCGTGACCAAAACGGGGGGACGGCCTCGTCGTGGGTACGGGAAAAGCGAGATTGCATTTACCCTCATGAACCGCACGCACGAAGTGGCCCAGCTGGTCTACAGCAGATCACGGAAAGACTTCACCCACATCGGCGCCGACGTCGATCGTGCCCACGCCCCTATTGGGGTTTTTGCTCCCAGCAAACCTGTATCGCTCGACTCCTTCCGCATCTGGTGGCGCGGCCGCGGTATCCCGCTCGCACGCATTGGGCTAGCCTCCCTGCTTGCAGAAGCCGCAGTCGATGTTCCCGATGAACTCGTGCAACGAAATCTTGGCCTCTCCTTATCCGACCTGTATTGGATTAGGCCCGAAGATTCCGGTCTCGCGTGGGAAGATATCAATTTCTTCAATAATGCTTTTGATGACGTCTCTCTCAGCATCGCACCCTTCGCCCCAGAGGGCAAAGCAGCCGCCGCAAAGCCCGACAACACCTCGGACGGCAATCTTCAAAAGTACTGGACGTGCGAGGGCAAGCGCCGAATTCTGCATAAGGCAGGAGCGCACCTGAACCAGGAACCTTATAACGAGCTGGTGGCGACCGCGCTCCACCGTCGCATCCTAAACGCCTGCGATTATGTACCTTACTCGCTCGAGGGCACGGGCACTTCCGCCCTGAGCACATGCGATGTCTTCTTAACTGATGAAGAGGAATATGTCCCTGCGTTCTATGTAAACCAGCACGCAAACGCAGATGAACGGCTAACCGACTACGAGCGATATGTAGCAAACTGCGAGGAGCTCGGGGTGACAGGCGTCAAGGATGCCCTTGACCGCATGATCGTATGCGATGACATCATTGCTAACTACGATCGTCATTGGCGCAACTTCGGCCTCGTGCGAAACGTCAACTCACTGGTCTGCAGACCAGCCCCCATCTTCGATTCGGGCTCATCACTCTGGTGCAACATATCACTAGAGGAGCTTAGAGCGGGAGAGCACAGTTTTACCAGCGCACAATTTCATTCAAGCCCCGCCAAACAAATGCTGCTCGTCGAGGACATGGGTTGGTTTGACGGCGACAAACTCGAAGGCTTCGTTGGCGAGGCAATCGAGATTCTGTCCAGAAACGACGCGCTCACGGCAAGGCTGCCATATCTAAAAGAGGCGCTTACATGGCGCCTCCGTAGAATGATCGACATCGCTGAATGGAGTTAGCGAGACAGCGCCACGCCGCCAACTCCCCTACCTCCCGCGCAGAGCCTTGAGCTTGGCCAGGGCATCGGGGCTCAGGCGACTGCCCAGAGTCATCTTGATCTGCGGAGCTTCCTCTGCCTCGTGAACGTCGTTATCGATCTGCTTGATCTCGTCCACCAGCATGCGGCTCGAGATGCGCGTAACACCCTTGCCCATGACGACGGCCTGGATTGTGCCGTCACTCGATACCACGGAGCACGCGCGGCCCTCCTCACGTGCCTCGATGCAGAGCTTCTGTACCACGGTATCGGCAGAAACGCCCGTCGGCGAAAACTCGATGCGCACGCCGCGGGCCGGCAGGTTGGGGCGCTCGCTGGAGATATTGCCCGCACCGTCAAACACGATCACGGCCTCGTAGCGGCCCTGGGCAAACGCCGCCACGTCGTTGATGAGGGCGGTGCGCGCCATATCGTGAACGTCGCTGGAATACGGATCGTCGGAATGGTCGTATACGAGCTTTTCGTAGCGTGGCGTGCAGTGGATCACATTGTAGCCGTCGACCACCAGCAGCTCGGGCTTATTGGAGTGCACCGTCGAGACCGGATCGGCGATGGCTTGCGCAAACGCATTGCCGCCCACGCCATAGGTCGCGGCCGAAACAATCGGCTTGGCCGAGCCCTCGCCAAAGCGCTTGGCTTTGGACTTGGCGCGGTTCTTCTTGGACATGCGCTACTCCTCCCCCATGAGCTCGCCGGCATTGCGGCGCAGCCACTCAAAACACAGCGCGGTGGTCGCCTGGGCCACGTTGAGACTCTCGGTCATGCCGCGCTGAGGAAGCTTGGTCAAAAAGTCGCATTTCTCGAGCACCAGGCGCGAGATGCCGTCGCCCTCGGAGCCCATGACGAGCGCCACGCGGCCCTCGAAGGGAGCATCCCAGCAGCTGCCCTCGGCGTGCTCGGAAGCACCGCCCACCCAAAAGCCAGCGGCCTTGAGGTCATCGAGCGCTCGGGCGATATTAGGAACCTGTGCGATGGGCAGATGCATGACGGCGCCGGCAGAAGTCTTGTAGCTGCCGACGGTCACACCGGCGGCGCGCTTGTTGGCGATGATGACGCCCGCTGCGCCCACAACCTCGGCAGAGCGCACGATGGCGCCAAAGTTGCCGTCGTCGGTCACGTGGTCGAGCACCACGACAAGTGCCGGACCGTCGCCCGCGCGGTCGAGGATATCGGCGACATCGGCATAGGGGAAATTACCCACCTCGAGCGCAATGCCCTGGTGAGCACCATGGCTCGACAGTGCGTCGAGCTGCGCGCGCTGCACATACTTAATGCGGACACCCGCGGCGTTGAGGTCGTCGACCAGGCGCGACAAGGCTGCATCGCGCTCCCCGCCCTCGGCAATGAGCGCGCACTTGATGGGAAAACCGGTGCGTAGCGCCTCGGCGGCAGCACGACGGCCTTCGATAAACTCGCCCTTGGGAGCCTGGACAGCGTCGCGGTTGCGATCGTGCTGCGGACGTGCGGCCTGGGTGCGATCGCGCTGGCCCTTGGGAGCGGCAGCGCGGTCATTGCGGCGAATCGGACGCGAGCCAGAAGCAGCCTGCTTGCCACCACGAGGCGCACGCTTGCGATTGTCGGCCATAAGACGGCCTCCTTAAATAGATAACGAACAAGAATCGACCGTCCGAGCCACGGCACCTTGCCTTTCAATCGTCGGGCATGACCACCAGGTCTATGCCCTCCTCTTTCAAGGCAATCTGCCGCACCTCAAACGGTCGACAAATACTAGAGACTCTTAATACGAGTGCCCGCAGCAGTATCCTCGATCGTCAGCCCGAGGTCCTTGAGCTGGTCGCGGATGGCATCTGCCAGATCCCAGTTCTTGGCGGCACGGGCCTCGGCGCGGGCCTCGAGAATCTTGGCAGCTGCCTCGTCCACATCGTCACCCGTGTAGGCAACCAGACCGGCGGCAACGCCCAGCAGCCCCAGCGGCAGCTCGACCTTGGGCTCGGGAAGCTCGACGCCAAACGTATCGAGCAGCTCGGTCAGCGTATCGGCGGCAGCCAAGACTGCGGCCTTGTCGGCAGCATCGCCCGCCTGCTCCAAATACTGATTGCACTCGGTGACAAAGCCAAAGACGGCACCCATGGCACCGGCGGTGTTAAAGTCGTCGTCCATGCACTCCTTAAAGGTGGCACGGGTCTCGGCGGCCTTGGCGGCAAACGCCTCGGATGCCGCCTCATCGGCGTCGGCCGTCGCGTGGCTTGCGGCCCAGCGCAGGTTCTCGACCGTGCCGGCGATACGCGTGAGCGAGTTCTCGGCACCCTCCAGGCGCTCCCAAGAAAAGTCGAGCGGCGAGCGATAGCTCGTCTGCAGCATCAGCAGACGCAGAGCCGCGGCAGAGTGCTGCTCGAGGACCTCGGCCAGCGTAAAGAAGTTTCCGAGCGACTTGGACATCTTCTCGCCGTCAACCAGCAGCATGCCCGTGTGCATCCAGGTGTTGGAGAAGCCCTGGTGCCAGGCGCAGGTAGCCTGGGCGCACTCGTTTTCGTGATGCGGGAAGGCAAGGTCGGAGCCACCGCCGTGGATGTCGATCGGGGTGCCCAGATAGCGGTGCACCATGGCGGCGCACTCGGTGTGCCAGCCGGGACGGCCCTCGCCCCAGGGGCTCGGCCAGCTGGGCTCGCCGGGCTTGGCGGCCTTCCACAGGGCAAAGTCGAGCGGGTCGTTCTTGTCCTCGTTCTCCTCGATGCGCGCGCCCACCATAAGGTCGTCGATGTTGCGGCCCGAGACCTGGCCGTAGTTGGGATCGCTGCGCACGGCAAAGTACACATCGCCGTTATCGGCTGCATAAGCGTGGCCCTGCTCGATAAGCGTCTTGATCATGGCGATCATGGGGCCGATCTCTTTGGTGGCGCGGGGGCGCACATCGGGATCGAGCACGTTGGCGGCGCGCATGACGCCGATGAACTTGTCGGAGAACTCCGTCGCGACCTCGGCGGCCGTACGGCCCTGCTCGTTGGCGCGCTTGATGATCTTGTCGTCGACATCGGTGAGGTTCTGGGCGAACGTGACCTCGTAGCCGCTCGCGATGAGCCAGCGGCGAATCACGTCAAAGCTGATGAACGTGCGAGCGTTGCCGATGTGAATGTTGTCGTAGACCGTGGGGCCGCACACGTACATGCGAACCTTGCCGGACTCGATGGGCTGGAACTCTTCCTTTTTATGGGTAGCGCTGTTGTAGATACGCATTCGTTACTCCTTAGCGGTTTTCTGTAGCAGGCAGACGGCCCAGGCGCCAATTCCCTCGCCTTGGCCTTCCCAGCCGAGCTTTTCGGTCGTAGTGGCGGCGACGCCCACGTTTTCGACGTCAACGCCCAGGGCATGGGCAAGGTTGGCGCACATGGCATCGCGGTGCGGGGTGATCTTGGGTTGCTGACAGGCAATGGTGCAATCGGCATCGACAAACTCGAAGCCCAGCTCGCGCGCATAGTCCATCACGCGAGCGAGCAGCACCATCGAATCGGCACCCTCGTAGGCGGGGTCGGTATCGGGGAACAGCTTGCCGATGTCTCCCCCACGGCAGGCGCCCAGAATGGCGTCGGCCAACGCGTGCGCGAGCACATCGGCATCCGAGTGGCCCAGCAAGCCGCGCTCGTAGGGAATGTCAACACCGCCGATAATACATCGACGCCCCTCCACCAGACGGTGAACGTCGTAGCCGTGTCCAATGCGCAGGTTACTGAACATGGGGAAGGTCCTCTCCCTCGGCCATGCGGCCGAGCAGAATCGCGGTTACGGGACGCAGGTCCTCGGGCACCGTCACCTTAAGGTTATCGCGCGGGCTCTGGACGCAGCGGACGCGCCCACCCATGCGCTCGACCAGCGAAGAATCGTCGGTGCCGATAAAGCCCTCGGCGATGGCTGCGGTGTGGGCGCGCTTCATGGCGTCGACGCTAAAGATCTGCGGCGTCTGTGCGGCCCAATAGAGTTCGCGCGGCGGCGTCTCGACGATATTATCGCCATCGACGATTTTGAGCGTGTCGATCGCGGGCTGACCGCACACGACACCGTCGAGGGCGCGGTCGCTCACGAGCACGTCGATAGCGTGATCGATCGCCTCGGTAGTAATGAGCGGACGAGCGCCGTCGTGAATGGCGACATATTCGAAACCCGCCGGAACCGCATGCACGCCGGCACGGGTGGAATCCTGGCGGGTATCGCCGGCATCGGCAAAGCTGATAGGCGTGTCATAGTCAAACGGGTCGATGGCCAGGCGGCGCATCTCGGCACGACGCTCGGCAGGGCAAACCACGACGATGTGGCCGACCTTATCGCTACGGTCAAATGCGCGGATGGACCAGCTCATAAGCGGACGGCCTGCTACATTGACGAGCTGCTTGCCACCGGGGTTACCAAAGCGCTGGCCGCTACCACCGGCAACGACCACGGCGCATACGGGCGCCATTATGCGTTCCCCTGTTTGGTGCCCTTCATGCGGTACAGGGAGTCCGCAAGAATGGCAGGGTTGTTAACGCCAAAGTCGCCCAGGCGCTCCGGATCCTCGCTGATGTCGTCCATGAGTTCCTGCAGCGAGCCGTACTCGTCGACAATCTTCTCGGCTACGCCGTCGCGCACGACGGACACGCGCGAAAGCGTGCGCAGGCCCAGCGGCGTCATGACGGAGTCCTCATCCAGGTCGTCATAACCCAGAACCGCCGCCACATGCTGTGGGTCGGACAGGTCCTTAGGCGTCATGCGGCTAAGCTCGGCGCGAATCTTCTCGGCATTGGCCTCGGAGGAGTCGCTCGCGTAGTCGCGGATCATCAGGTCATACTCGGTATCCATACTGGAACCGGCGAGCTGCTCGAGCTGCATCTGCACGAGCTTGCCCTGGTTGCCCAGCTTGACGATGCAATCCTTAAGCTCAGTCTTTGCCTGCTGCATGATCTCGAAACTCGAGAAAATACCGGTAATGTCGGCGAGCGTAACGTAGTCGTCGAGCTCAAGGGCCGTCAGGCGCAGCAGGGAGCGATCGAGCGACTGACGGGTGGTCTGAAGCGTAGCGACGAGCTGGTTGACCGAGCTCATGATGGTGGTGACAGGCTGGATCTCGTAGCTCTTGCCGTGAACGTACACGTTGACGACGGCACGACGGGCCGAGACCGAGATCACGATGGCATCGGTAAGCACCGACATGCGAGCGGCGGTGCGGTGACGCATACCCGTCTCGCTCGTGGCAAGCGAGGGATCGGGATTGAGGTGGAAGTTGGCGCGCAGAATCTGGGTGAGGTCGCCGTCGATGACGATGGCACCGTCCATCTTGGAGAGCTCGAACAGACGGTTCGAGGTGAACGAAATGTTGAGCGGGAAGCCGTCGTTGCCGGCAGCGAGCACGTTTTCGGTGTCGCCGACGCAGATAAGGGCGCCCAGGTGACCGGCGATGATCATGTCGAGGGCGGTGCGGATCGGCTGACCAGGTGCCGTCAGGCGGATAGCCTGTTCCATACGCTTTTGCAGCTCGTTCTTATCCAAGGCATCGCTCCCATCGTATACGCTCCATAAACGCTAAATAGTTTCTCACGGTTTGTCCCTGCGGCGCTTGCGAAATCCGATGCTTACAGAATGAGCGAACACCGCTTAGGTAGCTCATTTGGGACGGGGCTCCTTTGACTGCTCATGTGGTAGCATCGGGTCTCATATAAATGAGGGAGTAGTCGCGTAATCGGGCTCGCCCGCAGAGAGGGAGCCAGACTATGGGACTCGCAGAGCTCGTGTTGCTCGCCGTTGGCCTTTCGATGGACGCCTTTGCCGTTTCCATCTGCAAGGGTCTCGGCATGAAAAAGATCAACCTTAAAGTCGCCGTGGTGCTCGGCCTGTTCTTTGGCGGCTTTCAGGCCGGCATGCCCGTGATCGGATGGGCGCTCGGCAGTCAATTCATGGGCATCATCGGGCCCATCGACCATTGGATCGCCTTTATCCTTTTGGCCTTCATCGGCGGCAAGATGCTGTGGGAGGCCTTTACCGAGGACGAGGGCGAGAGCGACAACAAGAATGCCGAGAAGATTGACCTGGTAGAATACCTGGTTCTCGCCATTGCCACCTCGATTGACGCCCTGGCCGTAGGCATCTCGTTTGCGGCGCTCTCGGTTGACATCGTGCCCGCTGTATCGCTTATCGGCGTCACAACGTTTATCTTCTCCGTCGCCGGCGTGGCGATCGGCCATACCTTTGGCGCGCGCTACGAAAAGCCTGCCACCATCGTGGGCGGCGTCGTGCTCATCCTCATCGGCCTCAAGATTCTGCTTGAGCATCTGGGGATCCTCGCGATATAAAAAACGCCTCTCATAAGCTCAACGTCAACGTGGAAGTCTCATGCAGAGTTTTGCATAAGGCCTTTTCGTGCAGACTTTTGCATGTCATACTGATATGCAAAAGTCTGCACGTTAGGAGATTGCCGTGGATACCCTTCCCATCACCACGCCGCGCCAAGCTGGCATCTACGTGCGCCAGGCACGCGAGTCACAGGGAATCACCCGTGCGGCCCTCGCTAAAAAAGCCGGTGTTTCGGAGCGCCTGCTCGCATCGCTCGAGCTAGGAGATGCCACCGGCATTCGACTCGACAAGCTATTGGCAATCTTCAATGCTCTCGGACTGGCGCTCGCCGCTCAAGGGGATATAGGCGAAACGAAAAATGAGCAATCAGCCAACGTTCCGCGTGCCGATTTGCAACCTCACAGTACCCCCAGACGCCATCGCGCTCAACGTCCCTCTCATAGCTACCGTTGCTGCGCCGCCATTCCGGTTCTTGCAGACGCCCCCTTTACGTCTGAACTCTACGACAAAGCCTTCGCAGATTTCGCCATGTCCAATCTCGGAGTCTCGATTGCCGCAAACGCATCTGTCCAACCAAAGCCTAACGGGAAATAGCCAATGGCCACCACATCGCTTCGGACTATTATTTGCGGCGAACCTGCAGGAACGCTCATGCAAGATGAGAACGGTCTCATCAGCTTTGTCTATGATCAAGACTATGACGGGCCCGCATTATCGATCAACATACCCGTATCAAATCGTACATACAGCCAACAGGTCATGAATCCATACTTGTTTGGCCTTCTACCCGACAGCGAGGATCAGCGAAAAGCGATTGCTGCCGAATTCGACGTTAGACCCAACAATGCCGTTGCGCTACTCAGCCATATCGGACTTGACTGTCCGGGTGGAGTGCAGTTTTGTGCCGAAGAAGACGTCAACGCCGTCCTGCATCGCACCAGCGAATACCGCCCTATAGGCGATCACGAGATTGCGCTGCGTCTCAAGTCAATCAGAGATGACCGCAATGCATCCTGGATGGGCCTAGATGAAAGTTGGTCACTCGGAGGCAATCAGGGCAAGTTCGCTCTCGCGCTCATAGACGGTCGCTGGTGCGAATGTGTGGGCTCCTCGCCCACGACGCATATTTTCAAAAATGGCGTTATCGGATTTAAACTCGAGGCTCTCAATGAGTTTGTCTGCATGAAAAGCGCCCAGCGCGCCGGTATCGCAACGGCAAACGTCGAATATCGTATGTTTGAGGACGAACCTGCCCTCATTGTTGAGCGCTATGACCGCATGAAAGTCGAAGACGGAACGATCAGGCGTCTACATCAAGAAGACCTCTGTCAGGCACTTGGGGTGATGCCCGCCCAAAAGAACACGGCAGACGGCGGCCCGACCACCCGCGACATTCAAGAGCTCCTCGTAAATACGAGCCACCATCAACTTAACCTGTATCTGTTTACGCAAATACTGTTCTTCAACGCCATTATCGGCGCACCGGATGCGCATGCGAAAAACTATTCCCTGCTCCTTGGAAACGACGGCGCAGCCATGATGGCTCGAATGTACGATGTCGCATCGGGCTTGGCGTACGAGCGCATGCGCCGCCGGGCGCGCCTTGCCATGAGCATTGGCGGCGAAAATCGTGTGGGGCGCATCGGTCCAGGCGCTATCCGCCGATACCACGGTATGGGCGACCCCGCGCTGGAGACGGCGCTCACCGATGCCGGGCTAACCGAGAAGTTTTGCTTTGCGACCATGCTGGACCTCGCCTACGAGGTACCCATTTGCATGGAAGAGGTCATGGACGAATACGCCGACCTGCCCGGCATGGCGGACCTGCGCGAGCATATGCTCGGCCTCGTCCGCGAAAACTGTCAGCGAACCCTCGACCTCATCAGGGCGGATATGGGCTAGACGCCAATCAGCTTCCCATTTCTAAAAGAAGAGAGGGGGCACCTGTCGCAAAAGACCGGGTGTCCCCTCTCGTAATGTCATTTGCAATCCATCAGCAAAAGTTTTGGATCGCCGTTAATGCGACCTTTACGCGGCAAGGCGCTTGAGGACGTCGATGAGCAGCTCGTAGAAGCGCTCGGCAGAAGCGAGCTCCATGCTCTCGTCCGGGGTGTGGACATCGGAGAGCGTCGGGCCCACGGCGATGGCGTCCAGGCCGTGCAGGGCCTCGGCAAACAGGCCGCACTCAAGGCCGGCGTGAATGGACTCGATGCGCAGCTCGGAGCCAAAGAGCTCGCGATAGCTCTCGACAAAGACGTCGCGGATCGGCGAATGCTCGGCATAGCTCCAACCGGGATACTCGAACTCAAACTTGGCATCGAAGCCCAGGACATCGGCCAGCATCTGCAGGCGGTCCTTAAACTCGTTCTGCAGCGAGGTAATCGAGGAGCGCGGGGACAGCATGATCTTGACCTCGTCGTCAGAGGTGGCAACCACACCGATGTTGGAGGAAACCTCGACGGAGCCGTCGGTGGCGACGTTGCGGCGGATCACGCCGTTGGGGGCAAGACGCAGGGCGCGGATGAGGGCAAGCGCGGACTTCTGGTCCATGGCCTCGACCTCGGCGCTGTCTCTTATACACATCTGACGCTGCCGACGACTAGTCGAGTGTAGAT
>URIK01000008.1 GCA_900547855.1 uncultured Collinsella sp. | reverse complement strand
CATGAGCGTCTCGTGGGCTCGGAGATGTGTATAAGAGACAGGAGCGCGCGCGTCGTGTTAAACGTTCCTTTAAGATTGACATCGAGCACGCGATCGAAGGCGTCATCACCCATACGCATGAGCAGGCCATCGCGGGTGATGCCAGCGTTGTTGACGAGCGCCCAAATGGAGCCAAAGTCGTTGAGGACCGCTTCCACGCACGCGTTGACGGCAGCGGGATCGGCCACGTCGCATTGATATGCGCGAGCTGTGGCACCAGCGGCCTCGCAGGCTTCGCACGTCTCGCGCGCCGCATCGACGCTGCCGGCATAGACGACGGCGATATCAAAGCCGTCCTCCGCCAGACCGACAGCGCAGGCGCGGCCGATACCGCGCGAGCCGCCCGTGACCAGTGCCACGCGACGTGAGTCGTTGCGCTCGAGCGCGCCATTGTTCAAGTTGCCCATGTCATTCCTTTCGGGTTACAGCCCTGTGGACTATGCGAGCTCGTCGGCAATAGCTGCGACTTGCTCGGCCGTCTCGCACGAATACACACGAACGTCGCTCAACGTACGCTTGACCAGGCCGGACAGCGTTTTGCCGGGGCCGACCTCAATAAATGTGTCGATGCCTTGATCCTGCAGAGCATGCAGCGTGTCGACCCAGCGCACGGCATGACTCACCTGGTTGGCCAGCACCTCCGATGCCGTCTGGGGGTCCGCCGGATAGGGCGCCGCTGTCATATTTGCCAAAACAGGAATGAGCAACGGGGACGGCGCGTGACCGGCCTCAATATATGCGGCAAGGCCACAGGCCGCCTCGCCCATATAGGGGCTATGAAATGCACCCGACACCGCGACCTTCATGGCGCGGCCGCCAGCCTCTTTTACTAGGACGTCGAGGGTCTGCAGCGCATCGGGCGCTCCGGCCACAACCGTCTGCTGGGGGCTGTTGTAGTTGACTGGCCAGCAGTCCACGCCGGCCTGTTTTGCCAGGCCCTCGACTTGCGCCGCATCGAGCTTGATGACGGCGCGCATGCCGCCCGGATGGCGCTCGGCAGCCGCGGCCATCAGCGCCGCGCGCTCGCACACAAGCCCAAAGCCCGCTCGCGTATCGAACGCCCCCGCAAAGGTGAGTGCAGCGACCTCGCCCAGCGAGAATCCCGCACAGGCGGCAGGCACCACGCCGCGCTCGCGCAGGGCGACGGCGACAGCCAAGTCGTGCACGAACACGCAAGGCTGCGTGTTCTCGGTCTGCGAGAGCTCCTCCTTGGAGGCGCTCCGGCACTGCTCGCTCGTCCCCGGGCGCACCTCATCGGCAATGGCGAACACCTCGGCAGCCGCCGGCGATGTCTCGATCAAGTCGACGCCCATCGCGGGGTGCTGGGCACCCTGGCCGGCAAACAAAAACGCTACGCCACCCATGCGCACGCACCCTTCAGGACGTGCTCGGCGCCATCGACCAGGTCGTCAACGATTTCGCGTGCGCTCTGGCGCTCGTTGACCATGCCGGCAATCTGTCCACACAAAAACGAACCCTCTTCGTAGTTGCCGTCCTTGGCGGCCTTACGCAGCGCACCGGTTCCCATAGCACCGAGCTCCTCGGCACTCGCGCCGGAACCCTCGCTCTTGGCATAGGCGTTGGTGAAGGGGCTCTTGAGGGCGCGCACTGGATGTCCCGTCGAGCGACCGGTCGCACGCGTCGAAGTGTCGTTGGCCTTCAGGACCATCTCTTTGTACTGCTCCGAGACGGTGCACTCGTCTGCGACCAGAAAGCGCGTACCCACTTGCACGCCTTCGGCGCCCAGCATAAAGGCGGCCGCCACGCCGCGGCCGTCGGCAATACCGCCGGCGGCCACGACGGGAATGTCAACCGCATCGACGACCTGCGGCACCAGTGCCATCGTCGAGGTCTCGCCAATATGGCCGCCCGATTCGGTACCCTCGGCAACAACCGCCGTGGCTCCACGACGTGCCACGAGGCGCGCCAGCGCCACCGAGGCAACGACCGGGATGACCTTGATGCCCGCCTCGTTCCACGCCTTCATGTACTTGGCGGGATTGCCGGCGCCCGTCACGACGACCGGCACTCGCTCGTCAATCACGACCTGTGCAACCTCGTCGGCAAACGGGCTCATGAGCATGACGTTGACGCCAAAGGGCTTATCCGTCCTGGCGCGCAGCTCGTGAATCTGGTCGCGAAGCCAGTCGGCGTCGGCATTCATGGCCGCGATGATGCCTAAGCCACCCGCCTCGGACACTGCGGACGCCAGCGAGGCATCGGCAATCCAGGCCATACCGCCCTGGAACACGGGCTTTTCGATGCCGAGCAGATCGCAGAGAGGAGTCTTGAGCATCTCTACTTCTCCAATGCCGCCTCGACCGTATCGGCGAACTCGCCGACCGTCTTGGGGTTCTCCTCGGTATCGAGCTGGATGCCAAACTCGTCCTCGACGGCAACGAGGATCTCGACGGTGCCCAGGCTGTCGAGACCAATCTCCTCGAGCGTGGACTCGGGCTTCATCTCGACATCGTCAAGACCGGCGGTCTCGCGGATAACGTCGCAAACGCGCTCAAAGGTCTTCTGATCTGCCATGGTAGTTCTCCTTTGGTTGTGCCCTAGGGCGTTTTTATTTCCTATGTGCGACTACTTCCAACGAAGCAGATAGCCACCTATATCCAGACCGGCGCCAAATCCAACCAAGGCGATGGTTTCGCCTGTGTGAAGTGCACCGGCGTTTGCCAGCCGGTCGAGGGCAAGCGGAATGCATGCGCTCGAAATGTTGCCGGTCTCGCGCAACGTGCGAACCACGCGCTCGTCCGGCACGCCCAGGCGCTTGACCGCCTGGCTCAGGATTCGTTCGTTAGCCTGATGGAATACAAAATGATCGATGTCTTCGACCAAAATGCCCGCATCGATCGCAAGCTTATGGACCGTGTCGCAGATGGCGTTGACGCCGAACTTGAACACGCGGCGGCCATTCATGGACAGCACGCTCGCGCTATCTGCGGAAGCCTTAAACGGCGAGGTACCGACCAGACCGGGAACGCGCAACGTCTCGACGTCGGGCGCCGTCGAAAGCTCAACGGCAAGGGGGTTGTCTCCCCCAGCTTCAATCACTGCGGCGCCTGCCCCATCGCCAAAAAGCACGCAGGTGGCACGGTCGGTCCAGTCGAGCGCGCGCGTCATCTGCTCGGCAGCAACAACAAGCACACGCTCGGCACGGCTGCGGGCGATATAGCCCTCGGCGACATCGAGCGCAAATACGAAGCCGGCACAAGCCGCCGAGACATCGAAGGCAGGGCACGTCGCGCCTAGTCGCTCAGCAACGGCACACGCCTCAGCGGGAACAAGGTGGTCACCCGTCGTCGTCGAGCAGACGATCAGATCCAGCTGGCTCGCGTCGATCCCGGACACCTGGAGTGCCCGCTCGCTCGCTGCTACGGCAAGGTCGTCAAGTGACTCGGTGGTGCAAACGTGGCGGCTCTTGATACCTGTGCGAGTAAAAATCCACTCATCCGAGGTATCGAGGAACTCAGACAGCTCGTCATTGGAAACACTGCGCTCAGGAAGTGCCGAACCTGTTCCAAGAATCGTGAAACCCATCACTAACCTCCTTTGAGTTGTTGACGTGTTTACATCGACCAAGAGAGGATAACGCATTTCAGTCTTTGTTGACGTGTTAACATTAAATTGTCTAAATGCGACAAAGGCTTCACATTGTGTCTATCTCTCGACACCATTGCGTCATTCACTTATTCAATAAGGAGGTAGCAGCCGCTATGGATGCCCAATTAACGATTGTCGACGTAACCGGATCGACCAACGATGACCTGCTCGAGGCAGGAAAACAGGGTGCGCCGCACGGCACAGGACTTGCCGCCCGCGCGCAAACGGCAGGACGCGGCCGGCGCGGCCACAAGTGGGATTCAACCGCCGGCAACCTATTGCTTTCGATTGTCCTGCGTCCATGCGTTAATCCCGCAAAGTACTCTGGTCTTGCCGCCGTCAGCGGCCTAGCGGTGCTCGAAGCACTCGAAAAGCAGGGTCTTGCAAACGAGATTCGCCTTAAATGGCCCAACGACCTGGTCGCGCGAGGACGCAAGCTCGGCGGCATTCTGGTCGAGGCCGCACGCGATAACGAAGGCAAACCTTTCGCCGTCTGCGGCATTGGCGTCAACGTAAACTACACGCCCCAAGAGGTGCCCGATGGCGGCCTGGCGGCAATTGGCCTCTCGGACCTCAACGAGAGCGTTCCCGCCGTCGACAAGCTCCTCGATGAGGTCTATCACGCAGTTATAGACGCTGTAGATGCTTGGGCAGAGCACCTCAACGCCAAGGAAGAAGACGCCGGTCCGCTCGCGCCCGTCCACGACGAATATATCGCTCACCTCAATTGGATCGGGGAGCACGTTATCGCCCGCTCCCCCGCTGGGGACGAGCTGGCGCGTGGCATCTTTAAAACGGTCGATGGCTTTGGTCGCGCGTGCATCGAAACGGAAGACGGCTTTCGATCCTTCCATTTTGAGGAGGCATCGCTGCGTCCCTTGAGCGAATAGGGCGCCGCAACCACCTACTCGACAGCATTACCCCGCAGTCCAAACCATCATTCAAAACAAAAGGGCCCCGCTGCCGTTACGGCAGCGGGGCCCTTTAAGCTATGAGCGATATCGCTTAGAGCTTGATGTCGATGTCGACGCCAGCGGGGAGGTCGAGACGCATGAGCGAATCAACGGTGCCCGAGGTGGGGTCGAGGATGTCGATGAGGCGCTTGTGGGTGCGCATCTCGAACTGCTCACGGGAGTCCTTGTTCACGTGCGGCGAGCGGATAACCGTGTACAGGTTGCGCTCGGTGGGCAGGGGGACAGGACCGGAAACGCGAGCGCCGGTCTTCTGAGCGGTCTCGACGATGAGCTTCGCGGACTGATCGACGACCTCGTGATCATAGCCCTTGAGGCGAATGCGGATCTTCTGGGTAGCCAACTTAAACCTCCAAAGAGTGCGAGAGATGTTCTCGCGGATTACGTAACAGGGAGCTCGAACTTAGGCGTTCTTGCTCATGACCTCGTCCACGATGGACTTGGGCGCGGGCTCATAAGAGTCGAACTGCATCGTGTAGGATGCACGGCCCTGGGTCTGGGAGCGAAGGTCGGTAGCGTAACCGAACATCTCGCCCAGCGGCACCTTGGCACGGATGAGCTTGCTGTTCTTGCGATCCTCCATGCCCTCGATCTTGCCGCGGCGACCGGAGAGGTTGCCCATAACGTCGCCCATGTACTGCTCGGGGGTCTCGACCTCGACAGCCATGATCGGCTCGAGCAGCTGCGGATCGGACTTCTTGAGGGCGTCCTTGATAGCCATGGAACCGGCGATCTTGAAGGCGGCCTCGGAGGAGTCGACCTCGTGGTAAGAACCGTCGAACAGGGTGACCTTAACGTCGAGGACCGGGAAGCCGGCGATAACACCGGTGTTCAGGGCCTCCTGGATGCCCTTGTCGATGGACGGGATGTACTCCTTGGGCACGACGCCGCCGACGATAGCGTTGACGAACTCGTAGCCGAAGCCCTCCTCCATCTTCTCGAGCTTGATGACGGCGTGGCCATACTGACCGCGACCACCGGACTGACGGACGAACTTGCCCTCAGCCTTCTCGACGTCGTGACCAGCGGTCTCGCGGTAGGCAACCTGGGGCTTACCAACGTTAGCGTCAACCTTGAACTCGCGGAGCAGACGGTCGACGATGATCTCGAGGTGCAGCTCGCCCATGCCGGCGATGATGGTCTGGCCGGTCTCGTGGTTGGTGGACACCTGGAAGGTCGGGTCCTCCTCGGCGAGCTTGGTCAGAGCCAGGGACATCTTGTCCTGCTCGGCCTTGGTCTTGGGCTCGATGGCAACGTCGATAACGGGCTTAGCGAACTCGATCTTCTCGAGGACGATCTCCTTGCCCTCGGCGCACAGGGTGTCACCGGTGGTGGAGTTCTTGAAGCCGACGCAAGCGACGATGTCGCCGGCGGCAGCGTCGTCACGGTCGATACGCTCGGCGGCGTTCATCTCGAGGATGCGGCCGAGACGCTCGCGCTGACCGTTGGAAGCGTTGACCACGTAGGAGCCGGACTCGGCACGGCCGGAGTAAACGCGGACATAGGTGAGCTTACCGACGAACGGGTCGGTCATGATCTTGAAGACCAGGCCGGAGAAGGGCTCGTCGAAGGAAGGATGACGCTGGATCTCCTCGCCGGTGTCCGGATCGGTACCGGTGACGGCCTCGACGTCGAGCGGGCTGGGCAGGTAGTCGACGACAGCGTCGAGCAGCTCCTGAACGCCCTTGTTCTTGTAGGCGGAGCCCACGAAGACGAGGTTGAGCTCATTGGCCAGAACACCCTTGCGCAGAGCAGCCTTGAGCTCCTCGACGGTGAAGTCCTCCTCCATGAGGATCTTCTCCATGAGCTCGTCGTCAAAGCTGGCAGCAGCGTCGAGGAGCTCCTCGCGCTTGGTGGCAGCGATGTCGGCAAACTCAGCCGGGATCTCGTCCATCGGCTCGGGGTAGGTCATGCCCTTGTCGTCGGCCTTGAAGTCCCAAGCAGTCATGGTGACGAGGTCGATGACACCCCAGAAGTTGTCCTCGGCGCCCATCGGGACCTGAGCGGCCACGGCGTTGGCGTCGAGACGATCCTTCATGGTCTCGATAGCGTTGAAGAAGTCAGCGCCCACGCGGTCATACTTGTTGATGAAGGCGATGCGGGGGACGTTGAAGGTAGAAGCCTGACGCCAAACGGTCTCAGACTGGGGCTGAACGCCGGCAACGGCGTCGAAAACGGCGACAGCGCCATCGAGGACGCGCAGGCAGCGCTCGACCTCGGCGGTGAAGTCAACGTGGCCCGGGGTGTCGATGATCTGGATGCGGTAGTCGGTACCGTCCTTCTTCCAGAAGCACGTGGTAGCAGCGGAGGTAATGGTTACGCCGCGTTCCTGCTCCTGAACCATCCAGTCCATGGTGGCAGCGCCCTCATGGACCTCACCGATCTTGTGGGTCTTACCGGTGTAGTAAAGAATACGCTCGGTCGTGGTGGTCTTACCGGCATCGATGTGGGCCATGATGCCAATGTTACGGGTATCGGAAAGCTTGTACTTAGGCTTAGCCATGTTAGTTCCTTACCTTAACTTACCAACGATAGTGAGAGAACGCGCGGTTGGCCTCGGCCATCTTGAAGACGTCCTCACGCTTCTTGACGGAAGCGCCCAGGCCGTTGGAAGCGTCGAGGATCTCGTTGGCGAGACGCTCGGCCATGGTCTTCTCCTTGCGAGCGCGGGAGAAGTTGACGATCCAGCGGATACCCAGAGCGGTGGAACGACGGGAGTTGACCTCCATCGGGACCTGATAGGTAGCGCCACCGACACGCTTGGGTTTAACCTCGAGCGTGGGCTTGACGTTGTCCATAGCCTTCTTGAAGGTAGCGAGAGCGTCGCCACCCTCGGACTTCTCGGCAACGATCTCGAAAGCGGTGTAAACGATGCGCTCAGCGGTGGCCTTCTTGCCGTCAAGAAGGACCTTGTTGATGAGCTGAGTCACCAGGCGGTTGTTGTAAACGGC
Source organism: uncultured Collinsella sp. (assembly GCA_900547855.1). Classification (GTDB taxonomy): domain Bacteria; phylum Actinomycetota; class Coriobacteriia; order Coriobacteriales; family Coriobacteriaceae; genus Collinsella. The sequence continues at coordinate 17,874 of URIK01000008.1, read as the reverse complement.
GTCAGGCTGAACCTCACGACGATTAGCTGCTGCACGACGCGGCATGTGAAATCTCCTTAAGTGTCTACCGTGCGGCGCTTAGGCGGCACACGGCGAAAGTATCAAAACGTTATCTGGCTTATTTGGCCTTGGGGCGCTTAGCACCGTACTTGGAACGGGCCTGCATACGGTTCTGGACCGGAGCAGCGTCGTAGGCGCCACGGATGACGTGATAACGGACACCAGGGAGGTCACGGACACGACCGCCGCGGACGAGCACGATGGAGTGCTCCTGCAGGTTGTGGCCCTCACCCGGGATGTAAGCAGTAACTTCGATGCCGTTGACAAGGCGAACACGGGCAACCTTACGAAGAGCCGAGTTCGGCTTCTTGGGGCTCGTGGTGAAGACGCGGGTGCACACGCCGCGCTTCTGGGAGTTGTGCTGCAGAGCAGCGTTCTTGGACTTCTTGGGCACGGAACGACGGCCCTGGCGAACCAGCTGGTTAATAGTAGGCAAAGCGTACTCCTTCTCGAATGATTCCAGCTTTCTGTAAAGTGCAACGGCTTGAATCGAGGGGTCAGCATCCCCCTACGAAACACGCAATTCGATAGGATACGTGGCGTTAGCTGTGTCGTCAACAGACCACGCCGCCGGGCGTATCCTAAAATACCCACATTTCCGCAAAGCCTACACAAAAGGAATCCCTTTCTGTGCGCGGGGGCGGATTCCCGGGCCGGGCGGCACAGGGGTTAAGTTTGCTGCTCTACAGTCCTGGCTCGCACGGAGGCCACATTAAGTGGCCTCCGGCTCGTGCGGAACTCGCGACAAACTTAACCCCTGTGCCGCCCGGCCCGGGAATCCGACGTGCTCGTCGGGGCAACGTTCCCTGCCAAAAAGGGACAGGTTTATTTTGGTCGGTTTTATCTGGGAAAACGCCACTCTTCACGGTGATCCGCATCCATTTGCTACGTTCTTCCGAGAATCAGACGAATAACGTCCAATCCACTCGTCCATATAACGCTAAAAAGGCCGCTTCCCCCCTTGGGAAGCGGCCCAGACTTTACGAATAAACGATGGTAAAGGGTACTTCTGTTTCGGTCTCTCCTGTTGATGTGTACCTCGTGCCCTCAAGGGTTACCGAGACCACTTGATCGACATTGATCAGTTTTGTCGGCACCGAGATGTTCTCTCCGCTATTGCGCGTCAGCGAGACATAGAAATTGTACGCGCCCGCAGTATCATCTTCGATGATCTGCTCCGATCCATCCTTGTAGGTAACGGTCAACTTTTTCGTGACTGCGTCAATGCCCAGATCATCGATGTGCGTCTGGATGGAAAACGGGCTGATCTCGAGAGGCGAGTCATCGGAGCGGAGTTCCTTTGTATCGACGTGCGCTCCGACGTTAAACTCTGGCGTCGATACCTCGATCACCTTCGCATCCTCACCTTTGCCCTCCGTCCAGCTGATATTCCAGGTGACCCCATGTCCCAAATCTCGCTCGCGATCCCACGAGGCAAAGTACATCGTGCCGTTAATGACCGTGTCGCTTGATGTGTCCTTATCAATTGTGCAGCGTGTGTCAGCCCATTCCTCGCCGAAGTTCATGCTTGGCGTGCCGATGCCTTGTTCTTCTTCACCATAAAGAACAAGTTCGCCTGTCTCTGCTGCTGGCTTGTAGTAGTTAACTCCATTTGGATTTGACAACGTAAACGTCACGGCGCCGCAGCCGTTTTGGTCAATAGCCATCTCATGGATATCGAGCGTATAGCCGTTACCCTCGACGGACAGATTAACTTTCTGAACTGCACCCTCCAGGCTTTGGGGCGCGATGCCATCACCAAACTCTCTGGTGTAGGTGTATTTAGTCCCCGATGAGCCACCGTTGGTCCAGGTAATGGAATCCCCGTTGCCGTGGTTTCCCCAGGCTGAGGCAAAATATCTGGAATTGACGACGGCGTAGGCGACCCCTCCGGTCGCCAGCACTCCGACAAGACATCCGATTACGGCAACATAGAGAGGCTTCGCGTGGCCCTTTCGATGAAGCGGCTCACCCGCAGCGGTATTAAGGACGCGATCTGCAAGATTGCTATCGGCTTGGATGGACTCGAAGGCCTGCTTGATTTGATTGGATTTCACGGTCGCCCTCCTCTAGGATGAATTTGAGCTTCGATCGACCGCGAGCTAAACGCGTTCGAACGGTCGCGGCTGGTACATGCAACAACTCGGCAATCTCTGAGGTCGAAAAGCCTAGATAGTAATAGAGCACGATGGGAACACGGAATCGTTCCGGAAGTCGCATAACGTCTGACAGGACCACCTTGGTCTCATCCTGCGCTGCCGAGAGTGAATCGGCCAAGTTCTCAATATCCTCTATGCGCCTCCATGGCTTTCGAAAGAGCGATTTGCATTCATTGATCGTGACCCGAATAAGCCAGCGACGAAGATGCTCCCAACTTTCAAAGTGTCCATCGCTTTTGAGCAACTTAAGAAAGACATCTTGGGCAACATCGTCGGCATCGGCACGATCGCGTAGGTACGTCAATGCGATCCGAAACACGACATCCCGGTGATCTTCGACCGCCTGTCTAAATGCTTGTTCTTCCATAATCACCTCCCGGTGATGCTGATGTTTCTTGCTGAGGCCCTCACCATAGATACGCTTTGACCGAACGGAATGTTTCAAATTCAAGCAGTAAAAACCTACCAAAATAAACCTGTCCCTTTTTGACAAAAGGAATCCCCTTCTGTGCGCGGGGGCAGATTCCCGAAACGGGCCGCCCGCTGTTTAAGTTTGCTGCTCTACAGTCCTGCGCAAGACGGAAAGCACATTAAGTGCTTTCCTTTGCGTGCGGAACTCGCGACAAACTTAAACAGCGGGCGGCCCGTTCCGGGAATCCGACGTGCTCGTCGGGGCAACGTTCCTCATCAAAAAAGACCCGCTTCCCTGTTGGGAAACGGGTCTTTGGAAGGGCGGTTAACGTACTTGGAAGTTACTCCTCGTCGTTGTCCTTGGCCTCTTCGGCGTCGTCGGTGTCCACGAGCTGGTTGAGCAGCTCGTCGAGGGAAGCCATGTCCTCGTTGATGGCACCGTTGGCGGGAGCCTTCTTGTCGTCGATCGGGGCGCCCAGGAGCTCCTCGTCGGCGTCGGCGTGATGCGTCGGCGCAGCGGAGGTGCCCAGCAGGATGTCGTCCGGACCGTCGGGGCTAAAGACCATCTGCAGCAGCTGCGAGAGGTCTTCCTCGTCGGCAACGTCGTCGTTGTTCTCGAGGATGTAGAGCAGGTCGTGGGCCTCCAGACCGTCACGGAGCTCCTCGATCGCCTTGGCACCGATGCCATCGATGCGCAGCAGATCCTCCTCGGACTTGCCGACCAGGTCGCCGACCGTCTCGATGCCGACCTCGCTGAACTTGTTGGTCCAGCGCTGCGACACGCCCAGGTCGTCGAACAGGTACAGGCGAGCCTTCTCGGCGGAGATGGTGTGGCCGTTGCGGGTGAACGAACCGTCAGCACCACCGAACTCGTCGTAGCCGGCCCAGTCGAGCTGCTGCGGGAGCTGCTCGTCCAGGTCCTTGAGCTCCACAGGAGCCCACTCGGGCAGCGACTTGGCGTTGGGCGAAGCCGGGCCGTCGATGTCCACGTAGCCGTCGGCCGTACGATACGTCAGCTTGGCGTTAGCGTACGGCTTGAGGCCGGTACCAGCCGGGATCTTCTTACCGACGATGACGTTGGACTTAAGGTCGAGCAGGTGGTCGACCTTGCCCTCAATGGCAGCCTCGGTAAGGACGCCGGCAGTACGGATGAACGAAGCGCTCGACAGCCAGGAGTCGATGTTGGACGCGACCTTGAGCGTACCCAGGATGACGGGCTCGGCCACGGGAGCCTGACCGCCCAGACGGGCAACGCGCTCGACCTCGTCGGCGAACTCGTAGCGGTCGACGTACTGACCAAGCAGGTACTTGGAGTCGCCGGGGTTGGTGATCTGAACGCGACGCAGCATCTGACGTGCGAGCACCTCGATGTGCTTGTCGTTCAGGTCGACGCCCTGGCTGGTGTAGACGTCCTTGACGCTCTCGACGAAGGTGTGCATCGTCGACTCGATGTCGGTCAGCTTGCGCAGGTTGCGGAAGTTGACGAAGCCCTTGGTGATCTGGTCGCCGGCGCGAACCTCGCAGCCGTCCTCGATCTCGGGCATGAAGCGCACCGAAGCGGGAACGCGACGCTCGTCGAGGACACGGGTGTGATCCTCGGAGTCGGTGAGCGTCAGCACGTACTCGGACTTCTCGGGCTTAATCGAGAGGTGGCCGGAGTACGGGGCCAGCTCGGCCTCGCGACCCAGAATCTTCTCGTTGACGTTGCCGACGATATCGAACATACGGCTGACCGTAGGCAGACCCTGCGTAATATCGTCGACGCCAGCGACGCCGCCGGAGTGAATGGTACGCATCGTAAGCTGCGTACCGGGCTCGCCGATGGACTGGGCGGCAATAATGCCGACCGCGGTACCGATGGCGACCGGACGACGGGTGGAAAGATCCCAGCCGTAGCACTTCTGGCACACGCCGTACTTGGAGCGGCAGGTGAGCAGCGCGCGAAGCTTGACCTTCTTAAGGCCCGCATCGACCATCTTCTGGATGTCGGCGACCTTCTCGATGTAGCCGTCCTGCTCAAAGAGCACGGTGCCATCGGGAGCCACGACGTCCTCAATGAAGCAACGGCCGACGAGGTCGGTGTTGAGGTCAGTGGTGCCGGGGATGATGAGGTTGTAGGTGACGCCCTCGTGCGTACCGCAGTCCTCCTCGCGGACGATGACGTCCTGGGCCACGTCGACCAGACGACGGGTCAGGTAACCAGAGTCCGAGGTGTGGGATGCGGTATCGACCAGGCCCTTACGGGCGCCGTAGGTCGAAATGAAGTACTCGAGCGGCAGCAGGCCCTCGCGGAAGTTCGCCTTAATGGGAAGGTCGATCGTCTCGCCGGACATGTCTGCCATCAGGCCACGCATGCCGCCGAGCTGACGCAGCTGGGTCTTAGAACCACGGGCGCCGGAGTCGGCCATCATGTAGAGCGGGTTCTCCTCGTCGAACAAGTCGAGCATGAGCGCTGCGACCTTGTCGGTACAAGCGGTCCACTCGTTAACGACTTCGATGTGGCGCTCCGTCTCGTTGATGAAGCCCTCCTCGAAGTACTCGTTGATCTGGTCGACGTTAGCCTGGGCGCGGTCGAGCAGCTCCTGCTTCTCATCAGGGATGAGAGCGTCCCACACCGAGATGGTGAGGCCGGCGCGGGTAGCGTAGTGGAAGCCGGAGTACTTGATGGCGTCGAGGATCGGGCCGACCTTGGCCTCGGGGTAACGATCGCAGCAGTCGGCAACCAGCTTGGCCACGTCGCCCTTGACCATCTTGTAGTTCATGAACTCGTAGTCTTCGGGCAGGCACTGGCGGTTGAAGATGATGCGGCCGATAGAGGTCTCAAAGCGCGCGGTCTTGTTGCCGGTGACGTCGTAGTCGACGAACTCATTCTTGCCGTTCTTGACGCGGAAGATACGGGTGCCGTCCTCGTTGATGACGTTGGCATCGGCAGCGGACACGCGAACCTGGATCTTGGCCTGCATGTCGACCTCGGAACGGCAGTCATAGGCGTGCAGCGCGTCGTCGAAGCTGGCGAACACGTGGTTCTCGCCCGGCAGACCCTCGCGGACCTGGGTCAGGTAGTACACACCGATGATCATGTCCTGCGAAGGGATGTTAACCGGCTTGCCGGATGCCGGCGAGCGCAGGTTGTTCGCAGAGAGCATGAGCACGCGAGCCTCGGCCTGAGCCTGGCTGGACAGCGGCACGTGGACAGACATCTGGTCGCCGTCGAAGTCGGCGTTGAAGGGCGAGCAGACCAGCGGGTGCAGGTGGATAGCCTTGCCCTCGACCAGCACCGGCTCAAAGGCCTGGATGGACAGACGGTGCAGGGTCGGTGCACGGTTGAGCAGCACGACGCGGCCGTCGATGACCTCTTCGAGGATATCCCACACAAAGGTGGCACCGCGGTCGATAGCGCGCTTGGCGCCCTTGATGTTCTCGACCTTGCCAAGCTCGACCAGGCGCTTCATGACGAAGGGCTTGAAGAGCTCCAGCGCCATGGTCTTGGGCAGACCGCACTGGTGCAGCAGCAGCTTGGGGTCGGTAACGATTACCGAACGGCCGGAGTAGTCGACACGCTTGCCCAGCAGGTTCTGACGGAAACGACCCTGCTTGCCCTTGAGGGCCTCGGCGAGCGACTTGAGCGGGCGACCGCCACGGCCAGAGACCGGGCGACCACGACGGCCGTTGTCGAACAGGGCGTCCACGGACTCCTGGAGCATGCGCTTCTCGTTGTTCACGATGATCGCAGGGGCGTCCAGGTCGAGCAGGCGCTTGAGTCGGTTGTTACGGTTGATCACGCGACGATACAGGTCGTTGAGGTCGGACGCGGCAAAGCGGCCGCCGTCGAGCTGGACCATCGGGCGCAGATCGGGCGGAATGACCGGGATGACGTCCAGGATCATGTTCGCGGGGCTGTTGCCGCCCTTCAGGAAGGCGTCAACGACCTCGAGGCGCTTGACGGCCTTCTCGCGCTTCTGCTTCTGGGAGTCCTCGTCGGCGATGATGGCCTTGAGCTTCTCGGCCTCGGAGGGGAGGTCGATGGCAGCGAGCAGGTCGCGGACGGCCTCGGCACCCATGCCACCCTTAAAGTACATGGAGTAGTAGCGGGTCATCTCGCGGAACAGCGGCTCATCGGAGATGAGGTCGCGCTCGGTGAGCTTCATGAAGGCGTTGAAGGCGTCCGTGCGGAGCTGCTTCTCGTCCTTGCACTCTTCCTCGATGTCGACGATGCCAGAGGCGATCTCCTCGGGGGTCAGCGGCTCCTCGTCGGAGAACTCGTCAAAGTTCTCGGGGTTGCCCTGCTCCTTGAGGGACTCGATCTGGCGGGCGCACTCGGCATCGATCTCTTCCAGATCGGCGGCGAGCTCCTCGCGCAGGTCGTCGGCGTCGGCCTCGCGAGCCTCGTAGTCAACCTCGGTGATGATGTAGCTGGCAAAGTACAGAACCTTCTCGAGGTCCTTGGACTTGATGTCGAGCATACGGCTCATCGGGAAGCTCGTGGGGCTCTTGAAGTACCAGATGTGGGACACGGGAGCGGCGAGCTCGATGTGGCCCATGCGGTCGCGACGCACCTTGGCCGAGGTGACCTCGACGCCGCAGCGCTCGCAGACGATGCCCTTAAAGCGGATGCCCTTGTACTTGCCGCAGGAGCACTCCCAGTCCTTGGCGGGACCGAAGATCTTCTCGCAGAACAGGCCGTCCTTCTCGGGCTTGAGGGTACGGTAATTGATGGTCTCCGGCTTCTTGACCTCACCGTGCGACCAGGAACGGATCTGGTCGGCGGAGGCAAGGGAGATCTTTACCGAGTCAAAATCAGTAGCTTCGAAATCTGCCACAGTCAACTACTCCTTATCAGTGGTCGTGGCGGCGACAGCCTCGGGTGCCTCGGCGGTCTCGGCATCCTCGGCCTCGACGTCGGCGTCAACGCCGGCGAGCGCAGCCAGGTCGTCGAGAGCAGAGGTCTCCTCGGCGGTCACAGGGGCGGAGGCGTCCTCGTCGGCATCGTGCATGGGCTCGATGTCCAGTGCGAGGGAGCGAATCTCCTTGACGAGAACCTTGAAGGACTCGGGGATACCCGGGACAGGAACGTTCTCGCCCTTGACGATGGACTCGTAGGTCTTGACACGGCCCACGGTATCGTCGGACTTGACGGTCAGGATCTCCTGCAGGACGTTGGAAGCACCGTAAGCGTACAGTGCCCAAACTTCCATCTCGCCGAAGCGCTGGCCGCCGAACTGAGCCTTGCCGCCCAGAGGCTGCTGGGTAACCAGGCTGTAAGGGCCGGTCGAACGGGCGTGGATCTTGTCGTCGACCATGTGGCCGAGCTTGAGGATGTAGGACGTACCCACGGTAATGGGCTCGCGGAACTCCTCGCCGGTGCGGCCGTCGAACAGGCGGGTCTTGCCGCGCTCGTCAAGCTGGGTGACGAACTCGGGGCGCATGTGATCGCCAAAGGCAGCGGTAGCCTTGTTGAGCATGTTCTTGTTGGCACGACGGATGACCTCGGCGATCTCGTCCTCCTTGGCGCCGTCGAAGACGGGCGTGGCGGTGAAGAACGGACCGGGGACGTACTTGTCGGAGTCGGCCTGCTCGGTATCCCAACCGCACGCAGCAGCCCAGCCAAGGTGGCACTCGAGCAGCTGACCGACGTTCATACGCGAAGGAACGCCCAGCGGGTTGAGGATAACGTCGATCGGGGTACCGTCAGCCATGTAGGGCATGTCCTCGACCGGCAGAACGTTGCAGATAACACCCTTGTTGCCGTGGCGGCCGGCGATCTTATCGCCCTGCTGGATCTTACGACGCTGGGCGACGTAGACGCGCACCTGCTCGTTGACGCCGGGGGCCAGGTCGTCGCCGTTCTCGCGGCTAAAGCGGACGACGTCGATGACGCGGCCGTAAGCGCCGTGAGGCATCTTAAGGGAGGTGTCGCGGACGTCGTGGGCCTTGGCACCGAAGATGGCGCGCAGCAGGCGCTCCTCGGCGGTCAGAGCGCTCTCGCCCTTAGGCGTGACCTTGCCGACCAAGATGTCGCCAGGGCCGACCTCGGCGCCGATGCGGATGATGCCGTCCTCGTCGAGGTTGGCAAGCATGTCCTCGGAGAGGTTCGGGATCTCGCGGGTGATCTCCTCGGGGCCGAGCTTGGTGTCGCGGGCGTCGATCTCGTGACGGGTGATGTTGATGGTCGTCAGCAGGTCCTCGGCCACCAGGCGCTCGGACACGACGATACCGTCCTCGTAGTTAAAGCCTTCCCACGGCATGTAGGCCACGGTGAGGTTCTGACCCAGTGCGAGCTCGCCGTGATCGGTCGAAGGACCGTCGGCCAGAGGCTCGCCCTGCTCAACGGTGTCACCAACGCGAACGAGCGGACGGTGGTTGATGCAGGTGGACTGGTTGGAGCGCTGGTACTTGGCCAGGTGGTACTCGTCCATGCCGCCGGCATGCTTGACGATGATCTTGGCGGCGTCGGCAAAGATGACCTCGCCGGCGTTCTTGGCCAGGGTGACCTCGCCGGAGTCCAGAGCGGCGCGACGCTCCATGCCGGTACCGACATAGGGAGCGGCGGGGTGAACCAGCGGCACGGCCTGACGCTGCATGTTGGCGCCCATCAGCGTACGCTTGGCGTCATCGTGCTCAAGGAACGGGATCAGCGTGGCTGCGACGGAGAGCATCTGACGCGGCGAGACGTCCATGTAGTCGACGTCCTCGACGGGCACGTCGGCGGGAGCGCCGAAGGAGCCGTCGAAGTCGCGGGTACGGGCGACCACGGTGTGCGGACGGACGATCTTACCCTCGGCATCGGTCGTGATGAACTCGTTGGTCTTGGGATCGAGCGGCGTGTTGGCCGGCGCGATGATGTGCTTCTCTTCCTCGTCAGCGGTCATCCAGTCGATCTGATCGGTGGCAACGCCGTTCTCGACGCGACGGAACGGGGCCTCGATGAAGCCATACTCGTTGACGCGGGCGTAGAGGGCGAGCGAGCCGATCAGGCCGATGTTGGGGCCTTCGGGGGTCTCGATCGGGCACATGCGGCTGTAGTGCGAGTTGTGAACGTCGCGGACGGCCGTCGGCACGTTGGTGCGGCGGCTGGAGCCCGACTTGTGGCCGGCAAGACCGCCAGGGCCGAGTGCGGACAGACGGCGCTTGTGGGTCAGACCGGTCAGGGGGTTCGCCTGGTCCATGAACTGCGAGAGCTGCGAGGAACCGAAGAACTCCTTGATGGAGGCCACGATCGGACGGATGTTGATGAGCGACTGCGGGGTGATCTCGTCGATGTCCTGGGAGCTCATGCGCTCACGGACGACGCGCTCCATACGGCTCATGCCGATACGGAACTGGTTGGCGACGAGCTCGCCGACGGTGCGAATGCGGCGGTTACCAAAGTGGTCGATGTCGTCGACCTTGAAGCCCTGCTCGCCGGCAGCGAGGGACAGCAGGTAGCGCAGCGTAGCGACGATATCCTCGTCGGTGAGCACCGTGACCTCTTCCTCGGTGGTGAGGTTGAGCTTCTTGTTGACCTTGTAACGACCGACGCGGGCCAGATCGTAGCGCTGCGGGTTGAAGAGCAGGCCCTCGAGCAGGCTGCGGGAAGCATCCACGGTGGGAGGCTCGCCCGGACGCAGGCGACGGTAGATCTCGATGAGGGCGTCCTCGCGAGTGAGGGCGGTATCGCGCTCGAGGGTGCGCTTGATCACATCGGAGTTGCCGAGCAGCTCGATGATATCGTCGTTGGTGACGGCGATGCCAAGGGCGCGCAGGAACATCGTGGCGCTCTGCTTGCGCTTACGGTCGATGGAGACCATGAGCTGGTCGCGCTTGTCGACCTCAAACTCGAGCCAGGCACCGCGGGACGGGATGATCTGAGCCTTGTAGATCTGCTTGCCCGAATCCATCTCGGAGCTGTAGTACACGCCCGGGGAGCGGACGAGCTGCGAGACGACGATACGCTCGGTACCGTTGATGATAAAGGTGCCCTGATCGGTCATCATGGGGAAGTCGCCCATAAAGACGAGCTGCTCCTTGATCTCGCCGGTCTCCTTGTTAGTGAGACGGACGTCGGTCAGAAGCGGAGCCTGATAGGTCATGTCCTTCTCGCGGCACTCCTCGACGGTGTGCGCGGGGTCGCCAAACTGATGCTCGCCGAAGGTAACCTCGAGAACATGGTTCTGGCTCTGGATGGGGCTGGATTCCTTGAACGCCTCACGAAGGCCCTCATCCTTAAAACGCTCAAAGGATTCCCTTTGAACAGAGATAAGGTTGGGGAGCTCCATGGCCTCCGGGATTTTCCCGAAGCTGACGCGCTTGCGCTCAGTGGCAGTGTATGCGTAGGTCACCAGGTTTTTCCTCCTTCACGGAAATGCTCGGTGGATTGGCGAGGCATAGCTTCGCCAGTTATCGCAACCTAATAGTTTATCAGGTACCGACCGTTGAGCAAGAAAAGCCTTGACGTGATTGAGTTTTTGGAGTAGTAAAGTTTTTCGACAGAAAACATGCAGGTAGATGGATATGCATCGAACATCTGTTCATATATTTTCTGTGAACAGAGGGCTGGCAATCGCAGCTCTTATAATAAAACGGGCGCGAACCGAAGTCCGCACCCGTAAACGTCGATGCCCGAAAGGCTTATTTGCGCATCAAACCGCCGCGCTCGTCGATGGCATCCCAGAAGGCGCCGGCAAAGCGAGGATCGCTTGCAGCCATGAGGGCGTTGGTGGCCATCCAGCCAGACGGGGTACCGGTATCGTAGCCCGACAGCGGGTCGATGACGACGGCATACATGGCCTCGCGGTCGAGCGAGCGGGCCATGGCGTCGGTCAGCTGGATCTCGCCGCCCTTACCGGCCTGCTGATCGGCCAGCAGGTCCATGACCAACGGGCTCAGCAGGTAGCGACCGACGATGTACAGGTTGGACGGAGCCGCCTCGGGAGCGGGCTTCTCGACCAGGCCGCCGATGCGCCAAACGGCACCGGGCTCGTCGTCGGCGGCATTCTCGAAGCCCTCGAGAGCGCCCACGCGATCGCCGGCGATAACGCCATAGCGACTGACTTCCTCGGGAGCGCACGCGGCAACGGCGATAACAGAAGCGCCACCGTGCTCCTTGGAGACGGCAAGCATCTTGTCGCAGATGTCACGGTTGGGCACAACGTAATCGCCCAGAAGAACCAGGAAGTTCTCCCCTGCCACAGCGTCAGCGGCAGAGCGAATGGCGTGGCCAAGGCCCTTGGGCTCGTACTGATAACGGAAGTCGACCGGCATACCACCAGCATGGGCGACGGCGTCGGCGTAGGCGTCCTTGCCACGCTCGCGAAGCAGGTTCTCGAGCGAGCGATCGGGCTGGAAGTAGCTCAGCAACTCGGGCTTGCCAGGAGAGGTGACGATAATAGCATCGTCGACCTCATCGGGGTCGAGCGCCTCCTCAACGACGTACTGGATGACCGGTTTGTCGAGCACCGGCAGCATCTCTTTGGGCGTGCACTTGGTGCCAGGCAGAAAACGCGTGCCAAGACCGGCGGCGGGGATGATTGCCTTCATGTTATTCAAGGATCCTTTCGCAGGCGCAGGATGCGCCCTGTGCGTGCGGCACGGCGGCCGCAGACCAAATTGCGATACTGAAGCATCTTACCGCCGGAGACATACGTCGCCGTAAGGCAAACGCAATTCTTCAGCAGGTCAACGCAAATTATTGCTCGAATGGTGCAATTTTACGCCCCAGCGGTAACGGGATTGGCACGGCGAAGACAGCGGTGTTCTGCGTGCCGAGCAATGGGAATGAGGGGCCAAAACGAAAAAGACGGGGCTCGCAATGCGAACCCCGTCTGCAAAGAAATCTGGCGAGAAAGCCTGATTACTTGAGGGTGACAGCAGCGCCAGCAGCCTCGAGCTTCTCCTTGGCAGCCTCGGCGTCCTCCTTCTTGGCACCCTCGAGAACAGCCTTGGGAGCGCCCTCGACGACCTCCTTGGCCTCCTTCAGGCCAAGGTTGGTGAGCTCACGGACGGCCTTGATGACCTGGATCTTGTTGTCGCCGAAGCCCTCGAGCACGACGTCAAACTCGGTCTTCTCCTCGGCCTCAGCAGCGCCAGCAGCGGGAGCGGCGACAACGGCGGCAGGAGCAGCGGCGGAAACGCCGAAGGTGTCCTCGATAGCCTTAACGAGCTCGGAAGCCTCGAGAAGGGTCATTTCCTTAAGAGCATCGATGATCTCATCGGTGGTAAGCTTAGCCATTTCTAAGTCCTTTCGGTTTCCGTGTCTGTGCACGGAGATCAGTTAAAACACGGCGCGAATGCGCCAGGGGTGCGGCGTTGCCGCCGCAGGTGAAAACAGCGACTAGGCTGCCTTCTGCTCGGAGACCTGCTGGATCGAACGAGCGAGACCAGAGGAAACGCCGTTGACGCAGACAGCGATGTCGCGAGCGAAACCGGAGATGAGACCGGCGATCTGGCCGAGAAGCTGGTCCTTGGTGGGCAGCTCGGCGATAGCCTTAACATCATCAGCGGAAACGGCCTTGCCGTCGGAGATACCGCCCTTGATCTCAAGGACGCCCTTGGACTGAGCGGAGAAGTCCTTAAGGGCCTTAGCGGCCTCGACCGGCTCGGACTCGTAGAACACATAAGCGACGGGGCCGGCGAGGATCTCGTCGAGCTCGGGCTGCTCCTGGTTCTTGAGAGCGATCTTGACCAGGTTGTTCTTGTAGACCTTCATCTCGGCGCCGCACTCGCGAAGCTGATGACGCAGCTCCTGAGCCTGCTTAACCGTCAGACCGTTGTAGTTGACGACGAACAGACCGGCGTTCTCGGCGATACGGGACTCGATCTCTGCAACCTTGTCGATTTTGTACTGCTGGGGCATGAATTACACCTCCTCGAATTCTTTCCGGGCACGGTCCGCCACAAGGACGTGACGGGGGCATGTCCAAAAAGAAAGCCCCCGCGCTGCATGAGCGACGGGGGCGAGAAGACATATCTACTCGACCACCTCGGCTGGCGGGATATCCCATTAAGCTCGCGGGCGATGCCCGTTTGCACCGGCTGTCTCTGGCAGCGGATTCGTGCGTGAACCGAAAGTATTATGACGGGGACCCCGGCGTCGGTCAACGGGCGCGAGGATTCGTACACAAACCCTGCATACGCTCCGACCGGGAGGGGCAGGGCGAGTTTTCCGCTCGGTCAAGTCCTGGGCTCGCACGAAGGCCGCATTAAGTGGCCTTCGGCTCGTGCGGAATCTACGGAAAACTCGCCCTGCCCCTCCCGGCCGGAGCTACGTTACCTTTGCTGCGAATCCTCGTGTCCGTTGAGCGACGCGCCCCACTCATAATGCTTGGGTCGGCGGGCTGATGTGTTGCATCCCTGAGGGCTACAAGGTTGAAATGAAGGTGGACAGGCGGCGGAGGCCTTCGTCCAGGTCTTTGTCGGAAACGCAATAGCTGAGACGGACGTGGCCTTCGGTGCCGAAACAGTCTCCCGGGACTAGAGCTACGTTGGCCTCTTTGATGGCTTTGATGCAGAAGGCTTCGCTGGTTAGACCGAATTTTTTGATGCTCGGGAAAGTGTAGAAGGCTCCTGCGGGCTCTACTACGTCGAGGCCCATGGCGTCTAAGGCTGCGAGTACGCATTCGCGACGGGCTCGGTAGACTTCGAGCATGGGGGTTGGGTCGACGGTGAGGGCTCGGGCTGCGGCGTCCATCTCGAAGGAGACGGCGCTCGATACTAGGTATTGGTGAGCTTTTGCGATCTCGGCGATGACGGGGGCTGCGGCTGCGAGCCAGCCCAAGCGCCAGCCGGTCATGGCCCAGGGCTTGGAGAAGCTCTCGATGACTACCGTCTGCTCACGCAGCTCCGGGTGACGCTGGGCAAAGCGCTCGTAGCCATCCACATAGACCAGGCGGTTGTATACATCGTCGCAGACCACGTAGATGCCCGCCTGCTCCGCCACGTGCGCCACGGCGTCGAGCGAAGCCGCGTTGAGGATACAGCCAGTAGGATTGTTGGGCGAGCAGATGACGATGGCCTTGGTCGCCGGCGTCACGCAAGCACGAAGTGCATCCTCGTCAATCTGAAATTGCGCAGGCTCCGTATCCAAAAAGACCGCCTTGGCGTGGTTGGCCACGACGATGCTTTCGTACAGGCCAAAGGCCGGCGTGGGGATAATGACCTCGTCGCCGGGGTTGAGCATAGCCATGAATGTTGCCGACAGCGCCTCGGTCGCACCGTCGGTCAGGATGACCTCATCGGCGGATAACGTAAGGCCCGCGTCCCCCATGTAAGCAGACAACGCCTCACGCAGGGCGGGGCGACCGTTGTTGGGCGGATAGTGCGTATCGCCGCGGCCCAACGAAGCAGTCACCTCGGCGCTAATCACATCGGGCGTGGGAAAATCGGGCTCGCCGAGCGCGAACGCGATGCACCCCGGATGCTGGGCGGCGAGCGCGTTAATCCGGCGGATGCCGGAGGGCTTGAGCGTGGCAAGCGAGGTATTCATGGGCAGACGCATGGCGTTCCTTTCGTAAGGGTTGCACTAGGATAGCGCGGCGAGGCACCGCCAGACGGTGTAACCTAAACGGAAACCAACCGGAAAGGAGGCGGCATGGAGACGACCGCACGCGGCGATGCACCAAAAACACTGCAAACCATTGCGTATATCAGTATTCCCAATAGCGCCGATCTTGATTTTTTGCTCTGGGACCTGCAGGATGCCATCGCCGCCTATGCTCAGCTTTCCGGCACCGCACTCCCCCGCCCAGTCGACTTGAAGGCAAATGACGCCGGCAGCGTTGCCGATGGCATCGTGCTGGCCATTGAAGATATGGCTGACGATGAGACGTTGACTGCTATCGAGCAGGCGCTTGAGCGCTTTGGCGGTACGGGAACACGTGTCTATGCCGTGATTCGAGCCGCACAACAGGGCGCTGAGCAGGCGCGTGGAGCCGCCGTTCGTCTGCACAAGGCATGCGAGCGCCATGACCAATTGTGGTGTGGCGGCGTTGCCATCTACGGCGGCAGCGGCATTGCGGCGCTTCGTCGCTCCCCGCGCATGGGACTCTTGCGGCGACCGTTTTCGGAAGCGATGGATAAGCTTGTGGGCGCTGTGCGCATGGGCTGCTCCGTCAAGCATGCACAGCGACTTGGCGGCGGCAATGCCGCCAACGTCGACGCCGACGGCATGGTTTGCGCCGAGCCAGCCGTGCCCGCGCCAATCTGGCGAGGTGCTCTGAAACGTCTGGGCGCCCACGCTCAAACAAAAATCTAAATTAAATAACAGCCCAGTCGACGGCTTCGTGCCAACGCTCAACAAGACGTTCCAGGCGCCAGGCGGCATTGGCAGGACTTGTCGAGGGCAGGACGATGGCGGGCAGCCCCGTCCGATCTTGCAAGTAGCGTTTGTAGAGTCGCCCTGCCGTACCACCGTTACAGACAACGACCTCGATCGGCGCGGCATCGGTAATGCACTCGATATGTGCCGGCACGACGTTGCGAATGCTCGCGTCGCTCGAGCCCTTAATGTCGCAGCTCTCAATCACATCCCACAGGGCCACGCCACCGTTCAACAGCATGGATCGCTTGGCGGCAATGGAGGCATCGAGCGTCGCGGGCTCACCGCTTGCCAAAGGATCGCCCTCGTTGGGCGGCACAGGCATACCGAGGCACGTGGCCATCACACGCCAAAAGCGATTCTGAGGGTTGCCGTAATAAAAGGCATTGGCGCGCGAAAGCACCGAGGGAAACGACCCGAGCACCAAAACGCGCGAGTGCTGGTCGAACACAGGCTCAAACCCATGCTCAATATGTTGATAGCCCTCGTCCGGCGCTGTCATGATCTAGGCCCTCAACAGATAGCGCACCTCGTAGGGCGCAAGCTCAAGGGTACCCGTCAGCTCGACCGTGGGCGCATCGTCGGCAAGCAGGTCGACGAAGGAGCCGTTGAGTTCGCCAGCGCCAAAGGCGTAAGGCTCACCCACGGCATTCACCGCCACGAGTACCGTCGCGCCGTCACAGGCGCGCTCGAACAGCAGCTGCTTGTTCTGGATCGCCACGTTGCGATAGGCACCGTAGTTGAGAGCACGGGCAGCCGCGTCGTCGGCCGAGCGAAGGTGCGCAAGCTGCGTGATGAACGTCGTCAGCTCGTTGGGCGCAGGCTCATCGAGCGCAGGGCGCAGCGCCCAGTCGCCATCGGGGCCGCCCTTTTCACCAGCAATTCCCCACTCGCTGCCATAGTAGACGCACGGGATGCCCGGCATGCCAAAGAGCATGCCATAGGCGGGGCGCAGGCACGACTTGTCAGTGAGGATGCTCGCCAGGCGCGGCACATCGTGGTTGTCGACAAACGACAGCAGGTGCTTGCCGCGGTAGATGCACCACGGGTCGCCGCCAAACTGGCGGTGCAGCGAATGGGCGATCTCGAACATGTTGACCGAGTTAAAGCTGGAGTACAGGCCCTTGTAACACTCGTAGTTGGTGCAGGAGTCGAGCATCTCGTCGTTGACAATCTGGTTGTAGTCGCCGTGGAGCGTCTCGCCGATCAGCACAAAGTCGGGCTTGAGCTCACGGGTAAAGGCGTGCAGGCGGCGCATAAAGTCGCGGTCGAGCATATAGGCAACGTCCAGGCGCAGGCCGTCGACGCCAAAGACCTCGGCCCAGCGGCGCACGGACTCGAGCAGGTAATCGACCACGGCGGGGTTTTGCAGGTTGAGCTTTACGAGCTCAAAATGGCCTTCCCAGCCCTCGTACCAAAAGCCGTCGCCGTAGCACGAGTCGCCATCAAAGCTAATGTGGAACCAGTCCTTGTAGGGCGAGTCCCACTTGCGCTCCTGCACATCGCGGAAGGCCCAAAAGCCACGGCCGACATGGTTGAAGACGGCGTCGAGCACCACGCGGATGCCGTGGGCATGCAGTGTCTCGCACACGGCGGCAAAGTCGGCATCCCCACCCAAGCGACGGTCGATGTGGCGCAGGCTGCGCGTGTCGTAGCCATGACTATCGGACTCGAGCGGCGGATTGATGAGCACAGCGCCAATACCGAGTTTTTGCAGGTAGTCGGCCCATTGGGCGATCTTCATGATGGGCGCATCGGGGTTGGGCGCGGCGTTGGCAGCCTGGGCGAGCTCATCCTCGGCAACGGGCGCGGCGTTTTCGCGCGGAGCTCCGCAAAAGCCCAGCGGATAGATCTGATAGAACGTCGTCTCGTATGCCCACATAGCAACCTCCCGGTAAGCTCAACACCTGTCTCTTATACACATCTGACGCTGCCGACGACTAGTCGAGTGTA
>URIK01000007.1 GCA_900547855.1 uncultured Collinsella sp. | reverse complement strand
CTCGTACAGCATCTACCTGTGGCACTATCCGCTGCTGTTGCTCATGAACCCGGTCGCCAACATCAACGATACGCCCTGGTGGCAGTACATTTTGCAGGTGCTGCTGGTGGTCGCCGTAGCCGAGTGCTCCTATCGCTTTATCGAAACGCCGTTTAGGAAGGGCGCCTTCGGCCGCACCGTCGCCGAGTTCCGCGATGGCACCACAAAGCCCGCTAACTGGGCACGCGCGCACGTCCCTGCCTGCGCAACCTGCGCTGTCGTGTTGGTCGTTGCACTGGGCGGCCTGATCTTTGTGCCCGAGACGTCTGCGCTGAGCGGTGAGGGCGCCGAAGTTCTGAACAAGGAAGCCAAAAACACCGCGCCCACCGACCAGCAGGCGGCCGACGACACCGACAAGGACAACGACGGCTTCCCCGATGGCTCCTACGACCTGTTGATGATCGGTGACTCCGTGTCGCTGCGTGCCGTTGATTCCTTTGATGGCGTGTTCCCACACAGCCATATCGATGCCGAAAAGGGCCGCCAGTTTGATGCGGGCCGCGCGACATTTGAGGGCTATCTCCAGCAGAACCTTGCCGGCAAGATCGTGGTCTTTGCGCTGGGCACCAACGGCTTGGTAACCGACGACCAGATCGACGCCATCATGGCCGATGCAGGAGATAAGCGTATTGTGGTGTTTGTGAACACGCGCAGCCCGCAGCCGTGGGTTGGCTCTACCAACCAGGCCATCGCCAACGCCGCTACGCGCTACAAGAACGTGCGCGTTATCGATTGGTACGGATACAGTGCCAACCGCAACGACCTGTTCGATGGCGATGGCACGCACCTATCGACCACTGGCGTGACTGAGTACCTCAACTTGATCCACGATGCCGTCAAGAAGGACCTGCCCGTACACCCCGAGGATCACGTCAACGATCCGCAGCCGGCAGCCGTCAAGTCTGCCACCGACGCACTCGTCAATGCGCTCGCTCTCAAGCCACACAAGCTGGGCACCGACAAGTAACCTGCAGCGTAAACTTCCCACATCCGGAGGGGGTGTCTGCTACGGCAGACACCCCCTCCGGCAGTTAGGGACACTCCTGGCGCAGCCAATGAAGACCTCTACGGATGAATTCCAAGCCGCTCCGCCGTTCCAGACATCGTTTCCGCGCCTCGCGCCTGCCCCAAACAATCAAAACAAGCCCTTTTCGCCGCAACCTCAAAGGTCTGTGGACAAAAAAGGCAAATATGAGTAGTGTTACCATTTTAGTAACAGGCAAAACCACCCAAAATGACGTCTGAGCGTCTCCTACAACCCCTAAAGCAGCCAACCTGACTGGTTTAAGGCGTATTGGAACCAATTTTAATGAACATACTATAGTTTATGTTCATTATCTTCTTGGATGTAAATGCTATTCACTTAGCAACAGTACTCATATTTGGCATTTTTTGCCCACTGCCATATAGCTAACACCCTACAGCAGGCAAAAAAACAGGTCGCAGCCCATGGCGGCGGCCTGTTTGGAGTCCAAAAGAGGCGCTAAGCGCTGTAACCCATCGCCTGCAGAACAAACATGACGACCGTGAGCACCGTAATCACACCGATAGTCGCCCAAGTGAGCACGTTCCACACGCGGCCGTTGCGGTTAGTGCCCATAATGTGACGGTCAGCGGCGATAACCACCTGGAACACCAGAACCACGGGCAGTAGCACGCCATTGATGACCTGCGAGGTCATCATAATCTGGAACAGATCGACGCCGGGCATAAGCACCAGCACGGCAGAGATACCGATGATGGCCGTAATGATGCCGCGATAGACCGGGGCCTCGTCCCAGCTGCGGTCAGCACCGCGCTCCCAGCCAAATGCCTCGCAGATAGCGCTCGACGTAACGCCCGGCAGCACGCAGGCGGCCAAGAAGCTCGCCGCGACCAGGCCCGAGGCAAACAGTACCGTGGACCACTGACCCGCAATAGGCTCCAGCGCGCGGGCAGCATCGGCAGCATCGCTTATCTGAATACCCGCCGGGAACAACACCGTACCGGTCGTGATGATAATAAAGCCGGCAATGACATCGGCGGCAAGCGAGCCGCTCACGGTATCGATGCGCTGCAGCACGATATCGTCCTCGCCCGCGTTCTTATCGACCACGTTGTTCTGCGCCAAGAAGATCATCCACGGTGCGATGGTGGTACCGATTGTTGCGACCACGAGCGACACGTAGCTGGGATCGTTCTGAATATTGGGGACGACCAAGTCGACCGCGACCTCGCCCCAGTTGGGGCCGGCCATAAACGCGGCGACGATGTAGGTCACGAACACGCAGCTTACCAGCAGCAAAATCTTCTCGATGCGCTGAAAACTGCCCGACATGGTAAGCATCCACACCAGCAGCGCCACGAGCGGCACCGAGATGCTCGCCGGAACGCCAAACAGAGCAAGGCCACTCGCGATACCCGCGAACTCCGAGATGGTCACCGCCGTGTTGGCAATCAACAGCGCCGCCATGGCCAGCACGCTCCTGCGCACGCCAAAGCGCTCACGGATGAGCGAGGCCAGGCCCTTACCCGTGACGCATCCGCAGCGCGCCGCGGTCTCCTGCGTCACGATAAGCAGCACAGTCATGACGGGAAGCATCCAGAGCATCTTGTAGCCATAGCTGGCGCCCGCGCTGGAATACGTTGCAATGCCGCCGGCGTCATTGCCCGAAAGCGCCGCCAGCAGACCGGGACCCATAGCGCCAAAGATGGCCGCGATGGTCAACTTTTGCTTGGTGCCCGACTTTTGCTTGGTATTTTGCACGCGACCACCTAACCCATGACCGACATGGTGAGCAGCACCGCAGCGGCGCAGTACGCTACGCACGAGATCATGACGGCAATAACGTTCATGGCGGTGCCCGACGTGTTGAGGTCATGCTCGTCACGCCAGAACAGCACCATCAGGTAAATCACGGCGCTCATGTTGCCAACCAGGCAAATGATGGCAGCGATATTAAAGCACCCGGTAAAGAGTTGCTCCTCAAACATGGGCGCATCGGGGAACGCAGCGGTGCGCACCAGCTGGGCGCACAGGTAGGTCACGAGTGACAGAATCAGGCCCATGCCCGTGCTCTGGAAGAAGAACCCCAGATACGGCTTGGGCTCGTCGTCGTGACCGTCATACTCCAAGAAGTAGTTCTTGACGAACGACACCATGCGCGAGGCAGCAAGCAGCACGAGCGGCATGGCGCACATGGGGAACACCACCAGATGCGCGGAGCCGAGCGCCGTCCCCAGCACCGTTGCCATGATGCACGAGGCAATGCCCCACACGACAACCCAGTACTGGCGATGCACAAACCAGCTGAGCACGTTCGTCGAGTCGTCCGACGCGCTATCGCCCGAGCCGACACCGGCGATCTGCAGGTCCTCCTGATGCTCCTCGGCGATAACGTCCATGGCGTCGTCGAAGGTCACGATGCCCAGGATATGACGGTTCTCGTCGCAGACAGGGATGGCAACCAGGTCGTACTTGGTCATCTCGTCCGTCACGTCTTCCTGGTCCTCGTCGGGCGACACGTAGACCAGGTCGCGATAGGCGAGCTGGCCCAGCGTGGCATCGCGGTCGGCCACGATCAACGTGCGCAGCGAGAGCACGCCGGTGAGCATGCCGCTCGGATCCTCGGTATAGACGTAATAGACACTCTCGAAGTCCTCATCGAGTTTGCGAATCGCCTCGATGGCATCGCCGACCGTCGCCGTGGCGGGCAGCGAGACAAACTCCGAGGTCATGATGCGGCCGGCGGTATTGTCCTCATACCCCAGCAGGTTACGAATCGCCTTCTCCTCCTTGACGCCCATCAGGCGCAGGAGCTTCTCGGCCTTCTCGTAATCGAGCTCGTCGATCAGGTCGGCGGCGTCGTCCGGGTCCATCATGGCCAGCATCGACGATGCGTCCGTGTCGGACAGGCCCTCGAGCATCTCGGTCATAAGCTCGTCGTCATCGAACTCCGAGATGGCCTCGGCGGCCTGGGCAGTATCGAGCTGTGCAAACACCTGCGCACGCAGGCGCGGGTCGAGCTGCTCGATAATGTCGGCGATGTCGGCAGGGTGCAGCTCGCCGAGCGTCTTATGCGACACCGAGAGTTGAATGTTCTTGGTCGAGCAATCGAGCAGGTCCATGTAGGACCAAGCGATGATGTCCTCACTGAGCGGCTTGCCCAGGTGCTTCATAAAGCCTTCGACGATATGCTCGAGTGCGGGGCTGATCGCGCGTAGCAGACCGCGGGCGCCCACTTCGGCGCCCAGCAGGCGCAGCTGATTTTCGCCCGACATGGAAAACTTGATGTCGTTTACGCGCACGACTTTCATGCCCTGCGTGTCGACAATCTGCTTGTTGAGCACGTCGCGGGCAAGCAAGAGTTCGGTCGGCTGCAGGTACGAAAAACGGATTTCGGTGGCCGACGTCTTAAGGTGTACACCCGTCTCGTCGATACGGTCGACCCATTTGCGCCAGCTGATCATAAACGGCGTCTTGCCGGGACCGCGGAACGCGAGCGACGTCACGTGCGGAAAAACTTCGCCGGTAGCAATACCAAAATCGTTCACCACGCCGAGCTTTTCTCCATCGACGTCCAAGACCGGCAATTTGAGCATCTCACTCAGATAATTCAATGGTGCTCCCCATCATTATTCCTCCGAACGCGGCCGCATGTGCGACGTCCGGGGGCTTCTGGATATGTATACGCATGCGCGGGCGGCACGCCGCTCGACGCTTACACCCCGTGCATGCGCAAAAAGCACCTGCATGGGGTCATCGACTGTATGGTCGAGGTTTGGATTTCACCTGTAACCTTTCTCTTGACCCTCATTAACCGCAGTAACTATAGCATCAGCATCGCCCTGCGGCATCGAATTTATGCGCTGCACATTGCAGGCATACCAAACGCTGACGCATCCGTGACATAGTCATTGGGGACGTTCCTAAATGACTACCCAATGACTACTCTGTGGTGTCGTCGTCCTCGGCAAGTTGGGGGAACACGGCGTCCTTGGGCATGGTGACCTTCGTCAGCGAGGTGAGCTTTTTGCTCAGCGACGTGTCCGTCTTGACCAGGTCGCTGAGCGTCACGATCTTGTAGCCGTCGGCAATGAGGCCGTCGATAATCTGCGGCAGCGCCTCGAGTGTCTGCTCGGCGCATTCGTCTCTATCGGTGAGCAGCACGATATTGCCCGGCGTCACCGAATCGAGCACCGTCGAGACCTGTTCGTCGGCACCGTTTAGCAGCCAGTCGCCCGAGTCGATATTCCACGAGACCACGGCGGAGACCAGGTCCATCGCATCAATCCAGTTTTGCTCGTCAAAGGCAGCGTAGGGAGCACGCAGCAGCATCGTCTTCACGCCGGTCGCCGACTTAATCGCATCGGTGCCTTTCGTGATCTGTTCGCGCACCGCCTCACGGTCCTGACCCTTGAGCGAATCGTCGCTGTAGCTGTTGGATCCGATCTCGCACCCGGCGTCGACAATCGCCTTGGCCGTGGCAGGCGAGGCCTCGGCCGCATCGCCCGAAAGGAAGAACGTCGCGGTGACGCCCTTTTCCTTGAGCACCTGCAAGATCTGTTTGGTGGCGCCGCTCGGACCCTCGTCAAACGTCAGCGCCACGTACTTTTTGTTGCCCTTGGGCGCCACGCTGGCGCACGCAACAACGCAATCGGTGGCGGGCACAACCTCGCCGCGGTCTTGCGTCTTGCCTGACCGCTCACCAACCCACACCTCGGATCGGCCCTGGACACCCCATGTCTGCACATACTCGATAGCGCCCGTGCCCTCGACCTTGAGCTTGGGCTCGATAACCGTAGCCTGAACCTCGTGCTTCTCGTAAGTGTTACGGCCATCCTTGACCGTCACCTTCTCGCCGCCCTCGAGTTCGCGGCTATCCCATTTGCCCTGCTTCACGCGCTTGCCGTCGACCTTCACCGACAGCTTTTCGCCCCCATGGCGCTTGAGCACGCTGTCATCGACGGCTAGCAGGTCGCCTGCGTCGTAGGTGTCAGTCAAATCCTGTTCGTCGATGAGATTCTGCAGCGTAGAGCCCACGCGCACCGCGGTCTTCTGGCCGTTGAGCTCCACGTCCACGCTGCGGTTGACGTAGCCCACGACGGCAGCGATAAACAGCACGAGCGCGCAACCCACGGCGATCAGCGCATAGGGCAGGCGAGACGAACGACGGGGTGTGCGGCTGTTGCCGATGCGCGCGCTGCGATCGCTAAAGCCGCGACTATGGTTGAGATACATCGCGCCGGGCTTACGGTGACGGCGGCGCTGACCGCTGGGCAGCTGCCCCAGGTCGCGGCGCGCTGTCGGATGCGCACCCGAACGCCCGTTTAAGTTGGATCCGTTTTGGTGCATGTGCCCTCCCCCATAAACACAGCAAGCCGGAGCAACAGGTCTCCGGCTTGCCTCCCATCATTTGGTACGTCGCTATTTTGTAGCTTTTGACGAGCCTCCGCTCGCCTTTTGGTATTCGTCCTTAAAGGCCTTGAACATGCCGCGCGTCTTGCCGAGCTGCTTGCCCAGTGCGCGACTGCCCTTGTCCACGGCAACCGATCCCTTGTCGTCGAGTACCTTGGCACCCTTTTTGACCTTGTCGCCCACCACGACGCTGGCCTCGGCGGCCTTGGCGGCCGCACCGCCCGAATACCCGAGCGACTTGACCTCGTCCGAGACGACCATCGCACCGTTCTCGTAGCCGCGCAGCATCGTCGGCGGCACCTGCGTGTCACCAACCAAAACACTCGAAGCAGCACCGGCGGTCACATAGAATGCCTGCACGATGCCCGAGCGTGGCTTGAACTCAACGTCCGAGCAATAGCCCACGACGTCGCCCGATTCCGTGCGCACGTCCATACCGACCCAGATGATGCAATCGTCCAAGTTGATGTCGAGGCGCTTAGCGGCGGCGGAATCGTACGTGTCCTTGACGTCATCGACCGCAATGGCGCCCTCGTAGACACCAATGGCGTCGAGCGCTACGAATCGGTCGGGACGCTCGATCATGCCCGCGATATCGGACTGGCGGACCATAAAGCCGACCACGCGCGTACCGCCCGGGGTAAAGACCGGAAAGTGAATCTTTCCGAGCTTTTTAGGGCTGCGCGGTGTGCCGTCCTTTTTGGTGCGCTTGTCCTCGGTAGGCTTGCGATAGATCTTGGCGCCGACAAAATCCCCGGCGCGCATTATGCCTCGGTCGAGGGCTCCGCAGCCTCGGTATCAGCCTCGACGGCGTTCTCGACCACGACGTCGGCGGCAGGCGTCACGTTGCCGCCCGAAATGGCGTCGTTGAGCTGCTCGCGCAGCTGGTCCATGCGCTCGCGGGCAAGGTCGACCTTGGCGCGCAGGTCGTCGGTCTTGGCGTCGACCATCGGGCCAAAGTCATTCACCGCAGCACGGGCCTCCTCGGCGCTGTGCTCGTAGGTGTCGCGCATATTGTCCCAGGCGTCGTTGGCGATATCGGCAGCCATGGCGCGGGTCTCGGCGCCCGAACGCGGGGCCAGAGCAACGCCGACAATAGCGCCGGCAGCGGCACCAAAAAGTGCGCCGGAGACAAAGCTGAAAGTCTTACCCATGATCATTCCTCTCCTGCGGGCACGTCGGTGCCCACCGTTTGAATGCTGTCCATTATACCCGCAGCACATCACTTGCCGCTCCGCTCATCTGCGTACGGCAAAGGCGCAGGTACGTGATGGTGATAAACGCGTAGGCCTACTCCTGAGGCATAGCCGGCATGGCCACCGTGGCACCCGGGTCCTCGCCGGCGCCGTCCACGAGCGGCAGACCGCCCTCATGCGCAGGTCCTGCCGGAACCGTCGCCGCACCGCCAAAGACAGCCGCGGAAGCCTCGTGGTTCTCGGCAACCGCGCCCTCGGTATCAATCGCCACCTGAGGCTCGTCGTCAAAGTTGGGGACGCCCTGGGGCTCGGCGGGAACGGGCTCGGCGGTCGCATCGACAACGGGCTCGGCGTCGACCGGCACATCGCCCTCGTCAGCGCCCTCGTCCTCGGCAGCATCTTCGCCGTTCGCAGCGGCGACGGCCTCGTGAGGATCCTTGCCCTCGGCCTCGGCGCGCATGCCCAGCACCAGGTTGCGCAGGCCCGCGACCGTGCCTTCCACGTCGGGGGCAGGCTGGTCGGCGTGCAGGTACGCCCAGTCCATCATAAAGGTGGCCGAAGACAGCGCACCGATGGCCAGCGCGTCGTCGGGGCACGAAAGCTCAACCTCAAAAACGCGCTCGTCGTGCTCGCTTACGCGCGTGCGGCCGCACGAGATGCTGCCGGCAAGCCCGGTCTCGTTCATGAGCTCGACCGTCACGTGCTCCAGCAGATGGCAGAGCTCGGTCTGACCCATGCAGTCCTGGAACTCGCGGCCGGAATCGCCCAGGCACAGGTGCTTGGCAATCGCGGGCACCAGGTAGTACACGCGCGCCGTAGCCTCGATGTCCTCCGAGGTCATGAGCGGCATGCCGGGGTTCACCAGCACATGCGCGCAGATCTTGTCCTCGCTGACGGTGACCTTAAGGATGTTGAACAGGCCTGCCATAACTCTCCCCTACTCTTCCTTGTCCTACTCGTCGCCGTCGTGCGGATTCGCGGAACCCGCACCCGACGTCGTCGGCTCGTCTACCGAAGACTCGGAATCCTTCTTATCGGTTTCGGCCGGAGCGATCACGCGAATGAGCGAGATGCGCTGGCCACGCATCGACTGCACTTTAAACTTGTACCCCGCAACCTCAAACACCTCTCCGATGTCGGGCACCGAGTCGCAAAGCTCCAAAATCCAGCCGGCGATGGTCTCATAATCATCGCTTTCCTCGAGCGGCCAACCAAGCTCAATCGCGTCATCGCACGAAAAACGCCCATCAACGAGCCACTCGCGGCGCGAAAGGCGCGTGAGATACTTGTTGTCGGGGTCGAACTCGTCCTCGATCTCGCCGACGATCTCCTCGACGATGTCCTCGATGGTGATGATGCCGGCCGTGCCGCCGTACTCGTCCACGACCACCACGATCTGGTCGTGCGAGGTCTGCATCTCGGACAGCAGCGGCAGGATGTCTTTGGTGTCGGGCACAAAGGTGGCGTCGCGCAAAAAGCCGGCGATGGGCTGGTCGCCCTTGCCGTCGAGCGCGGGCTGAATCAGGTCCTTGATGTGCGCGATGCCGGCGACGTTGTCGGGATCCTCGTGATAGACGGGGATGCGACTAAAGCCGGTCTGGCGCATGGTGGACAGCACGTCGGCGACCGTCTCGTCGTCCTCGCACATGGTGGTGTCCACGCGCGGCACCATGACCTCGCGGGCAACGGTGTCGCCCAGGTCGAAGATCTCGTGGATCATGCGCTTTTCCTCGTCGAGCAGGTCGTCCTGCTCCGAGACCATGTACTTGATCTCTTCTTCCGAGACGTTCTGGCGGTCGTCGGCACTCTTGATGCGCAGGATGCGGGCCAGGCCATCGGAGCAAGCACCGGTCAGCCACACGAGCGGACGGGCGATCTTTTGGAAAAACGACAACGTCCCCACAACCTGCTTGGACACGCCTTCGGCGTTGGACAGGCCGATGCGCTTGGGCACAAGCTCGCCGATCACAATGGACACGAAGGCGACCGCGACGGTGATGATGACCGGCGCCAGGCCGCGCGCGATGGCGGAGAGCGGCGCGATGCCAAAGCTCATGAGCCACGTGGCGAGCGGGTCGGACAGACTCGTCGAGGCGACGGCGGACGAGGCGAAGCCCACGAGCGTGATGGCGACCTGGATGGTGGCGAGCAGCTGGTCGGAGTCGGCAGCCAGCTTAATGGCACGCTCGGCGCGCTTGTCGCCTTCCTCGGCCTCGTGCTCCAGCACGGCGCGCTTGGCCGTGGTGAGCGCCATCTCGGACATAGAGAAGTAGCCGTTGATGAGGGTCAAAACGAGGGTGGTGATAAGGGAGATGGTTATGTCCATCGGGAGTTTCTCGAACCTCCAAGATTCGGGATGTCGGATTAAAACGTTGACGGCTGATACGGCAATTGCACTGGCGACCGAGCGGGGGCACGGGCGCTGGCGTGGTCGCTAGATTACGAAGAGGATCACCGCCATGAACTGGAAGATGCTGCCGGCGAGTACCCACAGGTGAAACACGCTGTGAAGATAGCGCACGTTTTTGGCGATATAGAACGGCACGCCCGCGGTGTAGCACACGCCGCCGACGGCGAGCAGGGTAAGTGCCACGGGGTTGAGCAGCGCCACGAGCTCGGGCAGCTTAAAGACAACGAGCCAGCCCATCAGCAGATAGACCAGGCCGCTTACCCAATGCGGCTGTCGCTCGCGCATAAAGCACTCGAGGGCGATGCCGATAATGGCGATGGCCCATACGGCAAAGAACAGCACAGCGCCGCCGTCGTTTGCGAGCGTGATGAGGCAAAACGGCGTATAGCTGCCCGCAATGAGCAGGTAGATGCAGCTGTGGTCGATGATGCGAAACACGCGCTTGGCGCGCGCGGGCTGAATCGCGTGGTAGAGCGTGGAGGCTAGGTATTCGAGGATAATGCTGACGCCGTAGACAATTGCCGCGGCCATGTGGGCCGGGCCTCCGCCGCGCAGGGCGGCGAATACGATCAGGAGCACCAGGCCCGCGATACCCAGCAGGCAGCCGACACCATGGGTGACGGAGTTCATGATCTCCTCACCCACCGTGTAGTGTGGAACGGCCGCGGTCTTGGGTCGCGGCTTAGAACTGTCGCTCGAATCGGACATGCCGGTTACATCCTCCAACGTAAAGAGTTCTCAACACTATATCAAAGCGTCTGGGTACGTGCGAAATTTGCACTATACGTGACCCTTTGTTTACCCATTCTTTGCCTGTTGACGCATCAACGGCGAACGTCCATAATGCGCTTGCATTAAATGTTGATGTATTAACATCTTATAGGAGAATACCGCATGGCTCAAAACGCACGTTCCCATCGAAAGCTCAAGATAGCCGGCATCGTTGCACTGGTGGTTGTCGTTGCGCTGCTCGGATTTGCCGGCAACTTTCTGTTTGACTTCGCGCTGAATCCCCGCGCGCCATACACCATGAAGATGATGCAGGATAGCAAGAACGACAAAGAAGGTGAGCAGCCGGATGCCGAGGATACCGAGGCGCGGGCATGGCTTAAAGAGAACCGCAAGAGCAGCAACCTCACCGCGGACGACGGGACCGAGCTTGCCGCCTGGTATTTTGCTGCGTCGGAGAGCACGCACGACTACGCCGTCTGCCTGCATGGATATACCAACGAGCCCATCGGTATGGCCCGATACGCCAAACGCTTCCACGACCGTGGCATGAACGTACTCGCACCCGCCGCCCGCGCCCACGAGCGCTCCGGCGGCGACTATATCGGCATGGGCTGGCCCGAGCGCCTCGACATCGTCGCATGGATCGAGCGAATCGTTCAGGCTGACCCCGAGGCGCGCATCCTGGTCTTTGGCGAGTCGATGGGTGCGGCAACCGCCATGAACGTCGCGGGGGAATCTCTGCCCGCAAACGTGAAATGCATTATCGAGGACTGCGGTTATACGAGTGTTTGGGACGAGTTTTCCCTGCAGCTCAAGGACGTGTTCAGCCTGCCCAGCTTTCCCTTGCTCGATGTAGCAAACTTGGTGTGCAACGTGCGCGCGGGCTACGACTTTCATAAGGCGAGCAGTGTGGAGCAACTCAAACACGCGACGGTTCCCATGCTGTTTATCCACGGCGACCAGGACACCTTTGTGCCGTACGACATGCTCGACCAAAACTACGACGCGTGCGCCAGCAAGGTTAAACAGAAGCTCACTATCCACGGCGCCACCCACGCCAAGAGCGCGCAAGTTGACCCCGAGCTCTACTGGAATACGGTCGACGACTTCCTCGACAAGAATTATTAGGCAAAAAGCAACGTCTGGGGTTTTGTTGCCAAAAATCGGTTTGTGGTCGGCGGTATTCGATTTTTCACCGCACTTCTGAAAAGCCGCCCGCGAGCGTTGTGCTCGTGGGCGGCTTTTACTCAACTAACGCCACAAAGGCGCTTGGTTTGTCCAATAGGACGACGCTACTTGACCTCGATGAGCTCGTACTTGCTCGTGCCCAGGCCGATCTTCTCGGCGTGCGCGATGCACACGCGCCAGTCGGTGTCGGGATGCGTGATGCAGAAGGGATCCTTGGCCTGCTCGCCCTCCAGATGCTCGTGGTTGTGCTCCATCTTGGCCGCGCTATCGGTGAGCTCGGTGTTGGGCAGCGGCTCAGACGCCATGACGGCGTCGGCGCAGGCCTGGTCGATGGCGACCGGGTCGAAGCTCGCGAACATGCCGATGTCGTTGACGATAGGCGTATCGTTTTCGGGATGGCAGTCGCAGTTGGGACTGATGTCCATGGCAAGCGAGATGTGGAAGCTCGGGCGGCCGTCGACGACGGCCTTCGTATACTCGGCGATCTTGCAGTTGAGCACGTCGGCCGCGGCCTCATAACCGGGCTTGATGCAGTCCTGGTTGCATGCCGCAATGCAGCGTCCGCAGCCCACGCAGCGATCGTGGTCGATGGCAGCCACGTGCACCGTGCGAGTAGCGCCGCTGGCAAGCTCGCGCTCGCGGGTGCCGTCGAACGAGATAGCGTTGTGCGCGCAGATCTTTTCGCAGGCATGGCAGCCAACGCAGTGCTCGGTCGCGACGTTCGGCTTGCCGGCGGCATGCTGCTCCATCTTGCCGGCACGGCTGCCGCCTCCCATGCCCAGGTTCTTCATGGCGCCGCCAAAACCGGCCTGCTCATGGCCCTTAAAGTGGGTGAGGCTGATCACGATATCGGCATCCATGAGCGCCTGACCGATCTTGGCCTCGTGCACGTACTCGCCGCCCTCGACCGGGACGAGCGCCTCGTCGGTGCCCTTGAGGCCGTCGGCAATGATGATCTGGCAACCCGTAGCATACGGGGTAAAGCCGTTCTGGTAGGCGGTATCGATGTGCTCGAGCGCGTTTTTGCGGCTACCGACATAGAGCGTATTGCAGTCGGTGAGGAAGGGCTTGCCGCCCAGCTCCTTCACGACGTCCGCGACGGCGCGGGCGTAGTTGGGGCGCAAAAAGCTCAGGTTGCCCAGCTCGCCAAAGTGAATCTTGATGGCGACGAACTTGTTCTCAAAGTCGATCTGCTCAATTCCGGCGTGACGGATGAGGCGCTTGAGCTTGTCGAGCTGGCTCTCGCGAGCATGCGTGCGCAGGTTGGTGAAGTACACCTTAGCGGGTGCTGCGGGTGCAGTTGCGGTCATAGATCTATCCCCTCGGTCTATATGGCGTTACAGACATAGAGGATGGTACCAGTTAAAGCAGAGTTAAAGTCAAGTACGGAACCTAGTCATTGGGGACAGACTTAAATGACTGAAACCACTCATTGGGGACGGACTTAAATGAGTGCCTCGCCGCCTGGCAGCTAGGGACGTTCCTTTCCTGCCGGCAGCTGGGGACAGTCCTTGCCAACGCGACCGGCAGACCGGCGAATCACCGGCATCTGGTAAGAGGGACGCGCCGTCACGTTTGTGGCGGCGCGCCTTGGTTTGGCGGCGCGTTCTGGCGTGGCCACAATCTGGTTTGATGGTGTGCCCTGGCGTGGCGGCGTGCCCTGGCGTGACGGAGCGTCCTGGCGCGGACCGCTAGCCCTTTTGCGCGACCAGATGCGCGCGGAATCCCTTCTGTGCCTCGAGCTTGAGCGGGGTGAGCCCGGATTCCTCGACGAGCGCGCGTAGCTCGGACAGCTTGAGGATGCGCACGTCGCCATGGCCCAAGAGGCGTGCCAGCGGTAGCTCGATGTTGTTCATGAGCCAGACCGCGACATCGTTCGAGGTGTAGTCGCGAAGGACCAGTCGCCCGCCGGGCCGAAGGACGCGTGCCACCTCGGCGAAAAATCTCTCCGGATGCGGGTAGTGGTGGAAGCTGTTGGAGCAGAGCACGGCGTCGAAGCTCCGGGGCTCGAAGGGCAGTGCCTCCGCGTCTCCGACGACAAAGCTGACGTTATCGAGCTGCTTTGCCCGGGCGACGTCGATCATCCCGGGTGTGAGGTCGAGTCCAGTCAAGTGCTTGCTGGGGTACCGGGCGTGGAGCAGTTCTAGGACGGCTCCGGTTCCACAGCCCACGTCGAGCGCGTCCTCGAACGGTTCGAGCTCAAGCTCCTCGAGCATTTGCGGATAGTCGTCCTTGCACATCTCGTAAATGCCGGCATGGCCGGATTCGTAGACCTTTGCCGCCTCGGTGAACTCCTTGATGGAGAGCTGCTTGAGCTCCTCTGCCGATCTTGCCATGGGTCTCCTTCTGTTCGGGGAAGTCTGACGTTGCGCGCGTTTGCCCACGTCGGGCCTGGCGGGCAAATAACGCGGGGGCACCCTTCCTTCGGTTCGTGCCCCCGCGTGCGGGCGGTTCTCTATTCCTGGACCTTCAGCGCCTCGGAGAGGCTCACGCGCTTGATGGAGCGCGTGTGCAGCAGTGCCACGACCAGATAGGTCGCAAAGCCAATGCCGACGCATGCAGCCATGGACCAAGCGGGCACGTAGATCTCGATATTGCCGTTGTAGGCGAGCAGCATCGAGCGGAAGATGGCCGTGAGCGAGCCAATAATGACCGGCAGGCTCAGCACGAGCGACGCCGCCACGCACAGCGTGATCGAGCGGATGTACAGATGCGAGATCTCGCTATCGCGATAGCCAAAGACTTTCATGTAGCTGATCGAACGGGCGCTGTGGTCGATCACCGCCTTGGTCAGCAGGTACATAAACAGCAGGAAGATAAACACCGCGAGCCCGATCATCATTCCGATCATTTTGCTCATCATGCCGATGAACTGGTCGCCCACGGCCCGCATGTCGTCGGGCGTGGTGTCGCCGGCAAAGTAACGAGCATCGAGGTCGAGCTTCTCGTCGCTCACATAGCCGTTAAAGTAGGCGGCGTCGTTGTCGAACAGCTCGTTAAAGTCGTCGATACTCATATAGATATTCATGTCCGACTTGGAGCCCCAGGCACAGCCCTTGCCCGCGTACTCAAGGGAATAATGCTCGCCCTCGTACTTGTCGATGAGCGTGACCTTCTGGCCCTCGCTCCAGCCAAACTTGTCGAGCAGGCCGCCGCCAAAGACGACGCGTCCGTCGCCGACGTTGAGGTCTTTCCAATAGCGCGAATCGGGCGAGATGCCGTAGACGGAAATCGTCTCCTCGCCATTTCCGTCGCCGCGATCGTATTGCAGCTGGTAGACGGCGTATTTCTCGGCCTGCGCGATTGCGCCTGCACCGTTGTCGATCGTGTTGACCGGGTGGATATCATCGTTGTCGGTGTCGATCTTAGAGGCCTTGTCGATCAGGTCGATAGCCTCGCCGCGGTCGCAGCCGAGGGCATCGGCAAGATCGTCAAGGCGCGCGTAGAGCGCATCCTTCTTGTCCTGGACCTTGGCAAGCGCATCCTGCGCTGCGGCCAGGTTCTCGGCAGACGGAGCGCTGGTCGCGGCATCGGCTGCTGTCTGCGCCGCATCGGCCGCGTCGTCAAGCTCGTCATCGGCATCCTGAGCGGCGGAAAGCAGCGCGCCGTCAACCGACTGCAAGCGCTCGAGTGCCGACCACTGCTCGCGCTCCTCGGCAGTGCCCTCGAGCTCCAGCGGCGCCTTGAGCGTGTACTGGTGCTCGGCGACCAGGCTTGTCTCCAGGTTGTCCGCGTAGTGCGTCATCGTGGGCAGAATCGCCAGGCCAAAGAGCAGCAGCAGCGAGGCAAACGCAATGCCCACGAAGAGCGTGGCGAAGTTGCCCAGGTTGCGCAGGAAGATACGCAGGCGGAAGCGGGAAACAAAACCCATGCGCTCCGGCAGCTGCAAGCCGCGCTTGGTGCCCGATTTGCCACTCGCCTCGTGACGAAGGAACTGCAACGGCGTCTTGCCCATCTTGCGAAGCAGGCCCACCAGCGTGATGAGGATGAGCGCGGCGGCGGGAACCACGGCGCACTTCACAAAGATCTCCCAGCTCCAGTGCACCTGGAAGGGCGGCAGGCCATACGAACCGTAATAGAGGCTGCGCATGGGCTCGGTAAAGAACACAATGCCGAGCGCAGTGCCCAAAAGCGCCGCGACCACGCCCACGATAGCGGGAAGCGCAAGGTAGTGCAGCACGATCTCGCGTCGACGATAGCCGCTGGCGAGCAGCGTGCCGATGATGGCGCTCTCCTCCTCGATGGTGGCGTCGGTAAGGACCACAAAGACGAACGCCATGATCACGATGATGATGTCGAGCAGCGTCATCCACATCATGGAGTCGCCGTTCACGTCGTCGCGCGCATAGCCAATGCCCTGATTGGAATCGGCATCGATCAGATCGTCCACGCGCGCATCGGCATCGGTCAGCGCCTCGACCATATCTTGCTCGGCGTCGATGCGGTCTGCGGTGGAAAGATCGCGATCGGTAAAGGTGAAGGAGTAGGTGTAGGCAGGCGCGCCGCCGGCATCCTCGAGCGCGGCAAAGCCGGCGTCGGTGACCTCGGCCACGCCATAGGTGATGGTGTTCACCGTAAAGTCCGAATTGTTGAGGAACAGCGCCTGGCTATCGGGCTGGGTCATGATGCCGCAGATGGTGTAGGTGCGGCCCTCAAGCTCGACCTTATCGCCCACGGCGAGGTCGTTATTGGTGGCAAAGACACGGTCGATGGCCACCTCGTCATCCGCCTTGGGTTCCTTGCCCTCACAGTAGGACGCGATATCGACCTTGCTGCGGTGCGCATAGGTGCGCAGCGTGCGCTTGGTGCCATCGTCGCCAGCGGCCTTTTTGATGATGGCGTCGATGGAGAAATTCTTGTAGAGCGTGACGCCGCCGACGTCGCCGGCTGCATCCTCGGCGGCCTTGAGTTGATCGTCGGTGGCCTCGAAGGAGGTGGTCACGCGGCCGTCCTCAATCGTGTACGCATCGCGCATGTCGTCGATAAGGCAGCCGATGGAATGCGCTGCGAGCAAAAAGCCCGAGGTGAGAGCGATGCTTCCGCACATAAGCAAAAAGATGCCCAGGTACTTGCCGATATTGCGGCGCAGCTCGCGCGGGAGACGTTTTGCGAGAGGTGTCATGGCGCCGCCTACCAATCGAGCTCGGCGGCCGCGACGGGCGACTCGTTGAGCTCATCCTCGACGATGTGCCCGTCGCGCAGGCGCAGCACGCGATTGGCCATGCGCGCGATGGCGGCATTGTGGGTGACAATGATGATGGTGCAGCCGTAGGTGCGGTTGACATCCTCCATGAGCTGCAAGATTTCCTTGGACGTCTTGTAGTCAAGCGCGCCCGTGGGCTCGTCGCACAGCAGCAGGCCCGGGTTTTTGACGAGCGCACGGCCGATGGCACAGCGCTGCTGCTGGCCGCCCGAGACCTGGCGCGGGAACTTGTTGCGATGCTCGTAAAGGACCAGCGAACGCAAGAGGTCGTCGACATTGAGCGGGTTTTTGGACAGGTGCGCCGTGACCTCGATGTTTTCCTTGATGGTGAGATCGGGCACCAGGTTGTAGAACTGGAAGACAAAGCCCAGCTCACGGCGGCGATACTCGCCCAGGTCGGTAGGTTTGAGCACCGTGAGGTCGCAGCCGTCCACCATGATGGAGCCGCCGTCGGCATCCTCCAGGCCGCCAATCAGGTTGAGAAAGGTCGACTTGCCCGAGCCCGAGGGCCCCAGCATGACGCAGATCTCGCCGCGGTTGATGGACGCGTCGATGCCATCAAGTACCGTCAGGCGCGCATCACCGTCGCCGTAGTGCTTTTTGAGATCCTTAACCTGGACGTAGGCTTCCTGCGTTGCCATGGTATCCCCCATTGTTAGCCTCGTACTACTTTATGAACGTAATAGTAAACCTTGGCGAACTATTTTGGGGCGAGGCCTAGGATTTATTTCAGACTAGGCGCGGGATTTGGCGCGTGAGAGGGCCAGGCCTACGGCGGCAATGGCGGCGGCGAAGAGCACGGTGACGCCCAGGTCGCAGGCGATGTCGCCCAACACGGTGGACGTCAGATCCGAAGCGAGCGCTTTGCCAATCGCATCGTTCACCCAATACGTCGGCACAAAGTGCGCCACCGTCTGCACGGCCGAGCCCATCAGCGACAGCGGCATCCAAGCGCCGCCCAAAAACGTCATGAGCATGCCGAGCAGGTTGCCCACACCGTTAAGCAGCTCCTCGCGCGCACCCAGGCTCGACAGCGCAAAGCCAACGGCCAGAGGCGTGCACGCCAGGGCAAACGTCGCCGCCAGCGCCAGGCACACACGACCCACGCCGACCTCGGCAACCGCGCCGGCAAAGCCCACGACGCCCATCATGCTCGACACAAACCAGATGCAGACGGTGAGCACAGCGGCAGCCGCGAACACGGCAAGCGAGCGCTGGCGCTCGGAGACCGGGCCGGCATCCATACGACGCACGCGCTCGGGCTCGTTCATGCCCGAGAACACCAACCCCACCGATACGATGACCGACGAGATAATCGCGTACGCGCCAAAGTTGAAATACGACTCGAGCGTGGCGGCAGCCGTCGAGTCGACCTTGACCTGCTCGATCTGGACCTCCGCGCGCTTTGCAGCGGCATGCTCGGCGGCCTTGGCAACGTCGCCGTTAGAAGCAGCGGGCCCAAGCGCCGCCGCAGCGCCCGCGAGCGAGATCCAGCGCGAGGCCTCGGCAGACGAAAGCGCCGCCGCCATGGTGCCGGAACCGTAGGTCACGTCGAGCTTGGGCAGGGCCTCCCCCGCGCGGGCAGCCGCAACGAGGTCGTCCTCAAACTCCTCCGGGATAAAGAACACGCAGTCGGCGCTGCCCTTGGCGCTGTTGCTCTTGGAGAGCGCGTCCGCAAGGTCGTACGTATCGTCGCCGATGCCCGTGACCAGCTCAAAACGCGAACCCAAATGCTTGGTAAGCGCACGCGAAAGGTCGCTGTCGTCGCGGTCGACCACGATCACGTTGGCATCGTAGGGCTTGTACTCGGTGAGCTGCGACGAGTTCCAGCTCACCGATGCCGCGATGAATACGCCCATGAGCGAGATGAACACCGTATAGATGAGCAGGTAGAACGGGTGCGCCAGCGCCATGCGAAGCGCGGTCTTAAAGGTGCTCATAGCGACTCCTTCCAAAGATCAGCGTAGCGGCGGCGACAAACACCAGGGCCATCAGGACGAGCGCGCCCGCGCGAACAGCGAAGGGCCCCAGGTCCTCAAAGAAATACAGGCGATTGAACATGTCGCAGATGAGCTTGACGGGGTTGAACCAGCACTCGGCCGGGCAGGCGCGGGCGACGTCGTCGGCAAGCGCCATCGCCGGCTCGCCGTAGAGGCCGGCGAACAGGGCGCACGTGGTAGCAAAGCCCGTGAGGATGCCGGACTTGGACGCCTTGCCGCCCTTAACGGGAAGTGTGCCCACAAAGAGTCCCAGGCCCGTGGCGGCAAGCGCGGAAGCGGCGCCGCCCACCAGACACAGCCCCTCGCGGCCGCCAAAGTCGACGCCCACGACCAGGCGCACGTAGCCGATTGCGATCGCCATCGAGGCGAAGGAAACCAGCCACGAGCCGACAAAGATGCCGGCCAGCGACGCCGTCTTGGAAAGGCCGCCCACGCAGCGACGCGCGCCAAGGCCCGACAGATTGGGCTGCAGATCGACGACGCTCAAGGCGGCAAACTCGGCAGACATCATCGCGACCAGGCCAAAGAGCGCGTAATGGTAGATGACCGTGCCATCGGGTGTGGTGCGTGTCAGGCTTACGCGGCGGGTACTGCCCTCGAGCGACAGGGCGCGCGCAACCGCCTCCGGGTCGGCGAGCGCCGCCGGGTTGTCCTGGGCAATCTGGGACATGAGCTCGGCATTTTGTGTATACGAGCTTGCCACCGTTTCCAGAATGCTGCGGTCGGTGAGCACCGACGACGCACGCGAGCTGTCATAGCTCGAAAGCAGCGTGAGTTTGGGCGTACCCGCGTCGTCGACCGCATAGATGCCCGCGACCTCGCCGGCCTTGAGCGCACGGTTCGCATCGGCTGCGTCGTCGCACTCGTGGATCTCGAGCAGTTGGTCGTCGCTCTCCTTGGCAAGCGAGGTCGCCACGTCCTTAAAGGTCGAGGCGTCCCAGGCCTCGTCCGACACGACGGCAACCGGCACCGGGTCGATCTTGCCGTCGGAGCTGAGGTTCGCGAACATAAACATGAACATCGTGGAAAGCGCAATGGGAAAGATCGCGCCCCAGACCCACGTGCTCGGCCGGCGCAGCAGCGTCTTGACCGTAGTGATGATGGTGTTGAACATGACTGCCCCCTAGTCGCGCAGCTCGCGGCCGGTGATCTCGAGGAACACGTCGTTGAGGGTCGGCGGCTCGCTCCACACGCGGCCGAGCGCCACGTCGGCGGCGCGCAGCGTGTCGAGGATGTCGACCAAATTGTGCGGGCTCGCTTCGCAGGTGCAGACGAGCTCGCCGCCGGACAGCTCAACCGAAAGCACGTGCTCGAGGGCGCGCAGCCGCTCGACCGTGGCGGTCTCGACGGCGCCGACCTCGACCGTCACGCGCTCGCCCATTTGAATCATGCGTTTGAGCTCGTCATTGGTGCCCTGCGCCAGCACACGTCCGCCGTCCATGATCATGATGCGGCTGCAAATCTGCTCGACTTCCTCCATGTAATGGCTGGTATACACCACCGTGGCGCCCTCGTCGCGCAAGCGGCAGATGCCCTCCAGGATGGCGTTGCGACTCTGCGGGTCGACTGCCACCGTGGGCTCGTCAAAGAAGATGAGCTCGGGCTTGTGCGCAATGCCGCAGGCAATGTTGAGGCGACGTGCCAGGCCGCCCGAGAGCTTGCAGGGGCGGAACTTGGCAAAGTCGCCCAGGCCGACAAAGTCGATCGCCTCGTCCACCAGCGCACGGCGGCGCTTACGGTCGCTAACGTAAAGGCTGCAGAAATAGTCGATATTCTCGCGCACGGTGAGCTCGTCGAACACCGCCACCTGCTGCGGCACCACACCGATGCGGCGCTTGAGGTCGTAGCGGGCGGGCGTCATGGGCTCGCCGAACAACTCGATGGTGCCCTTATCGTAGGCAAGCAGCTGCAGGATACAGTTGATGGACGTGGTTTTGCCCGAGCCGTTGGGGCCGAGCAGGCCAAAGATCTCGCCGGGGGCGATGCTCAGGTTAAAGTGGTCGAGCGCGATAAGATCGTCATAGCGCTTGACGAGGTTTTCGACGTGGACGATGTCTGTCATGAGGCGGCCCTTCCGTTGATTGCGGCCCGGTACGATTGCATCATCGCAGGAGCCGCCGGCGCGCACCAGTGAGCTTTGTCACGAGTGCGAGGCTTGGCCGCGTGGCCTGCCGACGCCCCCGATTTGCCGCGTGGGAGGAATGTCACAGTTGCGCAGGCGGCCCCTCCACCACGCGCGGCTTCGCGTACAATACCCGTATGAACAGGCTTTTCGACAAATCGATCGTGCTGGCGTGCTGTATTGCGGCCGCCATGGGTCTTGCTGTGGACGCTCGCCTAGTCGCGGCGTTTTGCCTTGGCGTTATTGCCACCTCGCTGGCCGAGGCGGCACAGGGAGAACGCACGCGCCGTGCAAGCGAGGCCGCGAGCTACGTTTACATCATCGCGGCCGTCTTTATACCGCCGTTTGTGCCGTTTGCGCCCCTCGCCCTCTATGACATCGCGCGACGCGTGCGCCGTGAACGCATCTGGCCCGCGCTGGCGATTGGCGCCGTGTTTGTCTGCGCGCTTGTCGCGGACCTTCGCGGCGGCGCGCTCACCACCCGAACGCTCCTGCTGACCGCCATCCTTTCGGTTGCCGCCACCTTGCTATCGCTACGTACCGCCCAGCTGGAGCGCGAGCAACAGCGCATGCGCCGTACCCGCGACGGGCTGCAAGAACGAGCCCTCGCGCTCGAAGCGCGCAACCGCGACCTTGCCGACCGCCAGGACTACGAAGTCGAGCTCGCGACGCTCGCCGAACGCGCCCGCATCGCGCGCGAGATCCACGATAACGTCGGGCACCAGCTCACGCGCGCCTCGCTGCAGGCCGAAGCCCTACGCGTGGTCCACGCCGACGAGCCCGGCGTCGCCGCCGATTTCGCCGACGTCAAACGCACGGTTGACGAGGCGCTCCAGCTTGTGCGCACCAGCGTCCACGCGCTCAACGACAACGCCGTCGACCTTTCCGTGCAGCTCGAACGCATTGTTGAAGGCGCGCGCTCGGACGGCGGCCCGCAGATTGAGCTTGAAGTTTTGGCCGAGCATGCGCCCGCAAATGTCGCCAACTGCTTTGCAGCGGTCCTGCGCGAGGCACTCTCCAATACCATGCGCCACGCTTGCGCCCAGACCGTCACCGTACGATGCATGGAACATCCGTCGTTTTACCAGCTTGTCGTTACCGACGATGGCGCGGGCGGGGTCCAAGCAAGCGGCCGCGGCGCTGCGGAGGGCATGGGGCTCGCCTCCATGCGCGAGCGCATCGAGGCGCTTGGCGGCACCTTCACCGCCGGCCCGCGCGCCGGCGCCGGCGGCTGGCGTGTATTTGCCACCGTTCCCAAACAGCAAGGAGATGAGGACCGATGAGGCTCATCGTTGTCGACGACGACCGCTTAGTGGTCGATTCGCTCAAGATTATCCTGGGCGCCCAGCCGCAGATCGAAGTGGTGGGCACCGGCGCCAATGGCGACGAGGCGGTCGCGCTCTACAGCGAGCACGCGCCCGACATCGCGCTGCTCGACATTCAGATGCCGGGACGCGACGGCCTTTCGGCGGCACGCGAAATCCTTGAGCGCGACCCCACGGCGCGCGTGGTGTTTCTGACGACATTCTCGGATGACGAGTACATTGTGTCGGCGCTTAAACTGGGCGCCCGCGGCTACCTGATCAAGACCGATGTCGCCGCCATTCCGCCGGCGTTGGCACAGGTCATGGATGGCAAACGCGTGCTCGAGGGCAAGGCGATCGAGGATATCGATTTTAATGGGGCGGGCACCGAAGCCGACGCGCCCCGCCGGCCCACAGCCTTTGCCGGCCTAACCGACCGCGAGTTCGAAGTCGCCGAGCTCATCGCCCGCGGCCTCGACAACAAGGAGATCGCCGCCACCGCCTACATGGGCGAAGGCACCGTGCGCAACCACATCAGCTCGATCCTAGCCAAAATGGGGCTACGCAACCGCACGCAGATCGCCATCGCCTACCTGCGAGGGTAATTACCCAACGGCCAACCGCTCCGACAGAGCAAAATAGCTGTTATCGATTTAATGCCATTTCAAAACTATGCCGGTTTACGGGGCTAAGCTCAGGGCCCCCATCCATACCCGCGTTTTCCGTAAAATGACGGCTTGTCTACCTGCGGTTTTATTTTCACGGATATCGGCATGGTTGGGAGCGCGTGACTTAGCCCCGTAAACCGGCATAGTTTTGTCCGAGCGGCTCTGCACGAGCGCCTCCGCAAGCCTCGCGGGACCAAAATGATCCGTTTTCCTCCGTCCCCAAGGAATCACCCGGAACCGCTCGCCACGAAACCTGCCCATCTACTACGTTTGACTCGATACCCTTGACCATACCCCCGTTTTCCAGAAAACCGCAGGCGTTCTACCTGCGGTTTTCTTTTCGCATTTTTTGCCGTGGTTGAGGGACGCCGCCCAAACGTAGTAGATAGGCCCATTTCATGGCGAACGGGCCACACGGATGTCCTCGCGAGGCCAAAATGATCCGTTTCCCTCTGTCCACGGGAGATCAAGTGCTGTTACGAATATGGTGTCATTTCAAAACTATGCCGGTTTACTACGATAAAAACAAGATTCCCGACCACGCGTGATTTTTTCGCAAAACTACAAGCCGTCTACCTGCGGTTTTGATTTTGCCAAATGCGGTGTGGTTGGAGGTGGGCGATTTATCGTAGTAATCCGGCATAGTTTTGTTCGCGACGGCACAACCGCGCGTTTAAGCGCGGGGCCGGTGGGGCATTTTTGCCCCACCGGCCCCTATTCCAGCGCTATTCCGGCTTGGTTTCTACCGTGGGAGTCTTGTCCGCCGCAACCGGAGTGCGGGCGGTGTCCATGCTCAGGCAGTGTTTAGGACAGCTTTCGATGCACTCGCCGCACACCACACAGGCATACGGGTCGATCGACCACGTTCCGCCCTTGCGATCGACCGCGAGTGCGCCCGCCGGGCAGCGGCGCGCGCACATGCCACAGCAGATGCACACGTTCATGTCGTTAACGATATGCCCGCGCAGGCGCTCGGGTGCCGCGAGCTTCTCCTGCGGATAGCACACCGTTACCGGCTGCTTGACCATAGAGCCCAAGGCCGTCTTGGCAAATGTCAGTAAACTCATGCCGCGCCTACCTTTCCGTGCAGCTAATGCAGGGGTCGATGGTCAGGATAATCATGGGCACGTTGGCAAGGAGCACGCCCTGCAGCGCATGCGTCAGACCCGCCAGGTTCTGCGACGTCGGCGTGCGCACGCGGAAACGGTCCAGGTTCTTGGTGCCGTTACCGCGCACATAGTAATATGCCTCGCCGCGCGGCTGTTCAATCACAACCTCGCCGCGCGCGCCGTCGGCCGGCGTGAGCTTGGTACGCCCGCCGATACCGTCGTGCGGAATCTTGCCGACAAGCTCCTTGATAATGTCCATGGCCTGCGTAACCTCGGCACAACGCACCTGGCAGCGGGCATAACAGTCGCCATCGGTGGCAACAATCGGCTCAAACGCAGCCAAGTCCGCATAGGCACCGTCACCGAACATGCGCACGTCATAATCCACGCCCGAGGCGCGACCGAACGGGCCGACCATCGACAGATCCAGCGCGTCCTTCTTGCTGATCACGCCCACGCTATGCAGGCGCTCGCCGCAGCTATTGTCGTCCAAAAATGTATGCACCACGGCCTCGTAGTCAGGGCGCATAGCGTCGAGCGTCTGGACAATACCCGCCAGCTCGGAATCCTCAATGTCGTGTTTAAGGCCGCCAATCTCGTTAATCGACAGAATCACGCGACCGCCGCAAGTGCTCTCAAAGATCTTGAGAATCTGCTCGCGCAGCGTCCACGAACGATAGAACAGCGCCTCAAAGCCAAAGGCATCGGCGAGCAGGCCCAGCCACAGCAGGTGCGAGTGAATGCGCGAAAGCTCATGCAGAATGGTGCGGATATACTGCACGCGACCAGGCACCTCGATGCCGAGCATGCGCTCGCAGGCGCTGGCGTAGCCACAGCTATGGCCCACGGCGCAGATGCCGCAGATGCGCTCGGCGATGTAGCAAAACTGATGCATATCGCGCTTTTCGGTGAGCTTCTCGAGTCCGCGGTGCACAAAGCCGATCTGCGGAATTGCTTCGATGACGCGGTCGTCCTCGATCACCAGGTCCAGATGAAGCGGCTCGGGCAGCACCGGGTGCTGCGGGCCAAACGGAATTACGGAGCGATGAGCCATGGACCTTACGCCTCCTTTTTCTGCTTGTCGCGGGCGGCCTTGGCGGCAAGCGCCGCGCGGACCTTGGCCTGTCTCTTATACACATCTCC
>URIK01000006.1 GCA_900547855.1 uncultured Collinsella sp. | reverse complement strand
ATCTACACTCGACTAGTCGTCGGCAGCGTCAGATGTGTATAAGAGACAGATGCGCCAGCGCGGCGGCTGCGTCGTCAACATGAGCTCGGTTGTGGGCCTGATGGGCAATGCCGGGCAGGTCAACTACGCTGCCTCCAAGGCGGGCGTGATCGGCCTGACCAAGGCGGTGGCGCGCGAGCTTGCGCCCCGCGGTGTACGAGTGAACGCGGTCGCCCCCGGGTTTGTCGAGACAGATATGACGGCAAAGCTCTCGGAGAAGGTGCGTACGGTAACCGAGGAGCAGATTCCCCTTAAGCGTATGGCGCAGCCCGAAGAGGTGGCCGGTGTGGTGCGATTTTTAGTGAACGATGCAGCTGCCTACATTACGGGCGAAGTTGTACGCGTCGACGGCGGAATGGCGATGTAGAAACCAGGGCCGAAGAACGGCTTGGATGAGGAGACCATGATGGAACAGAGAGTTGCAATCACCGGTATCGGTGCCGTGTCGCCGCTCGGCAACACCGCGCTTGCCACCTGGGCGGCCATGTGCGCCGGCACGTGCGGCATCGGCCCGATCACGCACTTCGATACCGATGCGTTTGCCGTCAAGGTGGCAGCCGAGGTCAAGGGCTTTGACGGCAACGAGTACTTTGGCAAGCGTGACGCCAAGCATCTCGACCCCTGCGTTCAGTTTGCGATGGCGGCTTCGGACGAAGCCATGCACGATGCGGGCTTTGATGTCGAAGGCGCCATCGATCGCGAGCGCCTGGGCGTCTACGTGGGCTCGGGCGTGGGCGGCATGACGACGCTCGTCGACAACGTCCATACGATTGCCGAACGTGGGCCCCGCCGCGCATCGCCCTATATGATCGCGATGATGATCCCCAACATGGCATCGGGCAATATCGCAATCCGCCACAAGGCAAAGGGCCCGACCCTGCCCGTGGTGACCGCGTGCGCAACCTCGGCCCATGCGGTGGGCGAGGCGTTCCGCGCCATCAAGCACGGCTATGCCGACGCGATCCTCGCGGGCGGCGCCGAGGCCGCAATTATCCCCGATGCCGTTGCGGGCTTTACGTCCTGCCGCGCATTGACCGCCAACCCCGATCCCGCGACGGCCTGCCGTCCGTTCGATGCAGACCGCGACGGCTTTGTGATGGGCGAGGGCGCCTGCGTGCTCGTGCTCGAGAGCATGGAACATGCGCAGGCGCGCGGTGCGCACATTTATGCCGAGGTCGTGGGCTACGGCAACACCGATGATGCCTATCACATCACGAGCCCTGATCCCGAGGCTGCCGGCATTGCCCGCGCGATATCGCTGGCGGTGACCGAGGGCGACGTCAGGCCTTCCGAGGGTCTCTACATCAATGCTCACGGCACATCGACCAAGCTCAACGATTCGTCCGAGACGGCGGGCATTAAGCGTGCGCTCGGCGAGGACGCGGCGCGCGCCGCGCACGTCTCGTCGACTAAGTCGATGACCGGCCACATGATCGGTGCCACGGGCGCCATCGAGGTCATGGCCTGCGCCATGGCGCTCGAGCAGGGCGTGGTGCCGCCGACCATTAACTACCACACGCCCGATCC
The DNA here is from genome assembly GCA_900547855.1 of uncultured Collinsella sp. GTDB lineage: Bacteria > Actinomycetota > Coriobacteriia > Coriobacteriales > Coriobacteriaceae > Collinsella. The sequence continues at coordinate 25,745 of URIK01000006.1, read as the reverse complement.
CGCCTGCGATCTTGACTACACGCCCAATCGCGCGGTTCGCGCCGACCTTACCTGGGCGCTTTCGACCAACCTGGGCTTTGGCGGACACAACGCCGCCATCGCGCTGCGTAGATATGCAAGGAGCTAGAGCATGGATTCCAAAAGACTTGCCGAGATAGCCGATGTTATGGAGGACCGCGGCCTCACGCGCGTACGCGTTGAGGAGCCCGATGGCACCGCGGTCGAACTCGAGCGCGCGAGCGCCGCACAGCCGGTTGCCGTGCCCATGCCCATGCCGAGCGCTATGGCCGCTCCAGTTGCAGCTCCCACAGTCGCGCCTGCCGCACCGGAGCCCGCCGCGCAGACACCTGCCGCCGCACCGGAGCCCAAGGGCACCGAGGTGACCGCTCCCATGGTCGGCGTTTTCTATGCTGCCCCGGCGCCGGGCGACGAACCGTTTGTGCACGTGGGCTCCAAGGTCAAGGCTGGCGAGACCCTTTGCATCATCGAGGCCATGAAGGTTCTCAACGAGGTGACGGCAGAGGCGGATGGCGAGGTGCTCGAGATCTGCGTGGCCGACGGCGACCTCGTGGAGTTCGGCAGCTGCCTCATGAGGATCGGATAGGTGATATCCATGAACAAAGAAGAGCTTAAAGAACTGTTGCCGCATCGCGAGCCGATGCTTTTGCTCGACGAAGCCGAGCTGGTGGGCGACGAGGCCCACGGCAAGATCACGATTACGGGCGACGAATACTTTTTGCAGGGGCATTTTCCGGGAAACCCGGTGGTCCCCGGCGTGATCCAGTGCGAGATGCTCGCCCAAAACTGCTGCGTGTTGCTGATGGGCGATGAGGAGGCACGCGGCGCGACGCCGTTCTACACGAGTCTGGACAAGGTGCGCTTTAAGCGTCCGGTGCGACCGGGCGACACGGTGGATCTGGTGTGCTCCATCACGCGTGCGCGCGGGCCGTTCCGCTTTGCGACGGGTACTGCAAGCGTCAACGGTGAGGTCTGTTGCCGCGCCGACATGTCTTTTGCACTCATGCACGAAAGTTAAGGAAGGCTTCATGTTCGACAAAGTGCTCATCGCCAACCGCGGCGAAGTCGCGGTCCGTGTTATCCGCGCGTGCCGCGATATGGGCATCAAGACCGTCGCCGTTTATTCCACGGCCGATGCGGACGCGCTGCACGTGCAGCTTGCCGACGAGGCGTATTGCATCGGCGGTCCGCGTCTTGCCGAGAGTTACCTCAACGACGATGCCGTGCTCACCTGTGCCGTAAAGTCGGGAGCTAAGGCAATTCATCCCGGCTATGGCTTTTTCTCCGAGAAGGCGAGCTTCGTGCGCGACTGCGACAAGTATGGCTTGGCGTTTGTTGGTCCTTCGGCCAAGGTGATCGACAGCATGGGCGACAAGGACGCCGCACGTCGAACGGCTGCCGCGGCGGGCGTGCCCATCGTGCCGGGCTGCGATTTGCTCAAAAGTCCCGAGGAGGCAACGGCGGAGGCCGAGCGCATTGGCTGCCCCGTGCTCATCAAGGCGCGTGCAGGTGGCGGCGGTCGCGGTATTCGCAAGGTCGAGCGCGTGGAAGACGCGGCAAAGGCCTTTATTGAAGCACGCGCCGAGGGCGAGGCCGTTTTTGGCGACGGCGAGTGCTACATGGAGAAGTTCGTCGCGCCGGCGCACCATGTCGAGGTGCAGATTATGGCCGATAAGCAGGGCCATGTGTTTTCGCTCGGCGAGCGCGAGTGCTCGGTGCAGCGCCGCAACCAAAAGCTAATCGAGGAGAGCCCTGCGCCGTGCCTCGACGGACACGACGACATTCGTGCTCGCATGCACAAGGCGGCACGCGACCTGGCTCGTGCCGTCGGCTACGAGGGAGCCGGCACCATCGAGTTTTTGTACTCGGACGACGGCAATTTCTACTTTATGGAAATGAACACGCGTCTGCAGGTTGAGCATCCGGTCACGGAGTTTGTGACCGATACCGACTTGGTCAAGTGGCAGCTGCGCGTGGCAGCCGGCCAGTCCCTGCCCTTTGAGCAGGAGGACGTACCGGTCCGTAACCACGCCATGGAGTGCCGCATCAATGCCGAAACGCCGGACTTTCTGCCGTCATGCGGAACGGTCACCGCGTTGCGTGTGCCGGGTGGTCCGCGCGTGCGCTGGGATTCGGCCATGTTTACCGGTGCGAACGTTCCGCCGTACTACGACTCCATGCTCGGCAAGCTTATCGTGTGTGCGCCCACGCGCGACGGCGCCATTCGCAAGATGCGCTCGGCTTTGGGCGAGCTCGTGATTGAGGGCGTGAGCGAAAACAGCGAGCTTCAGCTCGACGTGCTTGCAAACGATGAGTTCTTGTCGGGCATGTACCACACCGATCTGATGGGGCATCTCTATGCTGATGAATAGAAAAGCGAAGACGGTCAACGTCCTCGAGGGACCGATGACCGAGTCGTGCGCCGAGTTTCCCGCGCGCCACGTGTTTATCAAGTGCCCGGAGTGCCGCCGCGTGATCGATGAGGCGCGCCTGCACGACAACCTCGAGGTCTGCCCTCGTTGCGGCAAACACTTTCGCGTGAGCGGGCGCGACCGCATGCGCATGACGATTGACGAGGGCACGTTTGAGGAATGGGATGCCAGTCTGGCGCCGGAGGACTTCCTTTCGTTTCCCGGCTATGCCGACAAGCTCAAGAGCGTGAGCGAACGTTCGGGCGAGCGCGATGCCGTTGTGTGCGGCAAGGGCAAAATCTGCGGTTGCGATACGGCGCTCTTCTTTATGGACGCCAACTTTATGATGGGCTCGATGGGTTCCGTGGTGGGCGAGAAGATCTGTCGCACATTTGAGCGAGCGACCGAGCTTGGATTGCCAGTTGTCGGCTTTACCGTTTCGGGCGGTGCGCGCATGCAAGAGGGCGTGACATCGCTTATGCAGATGGCCAAGATTTCTGCGGCGGTTAGGCGCCACAGTGAGGCGGGCGGCCTGTATATCACGGTGCTCACCGATCCCACGACCGGAGGCGTAACCGCGAGTTTTGCCATGGAGGGCGACATTATCCTGGCCGAGCCCGATGCCCTGACGGCGTTTGCCGGTCCGCGCGTGATCGAGCAGAACATGCACAAGCGCCTGCCCAAAGGATTCCAGCGCTCCGAGTTTTTGCTGGAGCATGGCTTTTGCGATGCCGTTGTTCCGCGTGGCGAGATTGCGCTCACGGTAGGCGAGCTGCTGGCACTGCACGAAGGGCACGCACCCGGCCTGGGGGCACCGCATGAAATCGTGCATACGGGTCGCCGCGGCAAAAAGCTGGGACACTTGTTCAAGCGCTCGACGGCACCAAAAACCGCGCTCGAGATTGTCAAGCAGACCCGCTCGGCAGATCGAGCCACGGCGGGTGAGATGATCTCGCTGGGCCTCGACGGATTTGTGGAGTTGCACGGCGACCGTTACTTTGGCGACGACGCCGCTGTGGTGGCTGGCATTGGCTGGAAAGACGGACGCCCCGTAACGGTCATCGCCATCGAGCGCGGCACCACGACCAAAGAGCGTATGCGCCGCAACTTTGGCATGGCGCATCCCGAGGGCTATCGCAAAGCGCGTCGCCTTATGCGCCAGGCCGAAAAGTTTGGTCGACCGGTTCTGTGCCTGGTCGATACTTCGGGTGCGTTTTGCGGCATCGGTGCCGAGGAGCGCGGCCAGGGCGAGGCGATTGCCCAGAATCTCATGGAGATGAGCGGCCTTAAGACACCGATTGTTTCCGTTGTTACGGGCGAGGGCGGATCCGGTGGCGCACTGGCGCTGTCCGTGGCTGATCGCATTTTTATGCTTTCGAGCTCGGCCTATTCGGTCGTGAGCCCCGAGGCCTGTGCGTCGATCCTGTGGAAGGATACCGAGCGCGCGAATGAGGCCGCCGAGGCGCTTAAGCTCACGGCCCCCGATCTGTTGGCGCTCGGCATCATCGACGGCATTGTTGACGATAGGGGCCTGTCGCATGAGGAGATCGCCGGTGCCGTCATGTCCTCGGCATTTGATGCCTTCGATACGCTTGGGCAGCTCGACGACGCGACCCTCACAAACCTCCGCTACGAAAAGTACCGCGCAATCGGTCAGTACCGCACGATGTGACAAAGGGACAGCCCGCATGTCATATTGGGAAAGGCGTTCCATGCTACAAGTTTCTAACACCTCGTTTACAACGTCGGTTTCATCAAACGCCATGGCCGTGGTGGACTATCTGTCCAAAAGCATGATGTCGGCGCTGCCGTTTATTGTCTGCGCGGCGTTGTTCCGCACCGTCGCTGTCATTATGGGCGAAGGCATGCTGGGCCTGTGGTCTGCCGATTCCGATATCTATCGCCTGTTCTACAGTTGGCTCTATAACGCCGGCTACTACTTTTTGCCCATTTATCTTGGTTGGGCGGCCGCCCGCCAGCTCGGTTGCTCGGAGCAGCTGGGCATGATGCTGGGCGGCGTATTGATTGCGCCCGATCTGCTTAAGCTCGTCGATGCCGCATCGACGACGGGGGCATCGATGACTTCCGTGTATGGTCTGCTTCCCGCGCCGGTCAACGATTACACGACGACTGTTATTCCGGTTCTCATCTCGGTGCCCGTGCTATGGCGAGTGGAGTGTTTCTTTAAGCGCGTTATCCCTAAGGCCGTGGCGTTTTCGTTTGTTCCGTTTACAACCATGCTTGTCATGGTTCCGGTTTCGCTGTGTATCACGGCGCCGGCGGGCAGCTATCTGGGCATGCTGTTGGGCCAGCTTATGTTTATGCTTGGCAATTCCGGTGGCATCGTGTCGCTGCTCACGCTCATGGGGCTTGCCGCGGGTTGGGAGTTTCTTAAGATTGCAGGCGTCAGCAACGTTGTCCTATCGCTTGCCTATGCTCAGTTTATGAGTGTGGGAACGGATTCGTGCATCCTGATCGCCGCGACGATGGCGACGTTCGCCGTTTGGGGCATGCCCTTTGGCGCGTCGCTCCGCGTTGCGGATAAGGACGAGAAGGCACTCATGCTGGGCTATTCAATCTCGGGTATTCTTGGCGGCGTAAGCGAGCCGGCGCTGTACGGTTGCGGCTTTAAATATGGCAGGTGCCTGACGTGCATGGCCATTGGCGGCGCCGTCGGAGGCCTTGTTGCGGCCGTGGGCCACGTTACGGCCTATACCATCGGCATGACGAATGTCCTTATGGTCATTGGCTTTGCCACGGGCGGCATCTCGAACCTGCTGTGGTGCTGCGTTGCCGGCGGTGTGGCATTTGCGGTGTCTGCGGCGCTGAGCTACTGCTTTGGCGTGGTGCCGGCGCAGGGACAGACGACGGGGGACGGAGCCGATTCACCCGAAACCTCGAAGAGCGTGGCCGAAGCAAGCGCGTAAACCTGTGCGACACAAGGACGATTCCTTTGCCATATTCCAAGGCCGTGGCCCGTGTGGGTTGCGGCCTTTTTTGTATCTGGGGGACAAAGTGGCTACACTACAATCCGTTTGAGCAATAGATATATAGGTAGTACCGTGGGGGCGGATGTAGATGGTCGAGTGGATTGTTAAGCGTGCGCAGGGCGACCGTGCGCGTGTGGGCACGTTAGCTGGCGTGGTGTGTATTCTCGCCAATGTGGCACTATGCGCTGCGAAGGGCGTAATTGGCGTGCTGTCGGGATCGGTTTCGATTGTGGCGGATGCCATGAACAACCTGTCCGATGCCAGCTCGAATATCGTGAGCGTGCTGGGCTTTAAGCTGGCGAGCAAGCCCGCCGACCCCGAGCATCCATACGGCCATGGTCGCTACGAGTACCTCTCGGGTCTTGTCGTGGCGGCGCTCGTGCTTCTCATTGGCCTTGAACTGGTGAAGTCCTCGTTTGAGCGTATCATCCACCCCGAACCTGTCGAGTTCTCGCTTGCCCTGGTGGCAGTCCTGGCGCTTTCGATGGTTGTTAAGCTGTGGATGACGGCGCTCAACCAAAAGCTCGGCGACCGTATCGAGTCCGAGACACTGCATGCGACTGCCCAGGATTCCAAGAACGATGTTCTTGCCACAGGCGCCGTGCTGGCATGTGCAATTGTTTCGCAGGTGACGCACATCAATCTTGACGCATGGGTTGGCCTTGCCGTTGGCGCCTATATTGGCTGGAGCGGCTTTGAACTTATTCAAGATACGGTGAGCCCGCTTTTGGGTCAGTCGCCCGATCCTAAGCTGGTCAAGCACATTCGAGACAAGATCATGAGCTATCCCGGCGTTTTGGGCGTTCACGATTTGATGGTTCACGACTACGGCCCGGGCAGGAAGTTCGCAAGCGCGCATGCCGAGATGGCGGCCGAGGTCAGTCCGCTGGAAAGTCACGACACGCTCGATAACATTGAGCAGTCGTTTAGGGACGAGGACGGCATGATCGTCACGCTTCACTACGACCCCATCGTGACCGACGATCCAAAGGTGGCGAGCATGCGCCTGCGTATCAACGCAATGGCTCAGGAGATCGATAACCGCCTCTCGATTCACGACCTTCGCTGCGTGCCGGGTCCCACGCACACCAACGTGATCTTTGACTGCGTGCGTCCCTCGGATCTGCAGATGAGTGCCGAAGACGTAAAGCACGCGCTGGCACAACGGGTCGAATCGGAATATCCCAAGTCGATTGCCAAGATTACGATCGACGAAGACTACGTAGGACATACCCACGAGTAGGGCTGTGCCGGCAAAGCAGGTTATGCAGAAGGGGAGAGCATGAAGAAACTGTATCTACTCCGCCACGGTCAGACGGAGTTCAACGTCAAAAAGCTGGTCCAGGGCCGCTGCGATTCACCGCTGACCGACCTGGGCCGCAAACAAGCGGGAATGGCAGCCGCATGGCTCAAGGCCCACGGCGTCGTCCCCGACAAAGTTGTCTCATCACCCTTAGGCCGAGCTATGGACACGGCAAGTCTCGTCGCATGCGAGCTCCTCGGCCCGGACGCAGCAGTCGAGCCCTGTGAAGGCATTATCGAGCGCAGCTACGGCACCTTCGAAGAAGGCCCCCACGACGCCCTGCCCACCGACGTTTGGGATCCGGGCGAGGACCTGGTCCCCTTCGGAGGAGAAGGAAGCCGCGCGCTGCAAGAGCGCATGGTAGACACCCTCACCAATCTCATGGGCGCCGAGGGCATAGAAACCCTCCTAGCAGTAAGCCACGGCAGCGCCAGTCGCCAATTCATCAAGGCTGCAGCCCCAGAGGGCTTCGAGCTCCCAACAAAACTCCCCAACTGCGCCATCATGATCTTCGACTTCGATGAGGCAAAGCTACAAGTAGAAGGCGAGCCTCATCAATGTAAGTTCACCCTCCAGCAAATAGTGGACCCCCAACAAAGTCATTAGCCTGAGCGAGCAAGGTTTAGCAGACGTCAACGTGGCGTTCCCAGTGTGCGGCGGAGGGGGCGGGCCTGAGACATATTAAGGTTGTCGCGAGTTCCGCACGAACAGGAGAGCACTTAATGTGCTCTCCGTCGTGAGCAGGACTGTAGAGCAGCAACCTTAATATGTCTCAGGCCCGCCCCCTCCGCCGCACACTGGGAACGTGCCACGCACTTTACCTGCGTAAACAATGTGAGTGAAATATGAATCTCGATGGATACGCCCGCAGTCGTGTATACTAAACAGCTGTGTGAAACCAGGGGAGTATTCTGGCTGGACAAAATGCCTGCTTAATAGGGTTGTCAGGTAGTCCGGACGCTATACAAGGCTGGGGAGCACGTCGTGTAAGTAGTGGTCCTCTAGGGGCGTACGCTCGGTGGTGTACGCATTGTCCCAAGACCACGCGAGAGTTGGGATCATATCTTGATCAGCATGATTCTCGGCCGCAAGATTGGCATGACCCAGGTTTGGGACGAGGACGACAACGTCGTTCCCGTCACGGTCATCCAGGCTGGCCCCTGCGCTGTCTCGCAGGTTAAAACTCAGGCAACCGACGGCTATGACGCCGTCCAGATCGGTTTCGGCGACATCAAGGCCAAGAACGTGAACAAGCCCATGGCTGGTCACTTCGCCAAGGCTGGCGTCGAGCCTGTCCGCTTCCTTCGTGAGGTCCGCGTCGAGAACGGCGAGGAGCACAAGGTCGGCGAGGTCGTCACCGTCGCTGATTTCGCTGATGTCGAGAAGGTCGACGTCATCGGTACCTCCAAGGGTAAGGGCTTCCAGGGTCGCATCAAGCGCTGGGGTCAGCGCCGCGGTCCTATGACGCATGGTTCTCACTTCCAGCGTCACCCCGGTTCTATCGGTCAGTGCGCCTATCCTGCGCGCGTCCTCAAGGGCGTCAAGATGGCCGGTCACATGGGTAACGAGCGCGTTACCGTCAAGAACCTTTCCGTTGTCCGCATCGATGCCGAGCAGAACCTCATCTTGGTCAAGGGCGCTGTCCCGGGTGCCAAGAATGGTCTCGTCGCCATCCGTATGGCCTAAGGGCCCAGCCCATTTAGCCCAGCGTCATACCAAGGAGAACACTTAAATGGCAAAGTTTGAAGTAAAGAACAGCGAGGGCAAGAAGGTCGCCGAGGCCGAGCTCGCCGCTGAGGTGTACGGCATCGAGCCGAACATCCACGTTATGCACCACATCGTCAAGTGCCAGATGGCCTCTTGGCGTCAGGGCACCCAGTCTGCTAAGGGTCGCTCTGAGGTTTCCGGTGGCGGCAAGAAGCCTTGGCGTCAGAAGGGCACCTGCCGTGCCCGTCAGGGTTCCATCCGTGCTGCCCAGTGGCGTCACGGTGGCGTTGTCTTCGCCCCCAAGCCCCGTTCCTACGCTAAGCGTATGAACAACAAGGAGGTCAAGCTGGCTATGCGCTCCGCGCTGTCCGCCAAGCTGGCCGATGGTGAGCTCGTGCTCGTCGACGACTACGGCTTCGAGAAGCCTTCCACCAAGGCTGCCGTCGCCATGCTCAAGGCTCTCGGTCTTGAGGGCAAGCGTCTGACCATCATCGTTCGCGATGAGGACGTCAACGCCTACCTGTCGTTCCGCAACATTCCCAAGACGTTCATCATCACCGCTGACGAGGCCAACACCTACGATCTCGTTAACAACAACGCTGTGCTGATGCCCGCCGACATCGCCGCTCACTTCGGGGAGGTGCTTGCATAAATGACCGCCCACGAGATCATCATCCGTCCGATCGTGTCCGAGCGTTCCTTCTCCGGCATGGAGCTGAACAAGTACACGTTCGAGGTCGCCAAGGATGCTAACAAGTATCAGATCAAGGACGCTGTCGAGGAGATCTTCGGCGTCAAGGTCGTTCGCGTGAACACCCTGACGGTCAAGCCCAAGACCAAGCGCGTGCGCTATGTCGCCGGCAAGACCCGTTCTTGGAAGAAGGCCATCGTCACGCTGGCCGAGGGCGACACCATCGAGGTCTTTGGCAACCAGGCCTAAGACTCGCTGCTGTTGAGTGAGCTCATGCCTCCCAAATAGGGGAGGCGAGAGCTCAAGGTTTTGGACGTATAAAATGGACACGCCCGGAACCGTGTATACGTCCGGTGTCATCGCACCCGAGGCAGAACCTCGAATCCCTGTCTGCGATGGCTAACGGATTCCTATTGAAAGGGATTGTAATGGCTGTAAAGCACCTTAAGCCGACCTCCGCTGGTAGGCGTTGGCAGACGATCTCCGATTTCTCCGAGATCACCTGCACCAAGCCCGAGAAGTCTCTTCTCGAGCCCCTGCCCAAGAAGGCCGGTCGTAACAACAACGGCCGCATCACCACCCGCCACCAGGGCGGCGGCGTGAAGCGTCGTTACCGCGTGATCGACTTCAAGCGCAACAAGGACGGCGTGCCCGCCAAGGTTGCCACGATCGAGTACGATCCGAACCGTTCCGCTCGCATCGCTCTGCTGCACTACGCTGACGGTGAGAAGCGCTACATCCTGGCCCCCAAGGGCCTCGAGGTCGGTCAGACCATCATGTCCGGTTCTGACGCCGACATCAAGCCGGGCAACGCTCTGCCCCTCGCCGACATTCCCGTCGGTACGCTCATCCACGCCGTCGAGTTCCAGCCGGGCAAGGGCGCTGCTATCGCCCGTTCCGCCGGTAACTCCTGCCAGCTGATGGGTAAGGAGGGCAAGTACGCTATCGTCCGTATGCCTTCCTCCGAGATGCGCCGCATCCTCGTTACCTGCCGCGCCACCGTCGGTGAGGTCGGCAACGCCGATCACTCCAACATCGTCATCGGCAAGGCCGGCCGTAAGCGTCACATGAACGTGCGCCCGACCGTCCGCGGTACCGTCATGAACCCTGTCGACCACCCGCACGGCGGTGGCGAGGGCAAGAACCACACCTCTGGTCGTCCCTCTGTTACCCCCTGGGGTAAGCCGACGAAGGGCCTTCGTACGCGCAAGAAGAAGAAGGTCTCGAACCAGCACATCATTCGTCGCCGTAAGAAGTAATTTCGGATACCGAGTTTTAGGAGAAAGCACTTATGAGCAGAAGTCTCAAAAAGGGCCCGTTCGTGGAGACTCGCCTTCTCTCGCGTATCACCGCGATGAACGAGGCTGGCAAGAAGGACGTCGTGAAGACCTGGTCCCGCGCGTCCACCATCTTCCCCGAGATGGTTGGTCACACCATCGCCGTCCACGACGGCCGCAAGCATGTGCCCGTGTATGTTACCGAGTCCATGGTTGGTCACAAGCTCGGCGAGTTCGCGCCGACTCGTACGTTCCGTGGCCACAAGGCCAAATAGGGGGTTAACCGTAAATGGCAACTAAGTCTATTGAAACTGAGGCCACCGAGGTTCGCGCCGTCGCCAAGTACGTGCGTGTTTCCCCCAGCAAGGCCCGCCTGGTGGTCGATCTGATCCGCCGCAAGCCTGTCGCTCAGGCCTTCGACATCCTCCACTTCTGCGACCGCGCCGTCGCCGTGGATGTCGAGAAGGTTCTCCGTTCCGCCGTTGCGAACGCCGAGAACAACAACGGTCTGCGTGCCGACAACCTGGTTGTCGCCGCTGCCTATGTTGACGAGGGTCCGACGCTTAAGCGCATCCGTCCCCGCGCCAAGGGTTCCGCTTCTCGTATTCTGAAGCGTACTTCCCACATCACCGTCGTCGTTGCTCCTCGAAAGGAGGCGTAAAGCTGTATGGGTCAGAAAGTCTACCCCACCGGCTTCCGTCTTGGCATCACCGAGAACTGGCGCTCCCGCTGGTTCGCAGAGAAGGATTACGCTAAGACCCTCGGTAACGATCTCGAGATCCGCAAGTACCTCGAGAAGCGTCTTTCCCGCGCAGCTGTCTCCCGCGTCGAGATCGAGCGCGCTGGCGACAAGGTGAAGGTCATCATCCTCACCGCTCGCCCCGGCGTTGTCATCGGTAAGAAGGGTGCCGAGATCGATGCCCTCCGCACCGAGCTCGAGAAGGTCGCTGGCGTCTCCAAGGGCCAGCTCTCCGTCGACGTTGTCGAGATCAAGCGCCCCGAGCTCGACGCCAACCTCGTTGCTCAGTCTATCGCCGAGCAGCTCGAGGGCCGCGTTGCCTTCCGTCGCGCTATGCGCAAGGCTGTCCAGTCCGCCCGCAAGGCCGGCGCTAAGGGCATCCGTATCCAGTGCTCCGGTCGTCTCGGCGGTGCCGAGATGGGCCGTCGTGAGTGGTACCGTGAGGGTCGCGTGCCTCTGCACACCCTCCGTGCCAAGATCGACTACGGCACGGCTGTCGCCAGCACCACCATGGGCGCTTGCGGCGTGAAGGTCTGGATCTACCTGGGTGAGAAGCTCCCGGGCCAGCCTGTTCCCAACCCTGCACTCGAGGGCTCTTCGCGTCCTCGTCGTCGTAACTCCGAGAGGAGGGGTCAGTAGTGCTTGCCCCTAAGCGTATTCTTCACCGCAAGGTGCAGCGTGGCTCCATGAAGGGCCAGGCCAAGGGTAATACCGAGCTGCATTTCGGCGAGTTTGGTATCCAGGCTCTCGAGGCCCATTGGATCACCAACCGTCAGATCGAGGCCGCTCGTATTGCCATGACCCGCTACATGAAGCGTGGCGGTCGTGTCTACATCACGATCTTCCCCGATAAGCCCATCACCAAGAAGCCTGCCGAGACTCGCATGGGTTCTGGTAAGGGTAACCCCGAGGAGTGGGTGGCCGTCGTCAAGCCCGGCCGCATCATGTTCGAGGTCAAGGGTGTTCCCGAGGAGGTCGCTCGCGAGGCTCTGCGTCTTGCGCAGCACAAGCTCCCCATCAAGACCAAGATTGTTGCTGCTAAGAACGCTGAGCAGCGCATCGAGAAGGAGATGGCTGAGGAGGCCGCTCTCGAGGCCAAGTGGGCTGCTGAGGACGCCGCCGCCGCCAAGGAGGAGAACTAATGAAGCCCGCAGAGATTCGTGAGCTCTCGGACGCTCAGCTCGTTGAGAAGCTGAAGGAAATGCGCGCCGAGCTCTTTAACCTTCGTTTCCAGATGGCCACCAGCCAGCTGGACAACACCGCTCGCGTCAACACCGTGAAGAAGGACATCGCTCGCGTCCTCACGGAGCAGCGCGCCCGCGAGATCGCAGCGGAGAAGTCCGCTGTCGCCGAGTAGGACCTAAGGAGAGAACATGACTGATTCGCGTAACTCGCGTAAGGTCCGTACGGGTGTCGTTACCTCCGTCTCCGGTGCCAAGACCATTGTTGTCACCATCACCGAGCGCAAGCGTCACCCCAAGTACGGCAAGATGATGACCAGCTCCAAGAAGCTGCACGCTCACGACGAGGAGTGCACGGCTGGCGTGGGCGATACCGTCCGCGTTATGGAGACCCGTCCTATGTCCAAGATGAAGCGTTGGCGCCTCATCGAGGTCGTCGAGCGCGCTAAATAAGCAGTCGCTCTTACGACTTGTACGTTTCCGAAGATGTGCGTATGCCTGGCTTGCATACCACGGGCCGTATAAAGGCTGCGCACCTCTCTTCGGTTCTTAGTTCGGAGGAACATCTACCATGATTCAGATGCAAACCATGCTGAACGTCGCCGACAACTCCGGCGCTCGCAAGATTCGCTGCATCAAGGTGCTTGGCGGTTCCAAGCGTCGTTATGCAGGCATCGGCGATGTGTTCATCGGTGCTGTCCAGGAGGCTACCCCTGGCGCCAACGTCAAGAAGAAGGACGTTGTCCGTTGCGTCGTCGTTCGCACCGTTAAGGAGATCCGCCGCAAGGATGGCTCCTACATTCGCTTTGATGAGAACGCCTGCGTTGTCATCAACAACGATGGTTCGCCCGTCGGCACCCGTATCTTCGGGCCCGTCGCTCGCGAGCTTCGTGACAAGAAGTACATGAAGATTGTCTCGCTCGCTCCCGAGACCCTGTAGTTAGGGGAGATATATGTATATCAAGAAGGGCGATAAGGTCCAGGTTCTCTCTGGTAAGGATCGCGGCAAGCAGGGCGTTGTCCTGCGTGCTCTCCCCGCCGAGAACAAGGTCGTTGTCGAGGGCGTTTCGGTCGTCAAGAAGGCCGTCAAGCCCAACGCTGCCAACCAGCAGGGCGGCATCGTTTCGCAGGAGGCTCCTATCGACGCCTCCAACGTCAATCTCGTTTGCCCCGAGTGCGGTAAGGTTACCCGCGTCGGTCACGAGAAGGACGGCAAGAACAAGCTGCGCGTCTGCAAGAAGTGCGGCCACAAGTTCTAAGCTGCCCGCAACATCAAGTTGCTAGCAAAGGCCCGGATGCCCCACGGCACCCGGGCCTTTTTCTATCCCTACTCATTGGGGACTCATTGGGGACAGACATAAATGAGTGGCCGTCGCTTGGCATTCATTGGGGACAGGCTTAAATGAGTGCCGTTGAAACGCCGGTAGCTGGGGACGTTCCCTATGTGCCGGCAGTTAGGGAAGTCCCTATCTGCCGGCAGTTTGGAACAGTCCTTTGATGGCTGCGCCCCCCAGAGGGGTGGAGTAATACAGCCTACTCTGTCTTTTATGGCTATGGTGTTCCGTTTCTTTATGTTTCACAAAGATCGTCGCATGCGCATTTACGCGCATAGCCTTGCGCGATAATGCGCATAACTGCACAAACATCTGCCAACTATGGCTAAATATAGACTGATAAGCAAATAAACACGCAAACACGAGCAGATACGCGCGCAATTGTGCGAATATAGGGCTATTAGAAATGAAGAACTTCCGATGACTTAGGAGGCACATCATGGCAGATTCCAAACAGGCTCCGCTCGACGCCGAAGCAGCCGCTAAGGCGGCGTTTGCCTCGGTCCAGGATCAGCCGTTCCCCAACGATATTTTTACGGCCCCCGAGCTCCGCTGGGCCGTGATCGGTTGCGGTGTTATCGCCAACCAGATGGCCCAGTCCCTCGCGCTGGCCGGCCGCAAGCTCGCGGGTGTCGCCAACCGTACGCTTTCCAAAGCCCAGGCTTTTGCCGAGCAGTATGGCGTCGAGAAGGTGTACGAGACGGTCGAGGACCTCTACGCCGATCCGGACATCGACGCCGTCTATATCACCACGCCGCACAACACGCATATCACCTACCTGCGAGCCGCTCTGGCAGCTGGTAAGCACGTGCTCTGCGAGAAGGCCATTACCCTCAATTCCGCTGAGCTCGACGAGGCGCGTGCCATCGCCGACGAGCACAACGTCGTCCTTATGGACGCCACCACGGTGCTTCACATGCCGCTGTATCAGGAGCTGCGCCGCCGCATGGATGCGGGCGACTTTGGTCGCATGAACCTCGCTCAGCTCAACTTTGGCAGCTACAAGGAGTACGGCGATCTGACCAACCGCTTCTACAACCGCAACCTTGCTGGCGGTGCCATGCTCGACATTGGCGTCTACGCCCTGTCCATCATGCGCCTCTTTATGGCAAGCCAGCCCGTTGAGGTCGTTTCGCTGGGCAACACCTGTGAGACCGGTGTCGACGTTGCGGGCGGCATCGTCTGCCGTAATGCAGACCAGCAGCTGGGTGTTGTGAGCCTTACGCTCCACTCCAAGCAGCCCAAGCGCTCGGTCATCAGCTTCGATAAGTGCTATATCGAGGTCAATGAATATCCGCGTGCCGATCACGCGACCATCGTGTGGACTGCGGACGGCCACCGCGAGGAGGTCCACGCCGGCACCGAGGCTTACGCCCTGTGCTATGAGATGGCCGACCTGGAGAAGGCCGTTGCCGGCGATGATTCGAAGTGCGAGCTTCTGGGCTATGCTTCTGATGTTATGGAGCTGATGACCAAGCTTCGCGCCGATTGGGGAGTCGTGTACCCCGAGGAGGAGTAAGCGATGCTAGCGGAAGATAGGCTCAATGCGATTGTGTCGATGGTGCAGCAGGCTGGCTCGGTTACTGTGCCAGAGCTTGCCGATACCCTGGGCGTGACGGCGTCTACCATTCGGCGCGACCTGCAGGCGCTCGACCGCGCACACCGCATCGCCAAGGTCCACGGTGGGGCGACGAGTCTTGAGCGCGCGCACGTGACGCGCGACCTAACGATCAGCGAGCGCAGCGATCTCCATAACGACGACAAGGAGCGTATCTGCGCCCGTGCGGCGGCGCTTGTGGAGCCCGATAGCTTTGTGTATATCGATTCGGGCTCCACGACCCTCAAGCTCATCGAGCATCTTCCGCGCCTTGAGGGCGTCACCTATGTGACTGATTCCGTGCTCCACGCTCAGCACCTCGCTTTGCGCGGCATGCGCACCGTTGTGCTGGGCGGCGAGCTCAAGCCAGAGACCGAGGCGCTCGTCGGACCCGATGCCTTGGCAACCCTGGACCGCTATAACTTCAACTGCGGCTTTTGGGGTTCCAATGGCATCGCCGCCGAGCAAGGTCTCACCACACCGGATATCGAGGAAGCGCAGGTCAAACGTATCTCGATGCGCCATACCGCCAAACGCTTCGTAATCTCGGACGCCAGTAAATTTGGCATGGTGGCGCCCGTCAAGTTCGCGGACTTCCGCGACGCAACGATTATTACCGCGGGCGAGGTGCCCGCCAAGTACCAGTCGATGGACAACGTCATCACGGTCTAGCGATGGGACAAGGCCAAAACCACCACAAAGGTGCCTGTCCCCACTGTGGCGGTTAGTAACGAAAACTGAGTAGTTTTCTCAATAGAAAAGCGGCAATGTCCATTACGGGCGTTGCCGTTTTTGTTGTCTACCGGTTTTGTCTGAGTCTGTAACAACTAGACCGTTAAAAGTGGGTTAGATGTTACAGATTGAGATTCTTCCGAACCGCGCCGTCCCTTTGTCTCAATCTGTAACATCTGGGACCGATTTTGCCGAGTTATTGTTACAGATTGAGATTTTCCCTTGAGGGGGATTCGAACGTCTCGATCTGTAACAGATAGACCGGAAAATGGGTTCTAACTGTTACAGATCGAGACGTTTTGGCGCCGCGGCTGAGCCATCGTGGCGGCTTGACGTTTGTCCAGATAAAACCTGCCAAAATAAACCTGTCCCTTTTCGGCAGGTTTTAGGGCTCCCAGGGGCAGGGGGCTTCGATGTGGATGTGCTCGCCGGTTACGGGATGCGTGAAGGATACGCTGTGGGCGTGGAGCATCAGGCCGCAGGGGCGCGGCGTTCCGTACAGGTCGTCGCCAACCAGGGGATGACGCTCGCTCGCCAGATGCACACGGATTTGGTGCTTACGGCCGGTGAGCAGCTCGACATCGATATACGAGCGCGTGGGCAGGCCACGACGGCTCTTAAGACGCTTGAGCACCTTCACGCGCGTTTGAGACGGCTTGCCGCTGGCACCGACGCGCATCTTGCGGCTGTCGTGGCGGTCGCGGGCGATGGGCTTGTCGATGAGCTTCTCGTTCCAGTCGATCTTGCCCTCGGCGAGCGCCAGGTAGTGCTTTTCGAAAGCGTGGTCGATGACCATCTGGTCAAAGGCGGGCTGCGTCTGCTTGTCGAGCGAGAACAACACCACGCCGGTGGTGTCGCGGTCCAGGCGGTTGAGCGGCTGCATGTCGGTCGCGGCAAAGCCGTCGCCCATCGCCAGCAGCAGGTCGCTGGCGTAGTCGGTGAGCGTGCGCTCGCCGGTGCCGTCACCGTGTACGATCATGCCGGCGGGTTTGTCGATGGCCATGAGCCAGGCGTCGCAGTAGAGGACTTGAGGTTCTTCGTTCACGTGTAAGCCTTTCGGTTAGCTGATTCCCACAAACATGCAGCCCGAGGTCGCCCCGCGTAGGCGGGCGGCGGGCTTGCGGCCGGCCTGCGCTGCTTCGACGGCACGACGGACGCGGGCGACGGCACGGCCCACCTCATCCGTCTCGAGCAGCGTTCCGTCCACCATGAGACGACGCACACCGGCATCGAGCAGCTGAGGAACCTGCGGCGTGAGGTCGATGGGGTAGGCGTCGTACAGGCGAGAGCGGCCGTGGATATCGGTGCGGACGGGCATGACCTTTCCATCGATATTCTTGAGCGAGAGCTTGCGGGCACGCAGGCGGCAGTTGGCACAATCGTGGATGCAGCCGTTGGCAACCTGCAGAATGCAATGCTCGCTTGTCATGACGCGCGGACGGCCGAAAACGGTGATGCCCAGAGCCGCGGGCGCGGCGGCGCCGAGCGAGACAATCTCGTCGAGCGTGATCTCGGGCGAGAGCCAAAACGCACCGGCTCCGCGCTTGGCAAGCGCCTCCATACAGGGCGTGTTGTGCACCGGCAGGCAAGAGCGGACCTCCGCCGTGGCGCCGGCATGCACGGCTACGGCGAGCTCGGAGATATTGCCGACGGCGACGGTGGCTCCGGCATTAATCCAGGGATCGACGCGCTCGTGGTCGACGGCGCGGCAGACCTCGTCGAGTACGGGTATGATGCCCTGCTCAAATGCATCGGCAGGGGAGAGTCCGACAGCCTCGAGCGCATCGGTGGTCATGTAGATGCGCGTGGCGCCCTCGGCACGAGCTGCCTCGGCGGCTTCGAGCGTGGTGACGGCGGCGCAGATCTGCGGCTCATCGCGGTAATGCTCGGGCATGGCGCGCGTACATTTGTCGAGCCCCGGAATCTCGAGCGTTTTCGCACGCTCCTCATACGGTGCCAGAATGGCCTCCTCCAGCGCCTTGCAGGCGGCAGCGCGCACCTTGTGCACGGCGGAGAAGCCCATGCCGCAGCCCTCATCGAGCGCCACATCAAAGCTCGCTGCCTCAAAGGGCGAGGAACCCATGCGGCCGACGTGCTCCACCAGGTCGGATGCCTCGACCGCGCGGGTCTTGGCGGCCTCGACGGTGAAGCCCGTGGCGGTGGCGGTGAGCGCGGGGTCGTCGCAGCAGGTGAGCGTAACGGTAAACGGCTCGCCCAGACGCGCCACGACGGACACATCTACGGCGCGGCGGCGCAGCACATCGCGCTTGAGCGCGGCGCCGGCGGCGTCAATGGCACGCTGACTGCGAATCACGCGGACGCGGCAGCCCTCGGGCATGCTGCGGGGCACGCGACACTCGATGATGTCGCCCACGGCGGCATCATCGGCGGCAATGGTGGTCAGGAACTGGTCGAACTCGTTATCGTGGCGAAGCTCCAGCAGGTCGCCCTTGCCCACGGGCTCAAACAGCTCAATGCGGGCGATGGCGGCACGGCGACGGCGGTCGTCGGGCTTGAGGCCGCGCACATCGCGGTTGGCCGGGCGGCTGCCCAGCACCGTGCCCACGATCTGGCCGCGGTTGTTGGAACGCTCATAGCTCATCATCTCGTCGCCCGAGGTGCCGTCCTGATAAGCGTGCGTAAAGTCGCGGTTGAAGCAGCGCTTGAGCTGGCGCTGGCGGGCAGCTTCCTCGTCCTTGGTAACGGTGGCTCCGGATAGCATGTCGTCAATTTCGTGACGATACACATCAACGATGGAGTACACGTAATCGGGTGCCTTCATGCGGCCCTCGAGCTTGAGCGATGCGGCGCCGGCGTCATACAGACGGCGAACAAGCTGTGAGGTGTTGGTGTCACGCGGGCATAGCGCACGCTCGCGACCGGCAGGGGAGAGCGCGCGACCGTTCTCGTCGATCAGCTCGTAAGGCAGGCGACAGGGCTGAGCGCACATGCCGCGGTTGGCCGAGCGGCCCGCCATGGCAAAGCTCGAGAGCAGGCACAGACCCGAGTAACAAAAGCAGATGGCACCGTGGCTAAAGACCTCGAGGTCCACATCGGGTGCGGCGTCGTGGATGGCGGCGATCTCGTCAATGGAGAGCTCGCGCGAGAGAGTCACGCGGTCGGCGCCCTGCTCACGGCACCAGATGGTTCCGCGGTCGTCGTGGATGTTCGCCTGGGTCGAGATATGTGTCTCGATGCCGGGCATCGTGCGCTTGACCTCAAAGAACAGACCCCAGTCCTGGATAATGAAGGCATCGGCGCCCAGCGTGGAGCAGCGATGGATGAGTTGCAGCGCATCGCCCATCTCGGATTGCTTGATGACGATGTTGACCGTGACGTAGACGCGCGACCCGGCTAGATGTGCGGCGCGGCAGGCCTGCTCAAAGGCCTCGTCGGTAAAGTTGGTGGCCTTGCGGCGGGCGTTGAAGCTGCCCATGCCGCAGTAGATGGCATCGGCGCCCGCGGCGAGCGCGGCGGCAAAGGGCTCCGGGCCTCCGGCGGGGGCCAAAAGCTCGGGCCTGCGGTTAGTGGTTCGGCTGGCGGTTGCGGTCATATCCTGCCTTTCAAAATGCTCAGATATTCAAAAGTATAGTGGCGTCGCTGCGGTGGGCGACGCCCGCAGCCTAAGCAGGACAAAGTCTTCAGCAGCTTGGACTGGCTGCTCCACATGAGAACCGTTCAGCGGTTCGGGGAAACCGTTGGGCGATAAAATATTCTCGCAACGTGATAATAATCTTGCATCGCGCGGAAACCTTGAGTACTATCCCAATCAAGCGCGGTGTTCAGACCGAACTGTGCCTCCCGGTGTGAACACCGCGCTCACGCTCTCTATTTGATTGTAAGGAGAAAAACATGAGCAAGACCGTCGTGTCTTCCGATAACGCACCCGCAGCCATCGGCCCGTATTCCCCCGGTATCCAGGCCGGCAACATGGTGTTCCTGTCCGGCCAGCTGGGCATCGATCCCGCGACCGGCAAGATGCCCGAGGGCGTCGAGGCCCAGGCCAAGCAGTCCCTCGCCAACGTTGAGGCCCTGCTGACCGCTGCCGGCGCCACCTTTGCCGATGTCGTCAAGACCACGGTCTACCTGGCCGACATCGCCGACTTCGCCGCCGTGAACGAGATCTACGCCTCCAAGTTCGAGGCCCCGTTCCCCACGCGCAGCGCCTTCCAGGTTGCCGCCCTTCCGGCTGGCGGTCTGGTCGAGATCGAGGTCATCGCCGCTCTCTAAGGCGTTGGCCACAACTAAACATGACATGCAAAAAGACCCTGCAGTGCGAGCTGCAGGGTCTTTTGTCAAATGATGGATCGCTTGTGGAGCCGCGCTCCATTTTGCTCGTTAGCCTTCCTTGCGAACTTTTTGCAGGTAGCGGTAGACGCTGGGCTCCGAGATGCCCAGCGCGGTGGCGGCGCAGGCAACAGCGCCCTTGAGCATGAACACCCCGTTGCCGTTGAGGTGGCGAATGACGTCCACGCGGTCGCTTTGACCAAGCGATGCTACATCCAGCCCGCGCGCGCTCAGCAACTCGGCAATGCTGCGGTCGATGAGCTCCTGTGTAGACTCCGAAAGACTTTCGACCTCGATAGACGCGGGTTCCGCCTGCCTTGGCACGGCGTCGAAGCAGGCCATGAGCTGCTGCGCCATGGCGTTGATGGAGCGCACGGTCGAGAGGTCGGTGTTGACGCAGAGCATACCGACGATCTCGTCATTCTCGCGGATAAAGTACGTCGCTGACTCCAACGTCTTGCCGCCGGCACCGCGCCCCTCGTAGCCCGTAATAAACGGCAGGTCGCGATATTTGGCGTCGTGCATGATCTTGAGCGCCAGATCGGTGGCGGGACCGCCGACCTTGCGGCCGCTCACGATGCCGTTGCGAATATCGACGATGGCGTGGTCGGGATCCGAGAAATCATGCAGCACGATTTCGCTGTTTTTGCCGAGTATCTGCTCCAGGAAATCGACCATTGGCAAAAAGCGACGTACGGTCTCGTTCACGGGCAACTCCTTGGGGTGAAATCGGAAATGTTCATAACAATTTTTTCTCATGGTAACACGGTGTCTATTGACTCGCATATTCGCAGGTATCTTGCGTAATACGGACGAGCGGTAGGAATTTGGCGGTAAACGGTCGACCAAAAGAAAAGTTAGATGTTATTTTGACTGGACACTTTCCTGACCTGCGGAAATGCGTTATTTCAGCTGAAGAATAGTCTGATAACAAAAAATTATTATTGAGAATGAGAATCATCTTTAATACGATATCCAACGAAGGCACAACCTCACCCCCGCACTGCGTCACAATAGAGCGTTAGATGCGAAAACAACTACTTCGAGGATTGGTGGTCAAATGGCCCAGGAGACGGTTACGAACGGCACTGAAGCCCTGTTCACTCGCGAAGGCATGCCGCCCGTTAAGGAAATGATCCCGTGTGCCCTTCAGCACGTACTGGCATCGTTTGCCGGCATCATTACCCCGGCGGTCATCATGGCCGGCGTTTACGGCTTTAATAGCCAGCAGAGCACCGACATCATTCAGGTTGCGCTCATTCTTTCGGCAATCGACACGGCCCTTCAGGCCTTCGCTCCCTTCCGTCGCATCGGCGGCGGCCTGCCCATCGTCATGGGCGTTTCGTTCGCGTTCCTGCCGGCCCTGCAGGCCATGGGTGCCTCGGGCTTTAGCTTTGGTGCGCTGCTGGGCGGCGAGATTGTCGGCGGTGCCGTCGCGGTCCTCTTTGGTCTGGCCTACAGCAAGATTAAGTGGCTGTTCCCGCCCGTCGTGACCGGTACGGTCATCTTCTCCATCGGCGTTTCACTGTATCCCACGGCCGTCAAGTACATGGCCGGCGGTATGGGTACGCCGCTGTGGGGCACCCCGCAGGCCTGGTGCGTCGCTCTTATCACCTTCGCCGTGGTCTTTGCGCTCGCCAACTTTGGCAAGGGCACGCTCAAGCTGGGATCCGTGTTCTTTGGCATGATCGTCGGCATGATCGTCTCCATCCCCTTTGGCATGATTGACTTCTCCAGCGTCGCCACCGCCCAGGTCTTCGCCCTTCCCAAGGTTATGCCCTACGCGCTCGAGTTTGATCCCGAGGTCTGCATTACCCTCGCCGTCGTGTTCCCCATGGTTGCCATCCAGGTTATCGGTGATGTCTCCGCCGCCTGCCTGGGCTCCATCGACCGTATGCCCACCGAGCGCGAGCTCTCCGGCGCTATCGTGTCCCAGGGCCTCACCTCTATGGTCGGCGGCCTGCTGGGCGGTCTTTCCACCAGCGCCCTTGGCCAGAACGTGGGCATCATCTGCTCCAACAAGGTCGTCAACAAGTGGGTCTTTGTGATCATCGCGGCCGTCTTTGCCATCGCCGGCCTGTTCCCGCAGCTCTCGGCCGTGCTCTCCGCCATCCCACAGCCCGTCATCGGCGGCGCGACCGTCGGTGTCTTTGGCACCATCACCATGAACGGCGTGCGCATGTTCACCCGCGAGGGCCTCACGCAGCGCACTACCACCATCGTCGGCACCTCCGTCGTCTTTGGCCTGGGTATCTGGATGGCCAGCGGTTGCCTTGCCGGCGAGGGTATGCCCGCCTGGGTGTCCACCGTCATCGGCTCCAATGCCGTAACCCCCACCGCCATCATGGCCATTGTCCTTAACCTGATCCTTCCGCAGACGCCGGTCGTGGCTCAGCACATCGATGCTGCCAAGGACGCTGCCGTGGATCTGGTCTTGCCCGAGAGCAAGAAGTAACCAATTCGGTGCTATTCGTCGGCGGACGCATCGCCTCGTCCGCCGACGCCATGCGGCGCCAAGCCGCACTTCAAAGGGTTTGTCCCTTTGGTGAAGCGTTGACGGGAGAGGGCCCGTTTCCGGTGTAGGCCGGCGCTTCGCACTCCGCCATGTCAGAGGTGTCAAACCCCGCCTCTGATGTCGAAGGGAGCATCCATGCTTCTGGTCGCTAACGGTTCCGTCTTTACCCGCAACGCGCAGATCCCGTTCATTCCAAACGGTGCGGTCGCCATTGACGGAGATACGATCGTCGAAGTGGGCCCCGAGTGCGAGCTCAAGGCCAAGTACCCGGATGCCGAGTACGTCGACGCCCAGGGCAACCTCATCATGCCCGGACTCATCAACTGCCACACCCACATCTACTCGGGTCTGGCCCGCGGCCTTGCCATCAAGGGCTGCAACCCCACCAACTTCCTGGAGAATCTTGAGCAGCAGTGGTGGAAGATCGACGACAACCTGACGCTCGACGGCACCAAGGCCAGCGCCTACGCCACGATTCTTGACTCCATCCGCGATGGCGTCACCACGATCTTCGATCACCATGCGAGCTTCTGCGAGATCCCGGGAAGCCTCTTTACCATTAAGGATGCAGCTCAGGAGCTGGGCATGCGTTCGTGCCTGTGCTACGAGGTCTCGGATCGCCGCGGCCAGGAAAAATGCGACCAGGCCATTGCCGAGAACGCCGAATTTGCCCAGTGGGCCGCCAAGGAGCGTCGCGATAACGACAACCACATGATCGCCGCCATGTTTGGCGGTCACGCCACCTTTACGCTGTCGGACGAGACCATGGACAAGATGGCCGAGGCCAACAACGGCCTGACCGGCTTCCACATCCATGTGTGCGAGGGCATGAATGACGTTTGGGACTCCCGCCTCAACCGCGGCGGCATCAGCCCCGTCGAGCGCCTGCTGCAGCACAACCTGCTGGGTCCCGACACCATGCTGGGTCACTGCATCCACGTGACGCCTGCCGAGATGGATATCGTCAAGGAGTCCGGCACCTGGCTCGTCAACAACCCCGAATCCAATATGGGCAACGCCGTGGGCTGCGCCCCCGTGCTCGAGTTCTTCCGCCGCGGCATTCCCGTGTGCATGGGCACCGACGCCTACACCCACGACATGCTCGAGAGCCTTAAGGTCTTCCTGATCATTCAGCGCCACAACGCCGCCATGCCCAACGTGGGCTGGTGCGAGGCCATGACGATGCTGTTCGAGAACAACGCCAAGATGGCGAGCAAGTACTTCGATCGCAAGCTCGGCGTGCTCGAGGCCGGCGCTGCCGCCGACGTCATCGTTATGGACTACAAGCCCTTTACGCCGCTGAGCGAGGAGAACATCGACGGCCACATGCTCTTTGGCATGATGGGCAAAAACTGCCGTACCACCATCATCAACGGCCGCGTCCTGTACAAGGACCGCGAGTTCGTTGGCATTGATGAGGACAAGATCAACGCGTGGACCATGGCTGAGTCCAAGAAGCTCTGGAGCACGCTCAACGATCGCACCTACTAATTACAAGTAGATTCACGCGCGCCGGATGTTTCGCCGCATCCGACGCGCGTATAGGCGACCTCCGCGGGGTCGCCGGCGCTGTGCTAGCGCTACACCGTATTTGCGCCCGCCGCGCGGTCTCGCCGGGCGTTACAGAGAGGAGCTCACTATGAGCGACATCATGAGGCCGATCCCGTTTTCGCAGCTGATGAACTGGATCATCGAGGAGCACAAGACTCAGGACGCCATCTTTGGCGTGCGTAAGATGGTCACGACCAATCAGGAGGGCGCGCTTCCCATTTTTGACGAGCGCATCGAGACTCCGTTTGGCCCGGCCGCCGGCCCCAATACGCAGCTTGCCCAGAACATCGTGGCATCCTACGTGGCCGGTTCCCGCTTCTTTGAGCTCAAGACCGTCCAGGTTATGGACGGCGAGGAGCTCTCCAAGTGTGTGAACAAGCCCTGCATTGTGGCGCAGGACGAGTGCTACAACTGCGAGTGGTCGACCGAGCTCGAGGTTCCGCAGGCCTTTGCCGAGTACGTGAAGGCATGGTTTGCCTGCCACCTGATCGCTCGCGAGTACGGCCTGGGAAACCCGGACGGTTTTGTTTTCAACATGTCCGTGGGCTATGACCTGGAGGGCATCAAGAGCCCCAAGGTCGATGCGTACATTGAGGGCATGAAGGACGCCAGCGGCTCCGACGTCTGGAACGAGTGCCGCGCATGGGCGCTCGCCAACCTGGACAAGTTTGAGCATGTCGATGCCGCGTTTGTCGAGTCCATCCCGGCGCGCGTCTCCAACTCCATCACCGAGTCCACCCTGCACGGCTGCCCGCCGGCGGAGATCGAGCGCATCGCGACCTATCTGATCACCGAGAAGGGCCTCAACACCTACATCAAGTGCAACCCCACGCTGCTGGGCTATGAGTTTGCACGTCAGCGTCTGAACGAGCTGGGCTTTGATTACATCGTCTTCGATGACACGCACTTCCGCGAGGACCTGCAATGGGCCGACGCCGTGCCCATGTTCGAGCGCCTGATTGCCCTGTGTGCCGAGCGCGGCCTGGAGTTTGGCGTCAAGCTGACCAACACGTTCCCCGTCGACGTGACGAGGAACGAGCTGCCCTCCACCGAGATGTACATGTCCGGCCGTTCGCTGTTCTCGCTGACCATCGAGGCTGCTCGCCGCATTACCGAGCAGTTCGATGGCAAGCTGCGCATCAGCTACTCCGGCGGCGCCACGGTCTACAACATCCGCGCCCTGTACGATGCCGGCATTTGGCCCGTCACCCTGGCGACCGACGTGCTCAAGCCCGGCGGTTACGAGCGCTTTAGCCAGATGGCCGGCGAGTTTACCGACCTGGATGGCAAGCCGTTCGCGGGCGTCTCTCTCGAGGCTGTGACCGCGATCCAGACCGACTCGCTCACCAATCCGCTCTACAAGAACTGTCTCTTATACACATCTCCGAGCCCACGAGACGCTCATGAATCTC
>URIK01000005.1 GCA_900547855.1 uncultured Collinsella sp. | reverse complement strand
CTTCACCGTGCGCACCGGCGACCTGATCGCCGCGCTCGGCGGGGCCGACGCCTTCGCCGCGGGCGCCCGCGTGGTCGCCGTGTACGACGCGCCGTTGGGGGCCAATTGCAATCGAGGCGCCACCAAGGGCAACCCCAACGAGGTCTACCTGCGCTACCCGCGCTCTCCCTTCGCCGACCAGTCCGGCGACGCCGGATTCACCCGCACGCCGAGCGATGACGCCACGGCCTATACCTGGGGGCTCAGTCTCATCAAGCGCTCAAGCTCGGACGATAAACCGCTCGCGGGCGCCAAGCTGCGCATCATCGATGACCGCGGACGTATTCTAACGACTGACGGCTCGTGGTCGACGGATTCCGACGCGTACGTCACCTCGGGCGCAGATGGCCATGTGGAATTGAGCGGTGTGGACGCGGGCGTCTATATCGTCGAGGAAATCGCGGCACCCAAGGGCTACACCGCCTTTGAGGGCAAACGTACGGCGGCGGTTACGGCCGAGGGCCTGGACGTTAAACAGGTGGCGGCCGCGAAGCCCAAGGTGACCGTGTCGGCCGAAAGCCCTCTGCGGGTTGATACCGCCGATGCCGGGACGGGTTCGATTGAGCTGTCGGTGCTCAACACCCCAAGCAAAGAAGCAAGTCGAGGCTTTATGCCCTCGACGGGAGATAGAACGTTGGTGCTGGTGGCGGTTTTGGCTGCCATCGGAGTGGCGGCTATTGTTGTCGCGCTCGTCATCAAGCGGGGAGGAGGTCGCCGTGAAAAATAATTGTCCCCCTCTTTTGCTCAATGGCGTACTGCCTCCGTAACGAGTGACGCGCAGGCCTACCGACCTGATGATCATTGGTTTTGAAAAAGCTACTAGAGAACCCTCCAAGAAAAGCGGGGCACCCGGTCGATGCGATCGGGTGCCCCGCTTCGTTTGTTGGTGCAAAGTAACCCGACCCCTCTGCATCATCACAAAGGTGCTTGTCCCCTTTGTGGTGGTTGGTGGCTAAGCGGTGGGGAGTCCTGGCGTGTTAGCCGGCTGCTGCGGCTTGAGGTGGGCGTTGCGCCAGATGGTTTGGATGATGTAGCCGAACATAAAGACGAAGGCCACGCCGCTGATGAAATCGCCTACGAGGGGGATTGCCGTAAGCGCGCCCGCGGCGATGCCGCCCACGGCTGCCATGGCGTAGCGGTTCTGGTTGTGTCCGACCATGCGGACAATGGCGCACCCCGTAAATGCGCTCGACACCAACGCGATGCCTATAACGCCGCACAAGAGGGCTCCGGCAAGCGACAGACCAGCGATAGAGATAATCAGCAGTAGGACGGCGGGGACGATAGCAATCGTACCCAGAAGACCGCTCACCCACAGGGGCGTGGGGTGCTGGTGGAGCATGCCGGCGGCGCTGGCAGTCGCACGCGGGAAGACGAGCTCGAGCAGCAGGGCGACAAAGCAGGTCGAGAGTGCCGCGGCGACGATACCGCCGATGACATCGTTAACGGTGGAAGTATCCTCGTTCTCGGTGCGGTCGATCTTGAGCGCGCCGACCTCGGCTCCCGCTGCGCGCTCGGGGTCCTCGGAGACGTGCGCGTTCACGGTGCCGGTGATGTGGGCGTTTTTGCCCAGGATGAGCTTGTCGGCCCAAACCTCGACATCGCCCTCGACGGTGCCATCGATGGTCACCGTGTCGCCCGCAAGCGCTGCCGACTTGGTGGAGCCGCGCAGGGCAACCGTCTCGCCTATCGCGTAGAAACAGTTGGCGGTGCTGTCGGAATTGAGTACGACGTGCTGACCGACGACCGTGACGCTGCCATCAACCGTAGTCTTGGCAATGTCGATGGTGCGCGCCGCCAAGCGGACGGCGCCGCCCACCGTGCAGTCGCGGATAGAGAGGGTATCGCCCGCGGCGATGATATCGCGGTCAATGGACGCATCGTCCAAGTTGAGGGCCTGGCCGGCCCAGTACAGGTCACCCTCGACGTCAGACGGATCGACGTCATTGTCGGTCGCAAGTACGTTTCCTGCGGTGTCTGTGCCGGCGAACGACGCCGTGGGAAGTGCGGTGAGCGCGAGCGCGATGAGCGCGAATGCCATAAGCAGGCAGCGACGCATCTTGTGTGACGGCGCCGTTGCGGTTTGATTGAAAGCCATGGTTGATCCTTTTGTTAGGTGTTCGGCATATACCTAACAGGGTACCCAACGCGGGGGCGCTCTAAAAGAACCTCTCGGTTGCATTTCGAAGGGTCGTGCCGTGCTGTCTACTTTTTACGGTGCAAGAAGCGCGCGATATCTTCTTCGGTGGGGCTTTTGATGTCAAAGCGCAGCGAGAGCCAGCGCAGACCCATGGTCACGACAACGCATACGACCAGCGCGGCGACATTGCTCATGATACCGCTCATAACGAGACACACATAGCTTGTCGATCCGGCGATGGCGGCGATGGCATAAAAGTTAGTACGTTGGAAAATGCCCGGAACCACGCCCATAAAGCCGTCGCGCAACATGCCGCCGCCCACCGCGGTGAAAAAGCCCATCATGATGCACACCGCCGGCGCAAAGCCGTAGACCAGCGCCTTGTCTGCTCCAGTGGCGGCGTAGATGCCGACCGAGATGATGTCGAGCAGGGGAATGAGTTTTTCGGGTTTGTCGACGATTGCCGGGAAAATATAGATGATGGCTGCCGTGGCAATGGAAAGTGGGAGTGCCATCGGCTGGTTGAGGATGTAGACGTTGCCCACCTGGAGTGTCATATCGCGCAAAAGACCGCCGCCCAGTCCACAGACCACGGCGAGCGCGACGGCGCCCATCAGGTCGAGCTTGTGCTCGCGCGCGACCAACACGCCCGAGATCGATGCCGCGACGACGGCGAACATCTCGAGCCAAAACGGGATGGCGACCATGGCATCCGAGGCGTGTGCGGTAACGATCATAGCGGCGGCAACGGGCAAGATGGGGTCCTTTGGATCGTGGGTTTAGACAATGCCCGTACATAGTACATGGTTGGCGGGCCTGGCGACCCTATTGCTCGGTAAACGGTTGGCAGCGGATGCTGACATGGCATTGCTGGAATGCCGGGGATCCAAAACATGTACGTCGCCCTCCAAAAACGGCATTTTTCGACATCTTTGGAGGCGGACGTACATGTTTGGATTGAGCTCACAGCATGAGTGAGTTGATTTACTCACATCCGGTATATTTCCCCACTTCAACGGACATAAGAGTTGGATACCGGCTCAGAGCGAGAGGCCCTCAATGGATACCCCTGTTCTCATTTCGCATAAAACCGCATGGCTTGTCCATCATGCACCCCAGAATTTGGTTCAGTCTCTTGCGCGGCACGACTACCAGATAGGCGCACAAGGCATCTCCACCCAGCAACGTGTTGCGCGCATACGACAGGCTCTTACCGACTGCGGCATTCCGTCCGATATGCTTAAGACTATCGATATCGCGGTTGTATTCGAATTCGAGCGAATTCGTACCAAAGGCGTCGTTTGTCACATTCTTGGACAAAATCTTCCCTACGAGTATATTAACGAGTTGACGCCCGGAATCTTCATCACCGACGAAGCCTTCACCTTTGTGCTCGCTGCCGAGTGGATGGATAGGATCGAATATCTCGAATATGGCTATGAAGTTTGCGGCGATTATCGTATGAGGCTCAATCCCGCCGACCCTTATACCGGGCAACCAGCCACTACCTCCAAGGATGAAATAACCAAACTGCTCGATCGGCACCCCGGCAAACCCGGTGCCACACGTGCACGGCTCGCGCTCAGGCACATCTACGATCACTCGGCCTCGCCTATGGAGACCGCTTCGGCAATCGCCCTCTCGCTCCCAACAGGCGAAGGCGGCGTTGGTATCCGAGGTATCGAACTCAACAAACCGCTCGAGATCCCTCAACGTCTCTGGC
Source organism: uncultured Collinsella sp. (assembly GCA_900547855.1). Taxonomy (GTDB): domain Bacteria; phylum Actinomycetota; class Coriobacteriia; order Coriobacteriales; family Coriobacteriaceae; genus Collinsella. Next base: position 31,231 of record URIK01000005.1, on the reverse strand, counting down.
ATTGCACAAAAGCCCGAACACTCAAAATCGATGCCCTCATTACCTATAAGCGCAGGGAGCTCGGTATCGAATATAAGGGCGGTTTTCACGATGAGTTCGAGCGCAAGGGAGCAGATGCGGAGCGAGAGGCCGTTCTCTCCCAAATGGGATATCGAATCGTTACGCTCACTTCGGCTCAGTTCGGCAGCCAGCTCGCCTTTCACCGCGCCATGAACAACATTCGCGAAGCACTCGGCATGCCTCGCTGTACCGACACCGGGTACCAGCGAGAGCAAAACGAACTACGCAAGGCGCTTATCCGCAACTGGAAGGACATGCGAGACGAAGAGGCACCTTCCGAATAGTGCTACTTCCGTGAACTCAATCCAAACGTGTACGTCAGCCTTCAAAGATGTCGAAAAATGTCGGTTTTGGAGGGTGACGTACATGTTTGGGGAAGCGTGGGATCGAGACGTATTTCGATAACAAAAAAGCTCCCATTGTTGGGAGCTTTCTCAATCTAAATGGCGGAGGAGGAGGGATTCGAACCCTCGTGACCTTATACAGGCCAAACGGTTTTCGAGACCGCCGCATTCAACCACTCTGCCACCCCTCCGCGTGGGGTAAAAACAAAGCAGGCTCGAAGGCCTGCTTTGGAATTAACTGGCGGAGAGTCAGGGATTTGAACCCTGGAGACGCTTTTGACGCCTACACGATTTCCAATCGTGCTCCTTCGGCCACTCGGACAACTCTCCGTTAAATGCGAAAGTCAGTATACACGAGGAATCGCAAAGTGCAAACAGAAAAGTTGGCATTTTTTAAAACGCTTGGCCGCGCTTGGCGTTGCAGTGGGGTTTGAGGTGCCAAAAAACGGCTTCCGACCAGCGTGGTTGATCAACTCAATTGTTCAAAAGGGGTATTCATAAGCGACTTGGCAATGAATTTAAAAATCTTTGGGTGGTGCTGTGGACCACTGGTATGCATTTTGCGACCACAGCCTTGTGCCCGTTGACCTGCGGCTTGGCTCAGCTTGTCCCCACGGCACCGTATCTTGTCCACAGATCTGTCAAGCTTTTGGTCGGCATTTGGTTGGAATGCGCATGAAACGTGGTGCGAGTATGGGCATATGTGGAGGTCATGAGGTTGTAGCAGCAAATTATTGCAGCCTAGGAGGTTGAAAGATATTATTACCAAGTCTTTTCCTGCTTCAGGCGCACCTTCACGACCTGAAGCCACATTTGCCCAGAGGAGGTGACAATATGAAGGCTTATGAACTGCTGTTCTTTGTTGACCCGTCGCTCGACCCCGAGACTCGTCTCGCTGTTATGAAGCGTATCGATACCACGATCGCTGAGGGCGCTGGCAAGGTCGACTCCGTTGACGAGTGGGGCAAGCGCAAGCTCGCCTACGAGATCAACGACCTCACCGATGGTGACTACACCCTCATCAACTTCCACGCAGATCCTACCCAGATCGCCGAGCTTGATCGCGTCCTGCGCATCACCGACGCTGTGGTCCGCCACATGATCGTCCGTCGCGACGACCAGGAGTAAGACTGTCGTTTTGGACTGGGCTTGTGCCCCAAGAGGAAGTAGTGAGTTATGAGCATCAATCGAGTGAACATCACCGGTAACCTCACCCGCGATCCCGAGCTGCGCGCCACCGCCGGCGGAACCCAGGTTCTGTCCTTTGGCGTCGCCGTGAACGATCGTCGCCGCAACGCGCAGACTGGCGAGTGGGAGGACTATCCCAACTTTGTCGACTGCACCATGTTCGGCACCCGCGCCGAGGCCGTGAGCCGTTTCCTGGCAAAGGGAAACAAGGTCGCGATCGAGGGCAAGCTGCGCTACAGCTCTTGGGAGCGCGACGGCCAGCGCCGGAGCAAGCTTGAGGTCATCGTCGATGAGATCGAGTTTATGAGCTCCCGTGGTGGCCAGGGTGGCTACGATCAGGGCGGTTACGCCCCCGCAGCTCCCGCTCCCGCAGCACGTCCTGCCGCGCCGGTGGCTACGCCGCCCGCGGTCGACGTCTACGATGAGGACATCCCGTTCTAAGGGTTGTTCACCTATTTTTGAGTGAGAGGCGGCTTCGGTTCGCCGAAGTTGCCAAATGAAAGGTATTTTGACATGGCTAATGATTTTTCTGCACGTCAGCCGCGTCGTAAGTACTGCCAGTTCTGCAAGGAGAACACTGAGTTCATCGACTATAAGGACACTCAGCTTCTCCGTAAGTACATGACCGACCGTGGCAAGATCAAGCCCCGTCGCGTCACTGGCGCTTGCACGCAGCATCAGCATGACATCGCCAACGCCATCAAGCGCGCCCGCGAGATGGCTCTCCTGCCGTACACCGTCCCCGTGGTTTCCTCTCGTGGCAACCGCGACCGCGGCTAAGAAGGGAGACGCATCATGAAGGTTATTCTTCTCGATGAGATCAAGGGCAAGGGCGGCGAGGGTGACGTCGTAGAGGTCGCTCAGGGTTACGCTGAGAACTTCCTGTTCCCCAAGAAGCTCGCTGTTGCCGCCACCAAGGGCAACCTCAAGCAGCTTGACGAGCGTCGCAACAACATCGCCAAGCGCGAGGCCGTCCGTCTGGCTACCGCCAACGAGACCAAGGCTGCCTTCGAGGGCAAGACGGTCACCGTTGACGTCAAGGTCGGCGACGAGGGCATCCTCTTTGGCTCCGTTACCGCCGCTATGATCGCTGACGCCATCAAGGCTCAGCTCGGTATGGACATCGACCGCAAGCGCGTCGAGCTCGGTAAGCCCATCAAGGTTGCCGGTGCCCACACCGTTGCCATCTCGCTGTACCGCGAGATCAAGGCCGAGGTTGTCGTTCTCGTCGGCGTTACCGCCGAGGAGCTCGCTGCCGAGGCTGAGGTCGAGGAGGCCGCTGAGGCCGCCGAGGCCGAGACCGCCGAGGTCGAGACTGAGGCTGCTGCCGAGTAGCATTTGCTGCAACGCAACAATCTTGTTCTAAGAAGGGCGCTCTGGGAAACCAGGGCGCCCTTTTGTTTTTTTGCGCTGAGTGAGTGTCATGGTGAACGTTGCGTCAAAGTCCTATATACAGGACCGTTTATCCGTTTAGTTCGGTGATGATTGGCGGCGCGCGGCGCGTTTTGGGACCGTGGCTGATACTATGGATGCTCGCAAGCGATATGAATGAGGATGCTCATGGCATATGACGATAGGGAGACCGGGCTGACGGTCGAGGACCGCGGCTCAAAGTTGGGTCTTCCCCAAAACCAAGATGCAGAGGCCAATGTACTGGCCGCTATGCTGCTATCGCCCGAGGTGGTCGAAGAGGCCCAGGTCGAGCTGCAGCCCGATGACTTCTACCGGCCCATTCATAAGACCATCTATACCGCGATGGTCGATATGTACAACAGCCGCATCCCCATCGACTCCATCTCGCTAATCGATTACCTGCGAAGCATCAACAAGCTCGATGCCGTGGGCGGCGAAGCGTACATTTTGGAGTTGATGGGTCAGACCCTGTCGCTCGTCAACTGGCAGCACCATGCCGCCATCGTTCGCCGCGATTCGATGCTGCGTGAGCTGATCGGCGCCACCAACGAGATCAACGCGCTGGCATATAACGCCCCCACCGACACCAAAGAGGTCGTGGAGCTAGCCGAGAGCAAGCTGCTCAAGGTTACGGCGCGCGAGGTCAAGTCGAGCTACAAGACGCTGACCGAGTTTATGGTCGAGGCCTATAACGAGGCCGAGGAAGTGTGCCAGGCCGGTGGCCAGGCTGCGGGCGTGCCCACGGGCTTTCCGTCACTCGACCGTATGCTCATGGGCTTCCGCGAGGGCCAGCTTATCATCATCGGCGCCCGTCCTGCTGTAGGTAAGACGTCGTTCGCTCTGAACCTGGCACTTAACGCTGCCGCTGCTGGTTATACCGTCGGCTTCTTCTCGCTGGAGATGTCGGGCAAAGAAATTGCCCAGCGTCTGATTTGCGCCTACGCCATGATCTCGATCAGTGACTTCCGCATGGGCCGCATTAGCCCCGAACAGTGGGCCAATATCAACGAGGCTACGCAGACCTTGTCCAAGCTCGATATTCTGATTGACGATACGCCCGGCACCACAGTGACCGAGATTCGCGCCAAGAGCCGCCGTATGCTCCATAACAAGGAGAAGGCAATCATCATCCTGGACTACCTGCAGCTGGTGAGTCCTCCGCCGGGACGCCGCTCCGAGAGCCGTACCGTCGAGGTTTCGGAGATGTCGCGTGGTCTGAAGATCATGGCCAAGGAGCTCAAGATCCCGCTCATCGCGCTGTCGCAGCTCTCGCGTCAGGTCGAATCCCGTACCGGCAAGCGCCCACAGCTTTCCGACCTTCGTGAATCGGGCTCTATCGAGCAGGACGCCGATATCGTTATGTTCTTGGACCGCTCCGCCGACGAGGCCGAAGCCTCGCGCGACGATCGACCCGACGAGGGCGTTACGCGTATCGTCGTGGCCAAGAACCGTTCGGGCCCGATCGGCGACGTCGACCTGATGTTCCTGCCGGCATCCACCAAGTTCTATGAGCTTGATGGGGCACATGCCGAGGAGTAGGACAGGCACCCGTTGCACGGGTATACTGGGAATGTTTTGTGCTTCTGCGTGCCGGCGTGGCGCGTAGACAGTCCATGAATGTAAGGAGTAAACATGCCGTCAACCGTTTTGGTCGGTGCCCAGTGGGGCGATGAGGGCAAGGGTAAGATTTGCGACCTGGTCGCCGGCGACTTCGATGCCGTCGTGCGCTACTCGGGCGGCAACAACGCCGGTCACACCATCGTCGTCAACGGCAAGAAGTACGGCCTGCACCAGGTGCCCTCCGGCATCATGTATTCCGACCATATGTCGGTGATCGGTAACGGCTGCGTCGTCAACCCCAAGGTTGTCCTTGAGGAGATCGACATGTTCGAGGCCGACGGTATCACCACCAAGAACCTCAAGATCAGTGGCAACGCGCACATCATCATGCCGTACCACATCGATCTGGATGGTGCTTTTGAGCAGAAGCTCGGCAAGAAGAACATTGGTACCACCAAGCGCGGCATCGGTCCGTGCTACCAGGACAAGATGGCCCGCATCGGCCTGCGCATGCAGGACATGCTGGACGAGGCGCTGTTCCGCGACAAGCTGGAGACCGCTCTTGCCCGCGTGAATCCCGAGCTGGAGCTCATCTACCACCTGCCCACCTACACCGTGGACCAGATTTGCGACGAGTACCTGCCGATGGCCGAGCGCCTGCGTCCCTACATCACCGAGACGAGTCTGCTGCTCAACAACATGATCGATGAGGGCAAGGATTTGCTGTTTGAGGGCGCCCAGGCGACGCTGCTCGACATCGACCACGGCACCTATCCGTACGTGACGTCTTCCAACTGCACCGCCGGCGGCGCCATCACCGGCTCCGGCGTGGGCATGAAGAACGTCGACCGCGTGCTGGGCGTCATGAAGGCCTATATCACCCGCGTCGGTTCGGGCCCCATGCCCACCGAGCTTTCCTATGAGTCCGAGGCTGGCCACACGCTGACCGAGGAGGGCTATGAGTACGGCGTGACCACCGGTCGCCGTCGTCGTTGCGGCTGGTTTGACGGCCCTATCGCCAACTACGCCTCGCGCGTCAACGGCCTCACCGATATCGCCATGACCAAGCTCGACGTGCTTTCGGCTTTCGACACCATCAAGGTGTGCGTGGCCTACGACGTCGATGGCGAGCGCTATACCAGCGTGCCCGAGCATCAGGTTCGCTTTGAGCACGCCAAGCCCATCTACGAGGAGCTTCCTGGTTGGAAGTGCGATATCACCGGCTGCCGCAGCTTTGAGGAGCTGCCGCAGGAGGCTCAGGACTACGTGGCGTTTATCGAGGATCTGGCACACACCCGCGTGACGTTCATTGGCGTTGGCGCTGGTCGCGAGCAGATCATCAACCGATTCTGGAAGTAATCGGGACTATTTGGTTATTGCGATATACCCCTTTGCAGCCCGGACGGGCGGCCGAGGGGTATATTTGCTTGCAAAGGGCTCGCGCGGAGCGGGCCGTTCATCCATAGAGGAGGCACCCTTGAAGGCGGACACTCAAACCATCGACATCCTGTTGTTGGGCAGCGGCGGCCGCGAGCATGCTTTGGCAGCTAAGCTCGCAGCATCACCGCGCGCCGGCAAGCTCTACATTGCGCCGGGTAACGGCGGCACTGCGAGCTGCGGCGAGAACGTTGTTCTCGACGACTGCGATCCTGCGGCCGTGGCGGCGTTTGCGCAGAGCCACGGATGCGGACTCGTGGTGATTGGCCCCGAGGCTCCGCTCGTGGCGGGCGTGGCCGACGCCGTGCGCGCGGCGGGTATTCCCTGCTTTGGCCCGGGTGCCGAGGGCGCCCAGATGGAGGGCTCCAAGCTGTTCTCCAAGCAGCTCATGGAGCGTGCCGGTATCCCGACGGCAGCCTACGGCTCGTTTACCGACGAGGCTTCGGCTCTTGCCTATGTGCGTGAGCAGGGCGCTCCGCTGGTCGTCAAGGCTGACGGCCTGGCCGCAGGCAAGGGCGTTATCGTGGCGACTGAGCTCGAGCAGGCCGAAGAGGCCGTGCGCGAGTGTTTTGGCGGCACCTTTGGCGATGCCGGCAATACCGTGGTCATCGAGGAGATGCTCGTTGGTCCTGAGTGCTCGCTGCTGGCCTTTACCGACGGCAAGACCGTGCGCCCCATGGCCACTTCGCAGGACCACAAGCGTGCGCTCGAGGGCGACAAGGGTCCCAACACCGGTGGCATGGGCGTTTACAGCCCGGTGCCCATCGTGACTGACGAGGAGCACGCCACGATGGTGGCGGTCATGGAGCAGACCGTGGCCGAGCTCGCTGCCGAGGGCATCGACTACCGCGGCTGCCTGTATGGCGGCTTTATGCTCACCCCCGCCGGCCCCAAGGTGCTGGAGTTCAACGCCCGCTTTGGCGACCCCGAGACGCAGGTCGTGCTGCCGCGCCTCAAGAACGACCTGGTCGAGGTTATGCTCGCCTGCGCCAACTGCGAGCTTGATCAGATTGAGCTCGACTGGCGTGACGAGTGGGCCGTGGCTGTTGTTCTGACGAGCGCGGGCTATCCCGGCAGCTACGAGAAGGGCAAAGTCATCACCGGCATCGCCGACGCCGAGGCCATGGAGAACGTGACCGTGTACCATGCCGGCACCGCCGTGGTGGACGGCCGGCTCGTGACCAACGGCGGCCGTGTGCTTGCCGTGACCGCGCTGGGCGATACGTTTGAGAACGCCCGCAACCTTGCCTACGAGGCCTGCGAGAAGATTGATTTTGAGGGCAAGACCCTGCGTCACGACATCGGCCTGCGCGCGCTGCGCGGCCGCGACGCCTGGGATGCCTAAAATCCGAGAGGAATGAGACGGATGGACGAGAAGAACGAAGAGCTCGTGGACGCGCAGATCGTCGAAGAGGACAGCCGCATGTATGGGCACGCCGAGGGCGAGCCTGGTGGCGAGGTCGCTGACGAGCCGGCGCTGGTGCTGGGCGACGACGACCCGCACGATGCCGAGCTGCACGAGAAGATTCTTTCGGAGGAGTGCGCCTGGAAGGGCAAGATCCTTGACGTCCACCGTCTTGAAGTTGAGCTGCCCAACGGTCACCGCAGCGCCCGCGATATCGTTCGCCATCCGGGCGCGGCGGCCGTTGTGGCGCTTACCGAGAGCGGCAAGATCGTACTGGTGCGTCAGTACCGCACCGCCATCGACCGCGTGACGGTCGAGATTCCCGCCGGCAAGCTCGATCCAGGCGAGGACCCGCTCGATTGCGCCAAGCGCGAACTGCATGAGGAGACGGGCTTTAGGGCCGGTCGCATTCGCTTTTTGACGTCGATTGTCACGTCCTGCGGTTTTTGCGATGAGATCATCCACATCTACTTGGCTACCAAGCTCGAGTTTGATGCGCCCAACCCCGATGATGACGAGTTTGTCAACGTGGACCTGGTGCCGCTGCACGAGCTGATTGACGCCGTGCTCGACGGCAAGATCGAAGACGCCAAGACCGTCGTAGGCGCCTTGGCCTGCGACAGCATCGCGCACCGCCTTGGGGGCACGGAGCTCTAGGTTACGCGGTTTTACCAAACCGCGTAACGAGTCGACGCTGCAAACGCCCCTAAGCGGCAATCTGCCTTTCAATCGTCGCTCGCGTACCGAAGTACGCGTCGCTCCTCTTTCAAGGCACCTTGCTCGCTTAGGGACGTTTTCGCTGACGTTGCTAGAACATCGGCGTTATGTTTGTTGGGACGCTTTGTTTTCAGCCCGACCGGCTCAACCGGATTTATCACGCTATTTATTTCTCTTCGAGGACTGCATGTTTAAGAGGTTTCTTTCGTATTACAAGCCCCAGATGGGGCTTTTTGTTGCTGATACTGTTTGTGCTCTGGTGCTTGCCGCCATTGACCTGGCGTTCCCCATTATCCTGCGCAATTTGACCGGTGGACTGTTTACCCAGGGCCAGGCTGCCATTATGCAGGCGCTCGGTATGATCGCGGTGGGGCTGGTGCTGATGTATGCCGTTCGCTGCGCCTGCCGCTACTTTGTGAGCTACTGGGGTCACGTGATGGGTGCGCGCATGGAGTCCAAGATGCGCGAGGACCTGTTTGACCAGTACGAGCGCTTTAGCTTTGCGTACTTCGACCGCAACAGCTCGGGCGACATGATGAGCCGCGTGGTCAACGACCTGTTCGATATCTGCGAGGCGGCGCACCACGTGCCCGAGTGGATCATCATCTGCGGCATCGAGATTATCGGCTCGTTTGTGATCCTCTTTACCATCGCCCCGGTGCTCGCGCTCGCCATGGCCGTGGTGACGGCGGCGTTTGCGGTCGTCATGTTTTGGCAGAACATGCGCATGCGCGAGGTTTTTAGCGACAACCGCAAAAAGATCAGCGGCATCAATGCGCAGCTGCAGGATTCGCTGGCGGGCATGCGCGTGGTCAAGAGCTTTGCCAATGAGGAGACCGAACGCTTCAAGTTCCGCGCCTCCAACAATCGCTATCTTTCGTCCAAGGAGAACATGTATCACGCCATGGGCGTCTATACCGCGACGTATGGCCTGCTCTCGGGTGTGCTCTATGTGATCGTGGTGCTGCTGGGCGGCTGGCTGGTCGCCCAGGGACAGCTGCAGGCGGTCGATATGGCGACCTTTGCACTCTATATTTCGCTGTTCTGCACGCCGCTCGAGACGCTCGTCAATTCGGCCGAAACGTATCAGAAGGCCATCGCCGGCTTTAAGCGTATGGACGAGGTACTCTCGACTGCCCCGGATATCCAGGACAAGCCGGGCGCCACGGATCTGCGGGTGACCGCCGGCGCCGTGGAGTATCACGACGTGTGCTTTAGCTACGAGGATGTTGAGTTGGGCGAGGGCGGCGCCGACGGACGCCCTGTTATCGACCATATGAATCTGTCCATCAAGCCCGGCCAGACCATCGCGCTGGTTGGACCTTCGGGCGGCGGCAAGTCCACGACCTGTTCGCTGCTGCCGCGCTTTTATGACGTGGCTACCGGATCCATTAGCATCGACGGTCAGGACGTGCGCGATGTGACGCAGCAGAGCCTGCGCCGCGCCATCGGCCTGGTGCAGCAGGATGTCTATCTATTTGACGGTACGATTGGCGAGAACATCGCCTACGGCAAGCCGGGCGCTACGGCAGAAGAGATCGCCGAGGCCGCCCGTCGCGCCAACATCGATGCCTTTATCGAGTCGCTTCCGCAGGGCTACGACACCGTGGTGGGCGAGCGCGGCAGCCGTCTTTCGGGCGGACAGAAGCAGCGCGTTGCCATCGCGCGTGTGTTTCTCAAGAACCCCAAGATCCTTATTTTGGATGAGGCGACGAGTGCTTTGGATAACGAGAGCGAGGAGGCGGTGCAGGAGTCGCTCGAAGAGCTGGCACGCGGCCGCACCACGATCATCATCGCCCATCGTCTCTCGACCATTAAGCACGCCGATGAGATTGCGACCGTTGAGCATGGTCGCGTTGTGGAGCGTGGCACGCACGAGGAGCTTCTCGCCCGTGGCGGCACCTATGCCCGTTACTATCGAATGCAGTTCGAAGGTGCGCGTGCGCACGAGCTCGACTGATTGATATGACAGGAAGTTTATGGCTGACAAGAACCCTTTGACTCCGGAAGAAGTGACGGAGTTATTCTCCGAAATCGATGCATCCGGTGTCTTGGATCCCACGCTCGCCAAAAAGCGTACCGAGCGCATGCGTGAGAAGGAGGCTGCGGCCAAGCGCGGTGATAAAGCGGCGCTAGCGCAGCTGCGCAGCGAGGACCGCGCGAGCCAGGCAAAACATATCGACCCGCTGTCCGAGGACGATCCTTCGGGCTCGCAGGTGAGCCATACCATTACGAAGACCGCGATGGCCGTGGTCATCGGTATTTTGGTGCTGATCGTGGGCATGCAGATCGGCTACGGCGTGATGCGCCGTCTGAATACCGCCAACCTGTCCGAGAGCGTTTCGGTTGATACCGTTTCGACGGCGCTGAAGGGCGGCCTTGAGTGGGGCAACGGCTTTACGCAGTTCCCGCTCGACTTTACCGTCGATGAAGCCGATGAACGCACGGGCACGGTCGAGGTGACGGTGTTGGACACGTCTTCTGCCAACGAGCTCGAGCTGTTGTCCAACGGGCAGATTCAGGCCGCGGCGCTTGCGACCAACGCGCTGCTCAACGATAAGATCGACCGCGTGGTGTATAACGTTCACGCCTATATCGACGAGGATAGCAACATTCAGCACGATTCCTTCTTTGGCATGTTCCCCGCGCGGGGCCACCAGAGCGCCATTTTGACGTTCGTGTGGACCAAGAGCTCATCCAACGCCACGAGTATCGACTGGAAGATGCGCATCGTGAGTATGGATGACACCATCGCCGAGCGCATTCAGAAGCAGGTGAACTCGGTGTCGTCGTTGATTGAGGATCCGGTGGTGAGCCAGACCAAGATTGACGAGGAAAAGACCGAGCGTGACCTGGAGCATCGTCTGCATGGCCGCGAGATTTTCCGCGGCGGCAAGCCCGATCGCACACCGTCCGAACTGCTGGAACAGGACAAGAAAAAGTAAGACGCCATCATCCCGCGTGAGCCACAAGCCCCGCGGGATGATTTTTTAATCCCCGTCCCAGAGAAATCATTATGCATAGAAAGTCATAATTATCATTTCGTAAACATTTCGATGAAATTAACGCCATGAGGCATGCTTGCGGTTACAATACCGCGAGGCCTAACTACACACCTTTAAGCCGGTCCTGTGAGACCGGGAAGGAGAATTATGGCGAACAACCATACCGCGGGCGCTGCCGCCCGCACCTTCGCGCCCAGCGAGCTTTGCCAGCGTATGCTGGCCAAAACCAGCAAGGGCACCTGCGGTCCCTGCATCCTGTATCTTGAGGATGGGACCATTTTTTATGGACGTGCATGCGGCGCCGAGGGCACCGCGACCGGCGAAGTCTGCTTCAACACCTCACTCGAGGGCTACTTTGAGGTCATGACCGACCCGAGTTATGCCGGCCAAATCGTAACCATGACCTATCCGCAGATCGGCAACTACGGTATCGACGAGACCGACGTCCAGTCGGCCTTCCCCGGCGACGCCGTGCGCCCTGCGAGCGCTCCGGCTATGCGCGGCATGATCGTTCGCGACATGTGCACCACGCCTTCTAACTGGCGCTCGGCCGTCAGCGTGCCGGAGTATCTGCGCGCCCACGGCATCGTCGCTATCGAGGGCGTCGACACCCGCGCTCTGGTGCGCCATCTGCGCGACAATGGTTCCAAGATGGGCATTATCTCGACCGAGATCTTCGACGTCGACGAGCTTGCCGAGCGTCTGGCCGCAGCGCCCACGCTGGTAGGCGAGAACCTGGTCAAGACCGTAAGTTGCCCCGTACCTCACGAGTTTGTGGCCGCCGATCTGCCTGCCACGCATGGCTTTGCGCTTTCGGCTGCCGCTCCTGCCCGTCACAAAGTGGTCGCATACGACTGCGGTGTGAAGCGCGGCATTCTGGAGGGGCTGGTCCGCGCCGGCTGCGACCTTACCGTCGTGCCGTGGGACACGCCTGCCCAGCAGGTGCTCGACATGAATCCCGACGGCGTCTTTTTGTCCAATGGCCCCGGCGACCCCGACGCCGTGGTGGAGACCTACGAGCAGGTGCAGCAGCTGATCGGCAAGGTGCCGGTCTTTGGTATTTGTCTTGGTCACCAGATGATCAGCCTGGCCTGCGGCGCCCAGATGGAAAAGCTTAAGTTCGGTCACCGCGGTGGCAACCAGCCGGTTATGAACCTGGTAAGCCGCCGTGTGGAGATCACCGCGCAAAACCATGGCTTTGGCCTGCTGTTCCCCAGCTTGGGCAAGCTTGTCCCCGAGCTTTCCGGCGGCGAGACCGAGCATGCGGCCGATGGAGATCTGCGCGTCTGGGTGCGCCGCGGAATCGCGCCGGTCGTGATGAACGAGCGCTTTGGTCGCATTCGCCTGACACATGTGAACCTCAACGACGGCACCGCCGAGGGCATCCAGCTGCTCGACGCACCGTGCTTCTCGGTCCAGTACCACCCCGAGGCCTCGCCTGGCCCCACCGATGCCCACTATCTCTTTACCGCCTTTACGCGACTCATGGACGGCGAGGAGAACTACCTGGACATCGACACCGCGAAGGGCCGCCTTGCCGGCTGGAACTTTGCTGAGTCCGAGACCGCTGAGACCGAGGAGAACTAACATGCCGAAACGTACTGACATCAAGCGTATCCTCGTCATTGGTTCGGGCCCCATCGTCATCGGCCAGGCCTGCGAGTTCGACTACTCCGGCGCCCAGGCCTGCAAGGTGCTCAAGGAGGATGGCTTTGAGGTCATCCTGGTCAACTCCAACCCGGCGACCATCATGACCGACCCGGGCTTGGCCGACCGCACCTATGTCGAGCCCATCACCGCCGAGTTTATCGAGCGCGTAATCAAGAAAGAGCACCCGGACGCGCTGCTGCCCACGCTGGGCGGCCAGACCGGTCTGAACGCCGCCGTCGAGCTGGCGAAAGACGGTACGCTCGACAAGTACGGCGTCGAGATGATCGGCTGCGACCTGGCCGCCATCGAGCGCGGCGAGGACCGCAAGCTCTTTAACGAGGCCATGGCCGAGATTGGCCTGGAGGTCGCGCGCTCGGGCTATGCCTACAGCGTGGCCGACGCCGAGGCCATCGCCGAGCGCGTGGGCTATCCCTGCGTGCTGCGTCCGAGCTTTACCCTCGGTGGCGCCGGCGGCGGCATCGCGCACACCCACGAGGAGCTCGTCTCCATCGTGAGCCAGGGCCTTGAACTCTCGCCTGCCCACGAGGTGCTGGTCGAGGAGTCCATCGAGGGTTGGAAAGAGTACGAGATGGAGGTCATGCGTGACCACGCCGGCAACGGCATCATCGTGTGCTCCATCGAGAACCTCGACCCCATGGGCGTGCATACCGGCGACTCCATCACCGTGGCGCCGGCGCAGACCCTCTCCGACCTTGAGTATCAGCGCATGCGTGTCGCCTCGCTCGCCATCTTGGAGAAGATCGGCGTCGAGACCGGCGGCTCCAACGTGCAGTTTGCCGTGAACCCCCAGACCGGCCGCTTGATCGTCATCGAGATGAACCCGCGCGTGAGCCGTTCGTCCGCGCTGGCCTCCAAGGCCACGGGTTTCCCCATCGCTAAGGCCGCCGCGCGCCTGGCTGTGGGCTACACGCTCGACGAGATCGTCAACGACATTACCAAGGCAACGCCTGCCTGCTTTGAGCCCACGATTGACTACTGCGTTGTCAAGGTGCCGCGCTTTGCCTTCGAGAAGTTCAAGGGTACCGACCCCACGCTCACCACGCGCATGAAGGCCGTGGGCGAGATTATGGCGATCGGCCGCACCTTTGAGGAGGCCTTTGGCAAGGCCATGCGCTCGCTGGAGGACGGCCACCAGGGTATCTGCGCCGGTGGCAAGGAGGGTGCCGATAAGCTGAGCGACGACGAGCTCGCTCAAGCCGTGGCCACGCCGACCGAGCACCGCATCTTCTTTGTGGTCGAGGCCCTGCGCCGTGGCTGGGACATCGCTCGCATCCATGCCACCTGCGGCATCGACCCGTGGTACCTCAACCGCATCAACGACATGGTGCAGGTCCAGGAGAGCATCCGCGGCCTGCGTGTGGAGGATATCGACGCCGACGCGATGCGCTTGCTCAAGCAGTACGGCACGAGCGACGCCGAGATCGCCGCGCTGACCGGCTCGGACGAGCGCTTTGTGCGCGCCTATCGCAAGGGCCTTGGCGTGGTTCCCAGCATGAAGACGGTCGATACCTGCGCTGCGGAGTTCTCGAGCGCCACGGAGTACCACTACAAGACGTACGAGAACATCTACCGCACGAGTCCGGATGCCAAGAAGTGCGTGGCTCCCGACGAGACCACGCCGGCGGACAAGCCCAAGGCGATGATCCTGGGCGCCGGCCCCAACCGTATCGGCCAGGGTATCGAGTTCGACTACTGCTGTGTGCATGCGAGCTATGCGCTGGCGGCCCGCGGCTTTGAGACCATCATGGTCAACTGCAATCCCGAGACCGTTTCGACCGACTACGACACGTCCGACCGCCTTTACTTTGAGCCGCTTACCTACGAGGACGTCATGGACGTTATCGATGTTGAGCGCCCCGACGGCGTCGTGGTGACGCTTGGCGGCCAGACCCCGCTTAAGCTGGCGCGCATGCTCGAGGAGAGTGGCGTCAACATCATGGGCACCAAGCCCGATGCCATCGACTTTGCCGAGGACCGCGAGCGCTTTGCCGCCCTGCTCGACAAGCTGGGCATCATGTACCCGCCGGCGGGTCAGGCCACCTCGTTTGAGGAGGCCGAGGCCGTTGCCGCACACATTGGCTACCCGCTGCTGGTACGTCCGAGCTACGTGCTGGGCGGCCGCGGCATGATGATCGCCTACGATGCCGAGCACCTGCGCGATTACATGGCCGAGGCTACGCGCATTAGCCCCGACTACCCGGTGTACCTGGACCGCTTCCTGGAGGGTGCGATCGAGTCCGATGTCGACGCCCTGTGCGATGGCGAAGAGGTCTATATCGGCGGTATCCTGGAGCATATCGAGGAGGCCGGTATCCACTCTGGCGACTCCGCGACCTGCATCCCGCCGTTCAGCTTTAGCGAGAGCCTGCAGGCAAAGCTTCGCGAGACCACGCGCCGCATCGCGATGGCGCTGGGCGTACGCGGCCTGGTCAACGTGCAGTACGCCATCAAGGGCGAGACCGTCTACGTGATCGAGGCCAACCCGCGTGCCAGCCGCACCGTGCCGTTTATCTCCAAGGCCACCGGTGTGCCGCTCGCCAAGTGTGCCGCACGTATCATGGCGGGCGATTCCATCGCCAGCCTGGGCCTGCCGAGCGACGAGCGTCAGCTCGATTGGTTCTGCATGAAGGAAGCCGTTATGCCCTGGGGTCGTTTCCCCGGTGCCGACGTTATCTTGGGGCCCGAGATGAAGTCGACGGGCGAGGTCATGGGTATCGCCAAGAGCTATCCCGAGGCATACGCCAAGACGCAGCTGGCGATCGACTACAAGCTGCCTGACCCGAGCGCCGGTAAGGTGTTCATCAGCGTGTGCGACCGCGACAAGCGTCATATCCTTTCGGTCGGCCGTATCCTGCGCTACCTAGGCTTTGACATCTGCTCCACTGAGGGCACGGCGCGCGTGCTGCGTGGAGGCAACGTGACGTGCGAGGTCGTGGAGAAGATCAGCGGCCCGCACGACGGCGAGCGTCCCAATATCGGCGATCTCATCGCCGATGGCAAGATCGCGGTAATCATCAACACGCCGTATGGTCCGGGTTCGCGCGGCGACGGCTATCTACTGCGCACCGAGGCCGTCCGTCGTGGCGTGACCTGCGTGACGGCGATGTCTGCCGCCAACACGTACGTGAGTGCCATCGAGGCGGTGCGTGAGGACCAGCAGGGTCACGGTAGCGCCAACGACATGGGCATGGACGTCATCGCCCTGCAGGACCTGCCGCAGCACACGGTGTAGTGTGACCTGTCCGGCCGGGGCGGGAGGGGCCGAGATTTCCCCCTTTCGCTCCGGCTGCAAGCAGAGTCGCTCAGGAGGAAACTCGGCCCCTCCCGCCCCGGCCTGCGGTGACTCGGTTGCACCGTGTGCTGCCAAAGGGGCTTTGCGCGATGACTAGGGCTGAATAAAAAGTGAGTGTGGGATCCGCCGTTCGTTCGAACGGCGGATCCCACGTTAATATTTCAGCCAACGTATGTCATGGCAATTCCCGGTAGGTCCCCGGGTGCCCCGCGGCGGGCTGGGTTTATTGTCTGAGCGACTTTGCGAAGCAAGGGGAGCGAAGATAAAAACCCAGCCCGACGCGGGGCACCCGGGGACCGCAGGGACGGGAGCAGCTA
Source organism: uncultured Collinsella sp. (assembly GCA_900547855.1). Classification (GTDB taxonomy): domain Bacteria; phylum Actinomycetota; class Coriobacteriia; order Coriobacteriales; family Coriobacteriaceae; genus Collinsella. The sequence goes on along the minus strand of URIK01000005.1, from coordinate 14,822 downwards.
TACTACTCTCAGTAGTTAAGGGTCGCGGATCCGCCGCGTCACCGCTCTCAACAGGAGGTCTTTGTTTATGGTAGATCAAAAGCCGGTTGTCGGGATCATCATGGGTTCCAAGTCCGATCTGGGCGTTATGGAAGGCTGCACCGCCGAGCTCGAGGCGCTTGGTGTGCCCTATGAGCTCGTCATTGCGAGCGCACACCGCACGCCGGCGAAGGTCCACGAGTGGGCCTCGACTGCTGCCGATCGCGGTATCAAAGTGATTATCGCCGCCGCCGGCAAGGCTGCTCACCTGGGTGGTGTCGTGGCTGCCTTTACGCCGCTGCCGGTTATCGGCGTGCCTATGAAGACAAGTGACCTGGGCGGTATGGATTCGCTGCTGTCGATGGTGCAGATGCCTTCGGGTGTGCCCGTGGCCTGCGTTGCCATCAATGGCGCCAAGAATGCCGCCATCTACGCTACACAGATTCTAGGCGCCTGCGACCCCGAGTATCGCAAGGTTATCGAGAAGATGAAGCAGGAGATGGCCGACGCCTAGGCGTTCCGCCGTTTCACCGCAGTATAAGGAGAGCCATGTCCGACTATCAGGGAAAACGATTCAAGGCTTCTCAGATTCCCGATCCGTCGAAGCCGGGTGCTGCCCATGCGGCGCAGCAGGGTCGGACATCCTCTCCTCAGCAGCCGCGCGCGCCGCGTTCTGTAACGCCGACGTCCCATCGCCGTCAGGATACGCCGGCTGCGTATCGCCCTTCGTCTTATAGCACCGCTAAGAAGCCGCCCCGGTCTTCATCGCATGCCGCGCCGTCGGATTACACCGAGCCGCCGCGCAAAAAGCGCCGCTCCATTATTCCCATTCTGCTCATCATCATCGGTATCGGCCTGATTGTTGCCGCCGCTGCCATCTTTATCAATGCGCAGATCGGTTACAAGCAGGCGGGCGAGTCGTACCAAAAGATCGAAGAGCAATATGCGCCCGCTAAGGACGCCAGCGGCGTGCCGGTTATCGACTTTAATGCCCTTGCCCAGACAAATCCCGAGGTCGTCGGTTGGATTTACGCACCGGGCACCAACATTAACTATCCCGTCGTGCAGGCTACTGATAACTCCAAGTACCTCAACACGTTGTTCGATGGCACGTCCAACGCATCGGGTGCCATCTTCTTGGATTACGAGGACAATGCGCCCGGCATGGTGGATCAGCAGACTACGATCTATGGTCACCACATGAACGACGGATCGATGTTCAATGTGATCTCGGATACGACCGATCAGGCGACGTTCGACAGCATAGAGTACGTGTATTACATCACGCGCGACGCCACCTATAAGCTGCGTCCGCTGGCGACCAAGGTGGTCGAGGACACGTATGCCAAGGCGCGCACGACCAATTTTGAGGGCGACGACGGGCTCAAGAACTACCTGTCCGAGATGCTCGACGGTGCCTCTGCCGTGGCGAGCGATGCCACTGATCGTGCTGCTTCGGCAACCAAGGTCGTAACGCTTGTGACCTGTCGTTCGTTATCGCTGAGCAACACGCGTGCCGTCATGGTGCTCACGCCGGTCGAGGAATAAGTTGTTCGAGAGTAGCTAAAAAAGCCCCGTTCCAAATTGGCTACTCGACGACGGTAAGGGAGAAATGATGCTCGAGAATGGCAAAACGATGCCTTCGGTTGATGCTTGGCTGCGCGAGGCCAAGGCCGATTCGTCGGCACCTGCGTGCGGTATGTATCTGACACATAACGGTGTGGTGCGCGCGACGCCCAAGGCCGAGGCGCGCGGTGTCGAGACCGATGGCGTGGCGCCGGGCCACAAGGTGGGCGGCATGGTGTTCGGCTTCGATGCTCAGAAGGTGCAGGCTGCTATCGAGGCCACGCGCGCGATGCCGGGTATCGGCTATGTGCGCGTGTGGCTGGCAAGCGGCGAGCTTGCCGTAGGCGACGACATCATGCTCGTGCTCATTGGCGGGGACATTCGCCCGCACGTGGTCGATGCGCTGCAGGCGCTCGTTGGCACCATCAAGAACGAATGTGTGAGTGAGGTCGAGCGCGAGGCGTAGAGGTTTGCGTCGATAGAAGGCTCGTTTATAAAAATGCCCGCCGGTACGTGTGATACCGGCGGGCATTTTGCGTTTTGGGCGCGGTGAGCGCTACACGCGCGTTGCATCCTTGGGGCTCATGGTCATGCTCTGGAAGCGATTCTCCATAAAGTCATTATCGAAATACTTGCCGTAGAACTGCGCAACGGGAATATCCGGTTCCGTGCCGTTGACGCGCTGATACCAATAATCGAGCGACTGCAGCGTCATAACGCCATCGACCAGCATAATGATGGTGAAGATGACGGTAGCCGAGTAGCGGCTCTTCCAGGGAATCATATTGATGAGCTTGAGCAGCCTCGGCAGCAGCAGCTTGATCCAGATGAGGCCGCCCAGGCCCCACAGACAGGCGAAGCCCGTGCAGGTGCGTCCGCCCGTGAGGACCACGAGCGGGTCGGGCATACCGAACAGCGTTATGTGCGAGTAGCTCCACGAGACCACGCCAAACGCGGTCTGCATAAACCAGCCCACGAACACCTCAAAGCTGGCGCCGAGCAGGGCGCTCACCAGGAAAATGATGATGGGGTTCTTTTTATAGAAGCGGTTGAGCACCATGGTCATGAGCACGGCACCAAAGCCGTAGATGGGGCTGAAGGGGCCAAACAGCATACCGGCGCGGTCCTGGTAGACACCCGGATCGTTGACGGTCATATGCCAGATATCCTCCAGGACCAGGCCGAGTATGCAGCAGACAAAGAATACCCAGAACAGGTTGAAGTAGTTGAGCTTGATGTAGCCTTCGCCGGTTTCATCGCGCCCGAGCATGCCCTCGGCGGCGGCGTCGCGGTCGAGCATCTCCTGCAGGCGGCGCTGCAGCTCGCGCTCCTGGCGCAGCGTGGGGTCGACGGTGGCCGAAAGTGCGACGAGGATGCCGAGCTGGATGGCAGGGCGCAGCAAGAAGGGCCCGATGCCCTGGAGCATCACGTCAACCAAAAGCTCGACGACGGTAAACGCGATAAGGATATAGGACAGACGGGCGGCATTGCGACGCTGGTTCTTGATAAGGTCCAGGCCAAAGATGATCAGGATGACGGCGCTTGCCGCAGAGAGCATGATGCCGGCGACGATAAGGCCGACCGCGACGAGCGTGTTGTCGCCGAGCTTGGCGGCGGCGTTGCCGTTGATGAGCGCGGTGATGACCTGCCACATAAAGGCGCCGACCGAAGGGAGCGTGCCCACGCCGGACAGGATGCACAGGACGGCGTACACCTTAATGATGAGGGGGATCTTCTTGACCTCCGTGGCGCTGGGGACGCTGGGGTCGAGTTCGTTTCGATCCATACATAACCTTTCTCGTTTTGCTGTAGGTACAAGGATACGCCGCCGACCTGCCAAAAGACAGGACGAACGTCCCAATTGCAACAATGCAAGCCCCAACGGCGGGCGAGACACGTCGCAACGGAAGTATGCGGGATCGTCGGCCCCGAGGCGGTTGCCCAATAAAATGTTTGGCTGCAAAACGGATTATAAGCTCGGTGGGCTTTTAAAAAGCGCTGTTCATGCGCGGGAGTGCTTGTCTTGCCGTGCGTATAATAGGGCAGGTAACGCCAAATAACGAGGCTCTGAGGGGATGCCATGTCTCAAGAAACCATCCGCGCGGCCGAGCGTGCCGCGGGACAGGTGAAGACCATGTCGACGTATGATCCGGACTCCGACCAGCTGCATGAGGAATGCGGCATTTTTGGTGTGTGGGCACCCGATCGCGATGTGGCTCGACTGACGTACTTTGGTCTGCGCGCGCTGCAGCATCGCGGCCAGGAATCGGCGGGAATCGCCGTGGGTGATGGCGGCACGGTTATGGTTCGCAAAGACCTGGGACTGCTCGATCGCGTGTTCTCCAACGCCGACCTGTCAACGCTCTCCGGCCAGCTGGCCGTGGGCCACGTGCGCTATGGCACCGCCGGTGCCAAGAGCTGGGAAGCCTCGCAGCCGCATCTTTCTACCATCAACAGCGTCATTATCGCGCTTGCTCACAACGGCACTCTGGTCAACACCGACGAGCTGCGCCGCCAGCTGATCGAGCTGGGCGTGCCGTTCCTCTCCAATTCGGATTCCGAGGTCGCGACCAAGCTTATCGGCTACTTTACCCAGCGTACAGGCCATCTGCGCGAGGGCATTCGCAAGACCATGGAGCTCGTGCGCGGCGGCTACGCCATGACGCTCATTAACGAGCAGGCGCTCTACGCATTCCGCGATCCGCACGGCATTCGCCCGCTCGTGCTGGGCAAGCTGGTGGACGAGGGTCTGGACCAGGCCGATGCCGCATCCGTTTCGCAGCTGCCGTCGCAGGACGGCGCCGCGACGGTCGACGCCACCACCCATGTCACCCGCGCCGGCGGCTGGGTCGTTGCTTCCGAGACCTGCGCACTCGACATCGTGGGCGCCGAGTACGTCCGTGACGTCCGTCCCGGCGAGATCTTGCGCATCAGCGCCGAGGGTCTGGTATCCGAGCAGGGCGTGCCTGCCGCCGAAGAGCCCGCAAACTGCATCTTTGAGCAGGTCTACTTTGCCCGCCCCGACTCCATTATGAACGGCAAGAGCGTCTATGCCTGCCGTTACGACATGGGCCGTCAGCTGGCACATGAGGAGCCCGTCGAGGCCGACCTGGTCATCGGCGTGCCCGATTCCGGCCTGCCGCCCGCGGAGGGGTATTCGCACGAGAGCGGTATTCCCTTTGGCGAGGGCCTTATCAAGAACCGCTACGTGGGCCGTACGTTTATTGAGCCTACGCAGGAGTTGCGCGCCATGGGCGTGCGTATGAAACTCAACCCGCTGCGCGACAACATCGAGGGCAAGCGCCTGGTCGTCATCGACGACTCCATCGTGCGCGGCACCACCATGGTGCAGCTCGTCAAGATGCTACGCAACGCTGGCGCCAAGGAGATTCATATCCGCATCAACTCACCCGAGGTCATCTGGCCGTGCTTCTACGGTATCGATACCGACGTGCAGTCGCAGCTTATCAGCGCCAACAAGACGGTCGACGAGATTTGCGAGTATATCGGCGCCGATTCGCTGGCCTTCCTTTCGGTCGAGGGCCTGCTTAAGGTCATGCCCAAGGGCGGTTACTGCGATGCGTGCTTTACCGGCCGCTACCCCGTGGCGATTCCCGAGAGTTTTGGCCGCGACAAGTTCATGGAGGGCTTTAAGCCCCGCAACCTGGACAAGCCGTTGCACTTTGATGACGACGCCGTGGTCGAGAAATACGACGACCGCAGCTGGGAAGAGAAGCACGGTGAGGCCTAAAACCTGCCATGTGGGGATAGGTTTATTTTGGTAGGTTTTACCTGCTGTTTTGTTGATTGAGTGGCGCGCGTTGTTATGGCGCGCGCCGAAATGAACGCAACTATGAGCACCGTTTGGCGCCCGCGCGGCGCCACGGTAGTGGGAGAGGAAGGCTCAGATGAGCGACAGCAAGCATGTGACGTATGAGGATGCCGGCGTCGATACCGCCGAGGGCGGCCGTGCCGTCGACGCGATTAAGCAGATGGTTAAGGACACCAATCGCCCCGAGGTTATCGGCGGCATCGGCGGCTTCGGTGGTCTGTTCTCGGCCGCCGCGCTTAAGGATATGGAAGACCCGATTCTGATTAGCGGTACCGACGGCGTGGGCACCAAGCTCGTGCTCGCCCAGATTATGGACCGTCACGAGACGGTGGGCCAGGACCTGGTTGCTATGTGCGTCAACGACATTTTGGCTTCGGGCGCCGAGCCGCTGTTCTTCCTGGACTACGTTGCCATCGGTCACATCGAGGCCGAGCACATGGCAAAGATCATCAAGGGTGTGGCCGACGGCTGCAAGCTCTCGGGCTGCGCGCTCGTGGGCGGCGAGATGGCCGAGCACCCCGGCGTCATGGCTCCTGCCGACTACGACCTTGCCGGATTTACCGTGGGCGTCGTCGACCGTCCCAAGATGCTCGACCCCGCGAACGTCCGCCCCGGCGACGTGATCCTTGGCTTGCCTTCCACCGGCGTGCACTCCAACGGCTACTCGCTCGTGCGCAAGGTCATCGGCGTCGACGGTATTAAGCCGGGCACGCCCGAGGCCGCCGCTAAGGCCGAGGAGCTGAGCCGTCCGCTCGAGGAACTCGGCGGCGTATCGCTGGCAGACGCCCTGTTGGCCCCCACGCGCATCTATGTCAAGCCGATTCTGGAGCTGCTGCGCGGTGGCGCCAACGTGCACGCTATCGCCCACATCACTGGCGGCGGTATTACCGAGAACCTCAACCGCGCGCTTGCCGACGACGTCGACGCCGTGGTCACCCGCAACGGCGCCGAGATGGGTTGGGACGTTCCGCCCGTCATCACCTACGTGTCGCGCCAGGCCGAGCTCGCGCCCAACGAGGCATGCAAGACCTTCAACATGGGCGTTGGCCTGTGCCTGATCGTCGCCCCCGAGGACGAGGCTGCCGTGACCGAGGCCCTGGTCGCGCTGGGCGAGAAGCCGTTCCGCGTGGGCGAGTGCGTCGAGGGCTCCGGTAAGGTCGTGTACTCCGATGAGCGCTAACGAGCAGATGACTGCTGCTGAGGGCCTGGATTTTGTGCCCTATACCCGTCCGACCGGTACCGATACGGCCGAGCCGCTCAAGACCGGTGTGCTCATCAGCGGTTCGGGTACCAACCTGCAGGCGCTGATCGATCTGATCGCTGCCGGCAAACTCAACGCTTCGATTGAGCTTGTGGTGTCGAGCCGTCCTTCGGCTAAGGGTTTGCAGCGCGCTGAGCGCGCGGGCATCCAGACGCTTACGCTGTCCAAGGATGTCTACGCCGACCCCATCGCCGCCGACGAGATCATCGCGCACGAGCTGCTCGAGCGCGGCTGCGAATATGTGGTCATGGCCGGTTACATGCGCATGGTGCACACGCCGCTGCTGGCGGCGTTTCCCAACCGCGTGGTCAACTTGCATCCGGCACTGCTGCCGAGCTTTACCGGCGCGCATGCGATCGACGATGCCTTTGCGCGCGGCGTCAAGGTAACTGGCGTGACCGTGCATTTTGCCAACGAGATCTACGACAACGGTCCCATCATCGCCCAGCGTGCGCTGGCTGTTGAGGAGGGCTGGGATGTCGACACGCTCGAGGAACACATCCACGCGATTGAGCACGTGCTGTATCCCGAGGTCGTGCAAATGCTCGCCGACGGCCGCGTCCACGTGCTGGAGAGCGGCAAGGTCGCAATTGACGCGCCTCGCGGCTAGCGGCGCACAGTACAATTTAGCCGAGTAGTCAGGGTGGTCATTGGCGCCAAGGCGCACGTGGCCACCCTTTGTTTTGGGTAGTCACCTGCGACGTTCTTTAACGACTAGTCATTTAAGAACGTCCCCGATGGCTAGGTGAGAGAGAGGTGAGCGCATGGCGGATAACGAAGCGCTGTTTACGCCTGAGCTGGTGTTTTTTGATTGGGAGTGTGCGACGCCGGATGAGGTGTTCGCGCGGCTTGAGGGCGAGCTTGCACCACGTGGCTACATTGCCGACGGTTGGCTCGACGCCGTTCGCACGCGCGAGGATGCCTATCCCACGGGTCTTGCCATGCCGGCGGCAAACATTGCCATTCCGCATACCGATCCGGGGTTTGTGGCCAAGCCCTATATCGCGGTGGTGAAGCCCGCCACGTCCGTGACATTTAACGCTATGGCTGGCATGGGCGCTCCGGTGCCGGCGCAGATCGTCATCAATCTGGGTATTGCCGAGCCGGGCGGCCAGGTCGAGGCCCTGCAGGCGCTCATGAACATCTTTATGGACGCCGATGCCGCAGTCGACGTGCTCGGCCAGACCACGCCCCAGGGCATGGTCGACGCCATCCGCCGTCACTTCTAAGGTGGGGCTGAGTCGGCACCTAGGGACGTTCCTTTTCTGCCGGCAGTTAGGGACAGTCCCGAAGTGCCGGCACATAAAGAACGTCCCCAAGTGCCAAGTGCCGCATCTGTCCCCTTTGCACCAAAATGGTGCAGATTAACCTGTCCCCAACGCACCAAGTGTGCCGCGGGGGCTGCGTTGTGACACAATGGCGTTTGTTCGATTCGTTATGCGAAAGGCCAACTATGGCAAATAAGAAAAAGAACCCCGCACGCGAGCCGACGCCCGAGCAGCAGGCTCGCGCCGCCTCCAGCTCTCGCAAGAAGCAGCGCAAGACCCGCGTGTCCAAGACCGTCAAGATCGTCCTGGTGGTCATCGGCGTGCTGGCGATGCTGCTTTCCGTCTCGGCGATGGCGTGCTCCGGCCTTATGTCGCAGGCCGAGGACACCTCGGGCTACAAGCTGACCGGCGGTGTTGCTGCTACTATCAACGGCACCAACCTCACCGAGGACACCGTGACCAAGCAGATCATGAGCATGCGCACGTCCAACGGCTACACCAAGGACGAGGATTGGGCGCAGTATCTGGTTGACAACGACCTCACGCCCAAGAAGTACCGCAAGCAACTCATCGACTCCTACACGCAGCAGATTCTGCTTCAACAGGCACAGAAGGAAAACGGCGTGACGGTGTCGGACGAGGAGGTCGAGAAGGCTTGGAAGGACGCGTGCAAGAGCGCGGGCGGTGCCAAGGCCTTTAAGAAGACCCTCAAGACCTACGGCTATACCGAGGACACCTACAAGGACTCGCTCAAGGAGAGCCTGGCGCAGCAGAAACTCAAGGATGCCGTCGCGCCCACGAGCAAGCCCAAGGACAGCGAGATTGTCGACTACATCAACGAAAACCTGTCCAGCTACAACGACGCCCGCCGCTCGTCGAACATCCTGATCAAGGTTGATTCCGACGCTTCCGACGAGGACAAGGCTGCCGCCAAGGCCAAGGCGCAGGAGTGCCTGGACAAGATCAACTCCGGTGAGCTGAGCTTTGAGGACGCCGTTGAGCAGTACTCCGAGGACACCGGTTCCAAGGAGAAGAAGGGCGATGTGGGCTGGGATAAGCTCACCACTTTCGTCGACAGCTACCAGACGGCGCTCGAGGGACTCAACAAGGGCGACGTGAGCGAAGTCGTCGAGTCGACCTATGGCTACCACATCATCAAGTGCACCGACTACTTCCATGTCGATAATCAGGTTGATGACATCAACCAGGTGCCCAAGGACATCAAAAAGTACGTCTCCAACGTGGTGAAGACGCAAGCGGCCAGCACCGCGTACAGCGAGTGGCTGGAGCAGTACAAGAAGGACGCCGACATTACCGTCAACCCCATGCCCAAGGACGTGCCCTATAACGTGAGCCTGAAGGGCGTCACCAAGAGCTCGACCGACGATTCGTCGACGACTGAGTAATCATGGGGCGGCGCTCGTGTGAGTGCCGTCCGCACTATTGAGGAGGATTTGCAGATGACCAACGAAGAGCTGCAGAAGGAAATGATCGCGGCCATGAAGGCCAAGGACAAGGTTCGCCTGTCCATCATTCGCCAGGTTAAGGCCGAGGTGAAGAATATCGAGGTTAACGAGCGCCGCGATGTGACCGAGGAAGACGTCAACAGCATGATCAAGCGTCTGATCAAGCAGACGAGCGAGACGCTGGAGATGTCCATCAAGGCCGGCACCGACCAGGAGCGTACCGACAACCTGACCGAGCAGGTCAAGATTCTGGAGAGCCTGCTGCCCGCGCAGGTTTCGGGCGAGGAGCTCGAGGCTCTGATCGAGCAGGTCATCGCCGAGCTGGGCGCCACGTCCAAGAAGCAGATGGGCCAGGTTATGGGTGCGCTGGGCAAGGCCACCGGCGGCAACTTCGATAAGCCGGCAGCAGCAAAGATCGTCGGCGCAAAATTGGCGTAAGTGCCGGCCGACACATAGCCGATGCTGAGGGGCGTGACCATCGCGGTCGCGCCCCTTTTTTGGCTGGGTACTCATTGGGGACAGGCTTAAATGAGTACCCGCTCATTGGGTACTCATTTAAGCCTGTCCCCAATGAGCGCCCAATGAGTGGGTGGAAGGTTGCGGGTTCTTTACGGGAATGTAGTGTGGGCTGCGGAAACGTGGTTCTTTCCGTACAATAGTGCAATTCGTGTAAGCGCAGGAAAGGGACATTCATGGCAGACATGATCGAGATCAAGCATCTCAACAAGTACTTTGGCGACCTGCATGTGCTCAAAGATATCAATCTCACCGTCAAGCGCGGCGAGAAGCTCGTAATGATCGGGCCTTCCGGCTCGGGTAAGTCGACGCTCATCCGTTGCGTCGATTATCTGGAGGAGCCCACGTCGGGCGAGGTCGTCATCGACGGTACGCCGCTCACCAAAAAGAATCACCTGGAGATGGCTCGCAAGTACAGCTCCATGGTGTTTCAGCAGTTCAACCTGTATCCCAACATGACGGTGCTCGGCAACCTGACGCTCGCGCCCATCAAGCTGCAAAAGAAGAGCAAGGAGGAGGCGACCGAGATCGCCATCGCCGCGCTCAAGCGCGTCGGCATGGCTCATAAGGCCGGCGAGTATCCACAGAACCTCTCGGGTGGTCAGCAGCAGCGCATCGCCATCGCCCGTGCCCTGTGCACTAAGCAGCCCATCATCCTGTTTGACGAGCCGACCTCGGCGCTCGACCCCGAGATGGTCCAGGAGGTTCTGGACGTTATGATTGAGCTCGCGCAGGAGGATATCACCATGATCTGCGTGACGCATGAGATGGGCTTTGCGCGTCAGGTGGCCGATCGCGTCATCTTTATGGAGGACGGCCGCATCCTGGAGGAGGGCACGCCCGAGCACTTCTTCGATAACCCCGAGAACCCGCGCTGCCGCGAGTTCCTGTCTAAGATTCTGCACTAGGCGCGGTGATGGACATGACGGATATGACGAGGGCGGCCGTGTCGCGCCGTCACTTTTTGCAGCTGGCGGGCGCCGGCATGCTTGCGCTGACGGGGACTGCGCTTACCGGTTGCGGCAACTCCACCAGCGGCGAGAGCTCCGACAAGGGGTCCAAGCTTGCGGCCATCAAGTCGCGTGGCCATCTGAATGCCGGCGTTAAGAAGGACGTTCCCGGCTACGGCTATTACGACACCGCCAAGGGCAGCTTTGAGGGCATGGAAGTCGATTTGTGCTACCAGATCGCCGCTGCCGTCTTTGGCGTGAGCTACAAGGAGGCCCGTGCCCAGGAGCTTGTCGAGTTTACCGACGTAACGCCCAAGACGCGCGGCCCGCTGATCGATAACGGCCAACTCGACGTGGTCGCGGCGACCTACACCATCACCGACGAGCGCAAGAAGAGCTGGGATTTCTCGACGCCGTACCGCACCGACTACGTGGGACTCATGGTCAAGAAGCGTTCGGGCTTTACCTCGATTGAGGATCTGGACGGCAAGGTCATTGGCGTGAGCCAGGGCGCCACCACGCAGAGCCTGATTGAGCAGATGATCAAGGACAACGGCTTTAGCTGCAAGCCCGAGTTTAGGGCCTTTAGCGGCTACCCCATCATCAAGAGCTCGCTCGACGCCGGCAATATCGACGTCTTTGCCATGGACCGCTCCACGCTGGCCGGTTACATGAACGAGACCGTTGAGCTGCTGCAGCCCGAAGTCAAGTTTGGCGAGCAGGGCTACGGCGTGGCGACCAAGAAGGGCTGCGACCTTTCCGCCGTGGTCGATCAGGTGATTTGCGATCGCCTGGCCGATGGCTGGCTCGACCAAGAGGTCAAGACCTGGGGTCTTGTATAGGCACATCGTCCAAGGAAGGAATCAAATGCTCGAAGGATTATTTGACGCCGACCGTTGGTCGACGACATTTCAAAACATGGGGCCCTTCTGGGAGGGCTTTGGCGTGACGCTGCAGGTGGTCGTTGCCGGTCTGCTGCTGTCGCTGGTGCTGGGCACACTGCTGGGCGTGTTCTCTACCACTCGCTCGCGCGTGCTGCGCGCCATAAGCCGCGTGTACGTGGAGTTTTACCAAAACACCCCGTTGCCCGTACAGGTGCTCTTTATGTACATGGCCGGTCCGCAGTTTTTGCAGGCTATAACCGGTGCCGACCAGCCGGTGCGCATCGCGCCGTTCGTGCTGGGCTTCTTGGGTGTGGGCCTGTATCACGCGGCCTACATTTCGGAGGTCATCCGCACTGGTATCGAGGCGGTTCCGCGCGGTCAGATGGAGGCGGCCCAGAGCCAGGGCTTCACCCGTGCGCAGGCGTACTGGTACATCGTGCTGCCCCAGACGTTCAAGATCATTTTGCCGCCGCTGTGTAACCAGGCGCTCAACCTGGTCAAGAACACGTCGGTGTTGGCACTTGTGGCTGGCGGCGACCTTATGTACCGTTCCGATAATTTTGTGAGTCTGTACGGTTACCTGCAGGGATACATCGTCTGCTGCCTTATGTACTTCATCATCTGCTTTCCGCTCGCCATGCTGGTGCAGTGGCTCGAGCGCCGCTCCAAGGAGCGTCCGCGCGGCGTGAGCCTGGCCGAGCTGGGGCTCGACAATGTAGAGGAGGCCTAGCGCATGGAAATCTTCAACGCGACGAACCTGCTCTACATTTGGGGCGGCTTTGTTAAGACAATCGAGATCTCGGCGCTGTCGATCTTTTTCTCGCTCATCTTTGGCACGGTGCTGGCGCTCGTTAAGAGCTATGCGCCCCGCCCGTTCCGTATTTTGGTGAGCGCCTATATCGAACTGTTCCGTTGCACGCCAAACCTGCTGTGGATCCTGTTTATCTACTTTACGGTGCAGGGTTTGGACATTGTGATTTCGACCATCGCCTTTACGCTGTTTACCAGCGCTGTTATGGCCGAGATTGTGCGCGGCGGCCTCAACTCGATTCCGCGCGGCCAGTTTGAGGCAGCGCAGAGCCAGGGCTTCGGCTTCTTTGCCACCATGCGCTACATCATTTTGCCGCAGACGTTTAAGACGATCATTCCGGCGCTGTTTAGCCAGTGCACGACCGTCATTAAGGACAGCTCGTATCTTTCGGGCATTAACGTGGCCGAGCTCATGTACACGGCAAACGTCGTGATGGCCCACGCGATCGACCTGTCGCAGGTGCTTATGCTCTACGGCCTGGTGTTTGCGATGTACTTTGTACTCAACTTTGGTATCTCGCTGTTGGTCCGCGCATATCAGAGGCGAATGGTGGCAGCGTAGAATGTGGCAAAGGGACAGCCCCTTTGTCACATAGAGAAAGGAATCGCGATGAGCGATCTGGAGAATAAGAAGAGTCCTGTGGTCATTACCATCGCGCGCGACTTTGGCGCCGAGGGCCACGAGATTGGCCGCATGCTTGCCGACGAGTTGGGGATTCCGCTGTACGATAACGAGCTGCTGGTACGTGCGTCGCTGCGCGCGGGCGAGTCGCTCGATAAGATGGCCGCCTATGATGAGCGTCTGGCCGTGGAGAACATGGCGTTTCTGCCCGACCGCTACGATGCGCGTTCGTACTCGGATAAGTTGTTCCAAAAGATGAGCCAGGTGATTTTGGATCTGGGCGAGACCGAGAGTTGCATTATCGAAGGCCGTCTGTCCGATTACCTGCTGCGCAACAACCCCAACCACATTGCCGTGTTGGTGACCGCACCCTTTGAGGACCGCGTCGAGATTGTGCGCAAGAAGCGTGGCCTTAACAAAAAGAAGGGCGCCAAGCTGGTCAAACAGCAGCAGAAGGCGCGCGAGGCGTTCTATAAGCGCTACAGTGCCGGAAAGTGGAAGATGACGAGCGGCAAGGACATCGTCGTCAACCGCGCCAAGCTGGGCCGCGAAGGCTGCAAGGACGTCATCGCCGCAGCCTACCGCTACAAGGTGGCCCAACTCGAAGCTTAACCGACCAAAACCACCACAAAGGCGACGGGCACCTTTGTGGTGGTTTTTGTTTTAGGCCGAGGGGAAGGCTTTGGCGGCAGTGCCTATCCTCGGCTTTTGCAAAATCTCGATCTGTAACACCAAGCCAGCGAAAATGGCTCTAACTGTTACAGATTTAGATGACCCGTTCGGCCGTCAGCCCAACGTCTTGATCTGTAACACCAGGCGGCATATTTGGTCTCTAACTGTTACAGATTGAGATGCAGCGTGGACGGCCGGCACAATATCTCAATCTGTAACAACTGCAAGGCTCAACGGGCTCTAACTGTTACAGATTGAGACAAACGTCGGAATCGGTTCGCCGACCAGGCCCCCAACCACCACAAAGGTGCCTGTCCCCTTTGTGGTGGTCGGTCGACCGGCATAAAAAAAGTCCCCGCCGGGCGTGTGCTCGACGGGGACTTTGCCGTTTGATGGCTAGCGCTGAGGGTGATTACTCGCCCAGCAGGCTCTTGGTGATGGAAGCGGCGGCCTTCTTGCCGGCGCCCATCGCCAGAATGACTGTAGCGGCACCGGTGACGATGTCGCCGCCGGCCCAGATGCGGGGATCGGTGGTCTGGCCGGTCTCCTCGTCGGCGACGATGTAGCCCCACTTGTTGAGCTCCATCTTGCCGCCGATCTTCTTTGCGAAGGGGTTGGCGTTGGTGCCGATAGCCGAGATTGCGACGTCGCAGGGGATCTCCTCGATGGCGCCCTCGATGGGCACCGGGCGGCGACGGCCGGACTCGTCAGGCTCGCCGAGTTCCATCTTCTGGACCTTGACGGCGCACACGGAGCCGTCCTCGCCAGCGACAAACTCGAGCGGGGAGACGAGCGGCAGAACCTCGACGCCTTCGGCCTTAGCATGGTGCAGCTCGGCGCGACGGCAGGGCATCTCGTCCTCGGTACGACGGTAGGCGATGATGGCATGCTCGGCGCCCAGGCGCTTGGCCTGTCTCTTATACACATCTGACGCTGCCGACGACTAGTCGAGTGTAG
>URIK01000004.1 GCA_900547855.1 uncultured Collinsella sp. | reverse complement strand
ATCTACACTCGACTAGTCGTCGGCAGCGTCAGATGTGTATAAGAGACAGCCCTGGGACCGACCCCGCCTGCACCCGGGCTTTTAGCAAGCGGGAGACCATATAGGTTTTCAACGTCCATGCCATTAAGATTTCATGCAAAGAGGAGCGTGAACTATGGAATCGATCGTTAAGTTCTTGGAGAAAGGTCAGCCGTACTTCGACAAGGTCTCTAAGAACATCTACCTTCAGGCCATTAAAGACGGCTTTTTGGCAGCAATGCCCATCATCCTGTCTTCTTCTGTCTTCCTGCTTATTTCGACCCTGCCGGGCGTTGTCGCCACGGTCGGCGGCTTTACGCTGCCCGACTGGTGGAACGTCGACGTCGTGAACTTCTGCAACAAGGTTTACAACTTCACGATGGGCGTCGTGGGCATCATGGTCGCCGGCACCACCGCAAGCGCGCTGACCGGCTCCAAGAACCGCCGCATGCCTGCCGGCAAGGCCATCAACGCCACGAGCACCATGGTCGCCGCCATGTGCGCTATGCTCATCTTGGCCGTTACCCAGACGAGTGCCAAGATCGACGGCGCCGATGTCTCGGTGTTCTTTACCGACAACATGGGCACCAAGGGCCTGCTGAGCTCCTTTGTCGCCGCATTTGCCACGGTCAACATCTATGCCTTCTGCATTAAGCGAGACATCACCATCAAGCTGCCCAAAGAAGTCCCCGGCGCCATCGCCCAGAACTTCCGCGACATCTTCGCCTTCAGCTTCTCCATCCTGTTTGTCGCCGTCATCGACGTTATCTGCCGCACCTGCTTGGCCGTCCCGTTTGCCAACGTCATCTCCACGCTGGTGAGCCCGCTGTTCGCCGCTGCCGATTCCTACGCCGGCCTCGCCCTCATCTGGTTCATGATCCCGCTGTTCTGGTTCATGGGCATCCACGGCCCCTCGGTCGTTAAGCCTGCCCTCAACGCCGCGCTGTTTGGCAACATCACCACCAACCTCGCCACGCTGCAGGCCGGCGGTCACCCCGCCCTCGCCCTGACCGAGAACTTCGGTAACTACATCGGCGAACTCGGCGGCACCGGCGCCACGTTCATTGTCCCGATCATCTTCCTGCTCTTTATGCGCTCCAAGCAGCTCAAGGCCGTCGGCAAAGCCTCTGTCGTACCCGTGATGTTCGCCGTCAACGAACCGCTGCTGTTCGCCGCGCCCATCATCCTCAACCCGTACTTCCTGATCCCGTTCCTGTTTGCCCCCGTGGCCAACGTCCTCATTGGTAAGTTCTTCATCGACTTTTTGGGCATGAACGGCTTTATCTATGCCATGCCGTGGGCACTCCCCGGACCGATCGGCACCTTCATCGACACCAACTTCCAGCCGATCTCTCTGGTCCTGGTTGTCGTCCTGCTGGTCGTTGACTTCTTAATCTACTACCCGTTCTGCAAGGCCTACGACAACGTCCTGTGCAAGCAGGAGGCCGAGACCCTGGCCGAAGAAGAGGCCGAGGAGACCAAGGCCGTCAAGACCGCTGCCGCCCCCGCCGTTGAGGCTCCTGTTGTCGAGACCGCTTCTGCCACTGAGGCCTCCGCAGCCCCGTCCGCCCTTAAGGGCAAGGATCTGAGGGTTCTGGTTCTGTGCGCTGGCGCCGGCACCTCTGCACTGCTCGCCAACGCGCTTAAGGAAGGCGCCGACGAGCTGGGCATCGACATTACCGCCAACGCCGGTGCCTACGGCAGCCACTACGCCATCATGGACCAGTACAACGTCATCGTCCTGGCTCCGCAGGTTCGCACCTATTACAACGAGATGAAGGCCGACACCGACCGCCTGGGCATCACGCTGCTGTCGCCCAAGGGCAAACAGTACATCGACCTCACTAAGGATCCCAAGGGTGCCGTCGCCTGGATCGAGGAAAACCTCGAGGCATAAGACGCTGACGCCACCTGCCGCTCGCAGAAAAAAAATGGCCCGTGCATCGATGCGTGATGCGCGGGCCATTTTGTTTAGACCGCACCCGTCCTCCTGTTCATCTTAATCTGTAACATCTAGCCGAGTTTTTGGGTCCCAGCTGTTACAGATCGAGATGAACGAGCCGAGCACGTCTACGCCCGCAGATCCTTCACACTGGAACGCTCGACCAACACGCCCGAGACGAGCGTACGGCTTCTGGAGCTCGGAGCTTCCAGACCCGCGACGACCTCGTTGAGCGCACGGACGCCCAGCTCGCGGTGGCGAAACTTCACCGACGTCAGAATCGAGTTGGGAATCGTCTTATAGAGCTCATCGTCGAAGCCGATCACGGACACATCATTGGGCACACTGAGCCCTTTGTCACGTAGAGCCATCATCACGCCGTTTGCCATGCAGTCGTTAGCAGCGAGGACCGCCGTGCAATCGGGCTTATCGGCAAGCACAAGGCCCGCGGCATAGCCACTATCCGCATTCCAATCGCCTTGCAGAGGCTCGGGCGGCTCAATGCCACGCGCCTCGAGTGCCGCACGCCAACCTTTCATACGGCACTGGCTCGACAACGACTCTTTCTTACCAGAGACGAAGTACACGTTTTTATGCCCGTGGTTCAAGAAGTACTCGCACGCCATGCGCGCGCCGCCCTCTTGGTCGTCACTGACGGTGGAGCAGGTAGGATGTTCCATCGGTGTGATAATCACCGTCTTGAGGTCCTTCGGTGCCTCAAAGGTATCAAAGTCATCGACCATCTGACGCAGGTTGAAGATCATGCCATCAACAGGCAGCTGCGACATCCTACGCGCCGCTTCGGCAAGGGTCATCTTCTCCCCCGCCCGCTTCTTAATCATCGTGAGCGCAAAGCCGCGTTCTTCGGCGGCATCGGCGATACCGTCAATCATGTCCACGGCACCGCCTGACAAGTGAAACAGCACAACGCCGATGCACCCGTAACGGCCCAACTTGAGCGAACGCGCGGCAAAGTTGGCTCGAAACCCGAGCGCCTCCATTGCCGAATGGACCTTATCGCCTGTCGACTCTCGCACGCTATCGGGCTCGTTGATCGCGCGCGACACCGTCTTGAGAGAAACACCCGCGGCAATCGCCACGTCGTTCATCGAAACGTTTTTCTTGTCCATCGTTGTCACCGCTTCTCCACTCGGTTCTCTATCGCTTGTTTTTTGCGTTCTAGCATACACCACCTGCCTGACTGATAAATCAACCGTTTACCGAACAATATCGACCACTCACCCGTATATCCTTGTTGCTCTTCCAAAAATGACAACGTTGTCATTAACGAAATGACAACGTTGTCATTTCACAATGCCTTCCTTAAGCAGGAAGGTTTCCGGGCAGTCCTGACCATCCATCGACGACCAGTTCCATCCACATGCATCGCGCATCAAGTAGCAAAGGAGCTCTATGGACGCCATCGTAAAGATGCTCGAAAAGCATCAGCCGTTCTTTGAAAAGATCTCGAGGAACATCTACCTCCAGGCTATTAAGGACGGATTCCTTGGGTGCATGCCCATCGTCCTCACCTCTTCGATCTTTCTGCTCATTGCCACCCTTCCCGGCGTAGTCGGCATCACGCTGCCCCAGCCGCTCATCGACTGGTGCAACAAGCTGTACAACTTCACCATGGGCGTTATGGGCATCATGGTTGCCGGCACCACTGCCAAGAACTTCACGGCATCCATGAACCGTCGTATGCCCGCCGGCAAAGTGCTCAACGACGGTTCCACCATGGTGGCCGCCCAGTGCAGCATGCTGCTGCTCGCAGTCACGCAGTTCACCACCAAGTTCAACGGCTCCGAACTTTCGGTCTTCGATTGCACCAGCATGGGCACGCGCGGTCTGTTCTCGGCCTATATCGCCGCGTTCATTACCGTGTGGGTTTATAAGTTCTGCGTCTCGCGCGATCTGACCATTAAGCTGCCCAAGGAGGTCCCGGGCGCCATCGCTCAGAACTTCCGCGACATCATCCCCTTCGGTGGCGCTGTCATCATCTGCGGCATCATAGATGTCGTCGTGCGCAACCTCATGGGCGTTCCGTTCTCCGAGCTGCTCATCAAGCTGCTCTCCCCGCTCTTCACTGCAGCAGAGACCTACCCCGGACTCATCCTTATTCAGGCAGCCACCGCGTTCTTCTGGTTCATCGGTGTCCACGGCCCCTCGATCGTCCAGCCGGGCATCGACCCCATCCGTCTTGCCAACCAGGCCGAAAACCTGCAGGTTCTGCTGGCAGGCGGCCACCCCGCCCACTCCCTCACCTTTAACATGTCGCTCGTGGGTGAATTCGGCGGCACCGGCGCCACGTTCATCGTGCCGCTTCTGCTGATTCTCTTTATGAAGTCCAAGCAGCTCAAAGCCGTCGGTAAGGCCTCGATTGTTCCTGTTGCCTTCGCCGTCAACGAACCGCTGCTCTTTGGCGCGCCGATGATCCTTAACCCCTACATGCTCATCCCCTTTGTTGCCGCCGGCTGCGTCAACGTGAGTGTTGCCAAGTTCTTTATCGACAACGTGGGCATGAACGGCTTCTCCTTCGTGGTACCTTGGGCTACCCCTGCCCCCATCGGCATCTTCATCACCACGAACTTCCAGCTTATTGCCCTGGTATTTGTCGCGATCATCATCTTGCTGGACGCCATCATCTACCTGCCGTTCTTAAAGGCATACGATAAGCTGCTCTGCGACCAGGAGGCCGAGCGCGCCGCCGAGCTGGGTCTCGAGTCCGATGGTGCTGCCACCATCGCCGCCAACGCCCCTGCGCCCGCTGTCGAGCAGACTACCGCTTCCGTCGAGCCGACCGCCGCTGCCGCCGACAGCAAGCCTGTCGCCGATCAGCCCGAGCCCGCCGCCGACACATCCGCCAAGAAGGATGTCGACGGTCTGAAGGTCCTCGTCCTGTGCGCCGGCGCCGGCACCTCTGCCATGCTCGCCAACGCCATCAAGGAAGGTGCGGCACAGACCGGAGAGAACATCGCTTCCTCCGCAGGCGCCTATGGTCAGCACACTGCCATCATGGATCAGTACGACGTCATCGTGCTCGCCCCGCAGGTTCGTAGCTACTACAACGACATGAAGGCCGACACCGATCGTCTGGGCATTAAGCTGCTCGCTCCCCGCGGTAAGGAATATATCGACCTTACTCGCGACCCCGCTGGCGCCATCAAGTGGCTCCGCGAGAACCTCGACTAGCTTCCTCCCTCTGTTGGTGCCCGGATCCCCAGTTCGGGCACCTCCCCCTATTCGAATCCCACAGAAAGGATGACTCATGACCAACCCCATGCAGTTCCCCGACGGCTTTGTGTTTGGCGGCGCCACCGCTGCTTACCAGGTTGAAGGCGAGACCCGCACGCACGGCAAGGGCAAAGTGCCCTGGGACGATTTCCTGGCTGCCCAGGGTCGCTTCTCCCCCGACCCCGCAAGCGATTTCTACAACAAGTATCCGGTCGATATCGACCTGTGCCAGCGTTTTGGCATCAACGGTATCCGCGTCTCCATCGCTTGGAGCCGCATCTTCCCCAGCGGCACTGGCGAGATCAACCCCGAGGGTGTCGCCTTCTATCACGAGCTTTTCGCCACCTGCAATAAAGCCGGCGTTACCCCCTATGTCACGCTCGATCACTTCGATACGCCCGAGGCCTTTTACCAGAACGGCGGCGAGGGCTTCCTGACGCGCACGACGATCGACGCCTTTGTCGAGTACGCCAAGTTCTGCTTTGCCGAGTTCACCGAGGTCAAGCACTGGTTCACCTTTAACGAGATTCCCGCGACCGCCGAGGGCAGCTTTATCGTCGGCAACTGGCCGCACGGCGAGAAGTATCGCCTGGACAAGGCCTTCCAGCTCATGCACAACATGATGGTGGCCCACGCCAAGGCTGTCGTTGCCTTCCATGAGGGCGGCTTTGAGGGCGAGATCGGCATTGTCCAGAACCTGGAGCCCAAGTATCCCCTCGATCCCAACAACGCCGCCGACTGCGAGGCAGCTCGCATGGCCGACGTCATCAACAACCGCTGGGTACTCGACGCCACCTTCCGCGGCCACTATGCAGCTGACACCATGGAGGCTGCGACCAAGCTGGCCCATATCGCCGGCGGCGAGCTCGACGTCCGCGACGAGGACATCGCCGCGCTGACCGCCGCGCTCCCCTACAACGATTGCTTGGGCGTCAACACCTACAAGTGCCAGTTCCTGCGTGCCGCCGAAGGCGAAAACGACATCAACCACAATGGCACCGGCGACAAGGGCTCCTCGCGCTGGTTCCTCAAGGGCGTGGGCGAGTCATGCGTGCGCGAAGGCGTACCCACCACCGATTGGGACTGGATTATCTATCCCGAGGGCCTCTACGACCTGCTGCTCCGCATTAAGAACGATTACCCCAACTACAAGAAGATCTACATCACCGAGAACGGCATGGGCTATAAGGACGACTTTGAGGACGGCTTTATCGACGACGCCCCTCGCATCGACTACATGCGTCAGCATCTCGCATGGATCCTCAAGGCAATCGACGGCGGCGTAAACGTCGACGGTTACTTCGTGTGGTCTCTGCAGGACCAGTTCTCCTGGACCAACGGCTATAACAAGCGCTATGGCCTGTTCTACATCGACTTTGAGACCCAGAAGCGCTATCCCAAGGCGAGCGCGTACTGGTACAAGAACGTCGCGGAGACCGGCCTGCTCATGGCCTAACTTTTGCCGCATACCCCCTGTCGGCCGCATGCGAATCCCTCCACGGGTTCGCATGCGGCCTTTTTGTTTTTGGTGAGCCCGTGCGGGCCGTTTATCTCGATCTGTAACATCTAGCAGGGATTTTCGGCCCCAATTGTTACAGATTGAGATGAACGGGGGGCACCCGGTTCGAAATATCTAGATCTGTAATACCTAAGCTAGCAGATGACCTGCGTGTGTTCCTCGATGGCGGCACGATTCTCGGCGGCGATACCCGGTTCGCACACCACGGCGTCCAAGCTGTCCAGGCGGCAGAAGGTGTAGAAGTCGCGCTTGCCAATCTTGCTTGAATCGGCGATCAGATAGCGCGAGTCTGCCTTGCTAAAGGCGAGCTGCTGGATACGGCCCTCGTCCATGTTGGACGTAGATACGTCACCGTCCAAGATGCCGTTGGCGCCGATAAACGCAGCGTCGATACCCAGTGCACGCAGGGTATCCTCGGCCGTTGGTCCCACAAAAGCGGCGGTGCGGCGACGGTACATACCGCCCACGAGGCACAGGTCGCAATCTTCGCGCGCCTCGAGCAGGTTAAACACCGAAAGCGAATTGGTCACGATACGCAGGCGAAACGCCGGCAGTATCGAGGCCATCTGCTCAACCGTGGTGCCTGTACCCAAAAAGATGGTCGAGCTCTCCTCGATAAGCTCCACGGCACTGCGCGCGATCTGCAGCTTTTCCTCGGCATGCTTAGTGCGCTTTTCGCTGTGCGAATACTCATGGCGCAACATAGCGTGGGGACGTCCCTGCGCACTACGGGCGCCGCCGTGCACGCGCTCGATCTCGCCCAGGCTCGCAAGTTCCTCAAGGTCGCGGCGAATCGTCATATCCGAAACGCCCAGCGCATCCGAAATCTCCTTGACCGAGACCGTGCCCTGCTCTTCGAGCAGCTGACGAACCCTATCCTGTCGCTCTGCCTTAATCACGATGAATCCTCGCCGTTCTTTGCGCGCATATCATTCAAACAGTAACGAACAAATTGTATCAGACTCGTGCGCGTCAAAAATGAACGCCCGCACAGCTCCAATCATCACTTTTTTGAGAAAAATACCCCCTGCTTTAGTGGGGTGTAGTGATAATCTCGCCTGTTCGCGCTACAGTTTGTCCGAAATACCTCGATGTTAGGAACCAAATGATCACTTCCGAGCTTTTCGGCACCGCGCCGTGCGGCACCCCTGTTCATCGTTACACCCTCAACGGGCCCGAGATCTGCGTTCGCATTATGGACTATGGCGCCACCGTGCTTGGTATCGATGTGCCTGACATTCCCGGCAACGTGCGCGATGTGGTACTGGGCTTCGATAAGCTCGAGGATTACTTTGACAACCCCGCCTGCTTTGGCGCGACCATCGGCCCCGTGGCAAACCGCACCGCGGGCGCCACGATCACCATCGACGGCACGGACTGGCATATGCCCGCCAACGAGGGCGCCAACAACCTACACAGCGATCTTGAGCACGGCCTGCATAAACGCGTGTGGGATGTTGAGCTCGACGAGGTCCATAACGCCGTGCGCATGACCACCTCGCTTAAGGATGGCGAGCTGGGCCTGCCCGGCAACCGAACCTTTACGGCTGTGTTTACCGTTACGCGCACCGGTGTCTTCCGCATCGAGTATGGTTGCGAGAGCGACCGCGCCACCTACGTGTCCATGACCAACCACACATACTTTAACCTTGCCGGCCATAACGCCGGCATGGACTGCGAACATTTCTTTGTCGCCAACGCCGCCCACTACTTGCCCATTAACGAGCAGAACATCCCCACCGGCGAAATCGCTCCGGTCGAGGGAACACCGTTTGACTTTCGCGAGCTGCGCCCCGTCGCACCCGGCATGGAGGCCGACGACCCGCAGATTGAGCAGGCCCGTGGCTACGATCACTGTCTGTGCATCGATGGCTATCAGTACGGCCGCAACCTGCGTCGCGCCCTACATGTCGAGGAGATGTGGACCGGTCGTGAGCTGGACTACTACACCACCGCCCCGGGCGTGCAGCTCTACACCGGCAACTGGCTGGGCGACGAGCACGCCAAGGACGATGCCAACTATGGCTGGGGCGCCGGCTTTGCCCTCGAGGCCGAGATGTACCCCGACACGCCGCACCAGCCGCTGTTCCCGCAGGGCATTGTGGGTCCGGGTCACCCCTACAGCAATATGATCGAATACCACTTTATGAGGCACTAGGCCCACAACGCGACATCTCGCACAGCAGCGCCCGCCGGCACCACCGCCGACGGGCGCTTTTTCATCTTTTGGGCGCATTTTCGCTGTGACTATATGAGTGGCATATCAAAACTATGCCCATTTACTACGTTTAGCCCGGAATGCTCGAGCATGCACCGGTTTTTGTTACATTCGCGAGCCGTCTACCTGCAGTTTTGTTTTTCTCAAATTCGACATGCTCGGCGATAGCCGATCAAACGTAGTAAATGGGCATAGTTTTTAACAGGCGGCATCGCACGCGTCCCTCGCAAGGGCAAAATGATCCGTTTTCCTCCGTCCCCAAGGGATCAGTTGAACAGATTGCCGATGGGATCGGGGGCGGAACTGGGGAGATGGCGGATTTCTAGCTCTATACCGAGCTTTTGCAACTCTTTGAAGGCGACGATGTCTGTATCGCCTACGGCAACGGCAGGCGTTGCAGAGCGCTTGCCCTCCCCCGCCCGCATATGGCCGATACTAATCTTGGTTATTGGCACACCGCCCTTAACCAGCGCGAGCACATCGGAGGGTGAGGCCACCATGATCAGAATCCATTGACGCGGCGTTGCGGTATGAATGATGTCGATGGCCTTTTGTACCGAGAAAAACCGCGTCCAAACGCCTTCTGGCGCCGCCACCCTCATGGGTGCCCATTGGCGCGAATCTGCCGCGATCTCATCGTTGACGATTAGGACAAGGTTGGAACCCACGGCTTCGTTCCACAGCTCAACGTCTTGTCCGTAAATGAAACGGTCGTCGATACGTGTGAGAAGGATCTTGGGTTGAGCCATGGCTGCCCCATTCTGTTTGAGACCCATACGAGCGGGACGTCGACCACCAACTCAACAGCTGGTCAAGCGCCAGATGGACGCCGCAGACATCACGCCTCCAATATTAGTGCATTTAAAGTGAGAAAAGCCGTCAGAACCCTTGCGCGGATGTGCGATGTCCCGTATCATAGACAGCCGTTGACGCCTCAGTTGCGCCATCACATGGCCGCCAGCGTAGCTCAGTTGGTAGAGCACCGCTCTCGTAAAGCGGGGGTCACCGGTTCGAGCCCGGTCGCTGGCTCCATTGCACAAGATAGCCGCCTTCGGGCGGCTTTTTTGTTGCCGATTTCGGGCGCGCATCCGCCAATCCAAGCACAACGCCGCCGGAAACTCCCCTACTCAACAAAAGCCCCGCCAACCGCAATCCCCAAAGGAACCGCGTTCAGCGGGGCCCAAGCGAGCTCCCCCAAGGGATAACGCTCGCAACACGAACAGCTCAGCCGAGCAGCGCGCTACTCCTCCCAGTAAGCATCTGCAAGCAGCTTAAAGCAAATCTTCTTGACCGGCTGCGCGCCATCGCCCGGGAACTCGAGCGTGGGCATGTGAGGCTCGCCGGCAACAAACAGCGCAAACTTGTCGTCAGCAAGATCGCCGGCGATCGAGGCGTCGGAATCGACCAGATCGTAGTCGTCCTTCTCGTCGAACTTCTGGACCAGCGTCAGGCTGCCCGTGGCAACCTTAAAGGCCTCGCGACCCTCGACGTCGATCTGCAGGTCGTGATAGCGCTGATGCGTCTCATAGTGAGCCTCGGCTTCGGGACGCGTCGTGGGAGCCATGACGTTCGCAAAGACCTTGTCGCCCAGAATCGGATGGCTGCCGACCTCGAGCTTCGCCGGATCGTTCTCCTCGAGCCAATCGATCAGCACGTCGAGGCCCTTGAGCATTCCACGGTACTCCTCGATATCGCCCAATGCACCGTAAATCATCTAAATCCCCTCTCGGATCGTTTCTTTGGCGGCTACTCGGCAAACGCATTACCGACGCTGTTGCCACCCACATGCGTCTCGACCAGGGTAAGGTCGGGATTGAACACGACAGTGTCGGCGTCGCGCCCCGGCATAATGCTACTGCACTTGTCGTCGACATGAGCTAGCAACCGATGCCGGGGCCGCAGCACAAGCTCCTACAGCTCGGTCACGACAACGCCGTTGTAAACCTCGTCCCAACGATCCATAACCAAGTGGCCAGTCATGGGATCCATGGCATTGAGCTTGCCGCAGGTGTTGGCGGTACGCAGCACCGTCTCGTCGTCGGCGCCGGCAGCAATCGCATGTGCGAAGCCAGCAATGGTCGAATCGCCAGAGCCCGTAGCGTTAACGGCGGGGATATCGGGGGTCTTGGCGCGGAACGCACGGCCGTTATGGAAGCCAACTGAGCCGGCAGCGCCCATGGATACGACGACCCAGGGGATATCGGAGAAGCGGGCGTCAGAGGCGAGCGCGGAACGGAGCTCGTCCACATCGTCGGTGGTAAAGCTCGTACCCAGAAGGCCGTTAATTTCGGTCAGGTTAGGCTTAACCAGCTCAGGCTTGACCTCGGACTTGAGCGCAGCCTCAAGCGAGGCACCCGAGGTATCGAGCAGCACCTTGGCGCCGGCGTTCTCGGCAATGCCCGTGATCTTGGCGTAGTAGTCCGCCTCGACGCCGCGGGGCAGCGAACCCGAGATGGTAACGACATCGGCCTTGCTCGCAAGCTCGGCGAACTTGGCGGTAAAGGCATCGAGCTCCTCGGGGGCAATCGTCGGGCCGCTCTCGAGCAGCTCGGTCTGGTTACCGGCATGAAGGATATTGAGGCAGATGCGGGTCTCGCCCTTGATGGGCACAAAATCATTCTTAATGCCGTTGGCATCCATGAGCTCGGCCATATAGGCGCCCATATGACCACCAAGCAGGCCGGTTGCCACGACATCGTCGCCCAGCTGGCCCAGGACGCGGGCCACGTTGAGGCCCTTACCGCCGGCGGTCTTTTCGGGCGTCACGCGGTTGACGTCGTCGATAATGAGCTCATCGAGCTGATAGCGCGTATCGACGGACGGGTTCATCGTAACGGTGAGGATCATTTCTAGCTCCTTATCTCGCAGGCTCCTTATGCCTTGCAAAACGAATTGGCTACATGCGACTACAGAATCTCGATTGTGAACGAGCGCACGATGGTTTCTTTGGGCTTGGCGATAAGGCAGCCGCGCTTGTGCTCAAGCACGTCATCCTCATCGGAACAGGTCGAGAGGCCGCCCCAGGGTTCAACTGCCACAAAATCACCCTCGGGCTTGCTCCACACAATGAGGTACGGGAAGCCCTCAAAGCTCAGGCGAACGCCCTTGTCCTCGCCCTTTTTGGAAAGCGTGACCTGACGGCTCTCGAGCACGTCAAAGATGGTCTCCGCAAAATCGAAGAGCTCATGCGACAAAGGCAGCGTCTTTCCCACCATGGGGTTCTTGGAACGCCTGTCCACATCAATCAATCCGGTCGAGGGAACGGCGGTGCAGAGCTCCGCAGCCTCGTCCTTCTCAAAGCGCAGCTCGTAGTCCGTATAGGACTCGCCCTCATCGAGCGGGCACCTAAAGCCGGGATGACCGCCAATAAAGAACGGCATGTCCTCGGTGCCCTCGTTGGTAACCTCATAGGAGACACGCACGGCGGCGTCCTCGAGCGTATAGCGGGCGACAAGTTTAAACGGATACGGATAATCGCTCAGCAATGCAGCGTTATCCTCCGATGCCAGGCACATAGCCAGCTCGTTTGCGCTTTGGCTCAACAGCTTCCACTCCTGCTTGCGCGCAAAGCCGTGGCGTGCGAGCTTCACATGATGTCCGGCAAACGTCATGGCGCTGTTATCGCGCAAACCTCCGCAAATCGGGAAGCAAATCGGCGCCTGGCCGGACCACACGGCGGGATCGCCCTGCCACAAGTACTCGCGACCTCCAGCCTCAATCGAGGTAAACGAACCACCGGCCGTGGAGACCTTGATAGAAATCGAATCGTTGGAGAGAGCGTATTCCATTGTCCATCCTTTCGAACAACTGCTTTTTGCTCGCAAGAACCCGTCTCGGCCCTGACCAAAGGACAAACCCGCACGTTCATCGATGCGTCCGGTTTCCCAGCCATGCAACGGGGTACCATACAGACATTGATGCAATTACAGCTGAAAGGCCTTCTTATGCGAACCATCATCCTTTATGCCTCACACCACCACGGCAATACGAAAAAGCTCGTGGACGCCATCGTCGAGGCGCACCCCGAGATCGATACCCTCGACGTGAAGTCACTCGGTAAAAACGAGTACCCCGACCTGCACGAATACCATCTGATCGGTGTCGCCACGGGCATCTATTACTCCGAGATCGACAAGGACATGGCACGCGTGCTCACGAACGTGCTGCAGCCGCAGGACAAGGTGTTTGGCCTTATGACCTACGGTGGCAAAAACAAGTGGTACGGCAAGGATATCGATGGCATCTGCCGCATGAGGCAGGCCATCTTTATGGGCGTCTACGGCTGTCCCGGCTTTGATACGTGGGGGCCGTTCAAGCTCGCCGGCGGCGTCCAGAAGGGGCACCCAACCGCTGAGGAAATTAAGGGCGCCGTCGACTTCTTCGACAAGATCGAAGACGAGTACGGCGACATCATCGTCGAAGAGTATGCCAAGCGCGAGAAGCGTCTAGCATACGAAAAGGAGCATCCCGCGGGTGGTCTTGTGGCCGGCGTCAAGCGCACGGCAAAGAAGATCGCTAACAAGCTGTAACTGTTAAGGTGCTTTTGAGCATTTAACCCATACGGCGGGTCCGAGCAGATTCGGGCCCGCCGTCTTTTTCTATCGTTACTCGGTAAAGGCGTTGCCGACGCTCTGGCCGCCAACATACGTCTCGACGAGGGTGAGCTCATGGTCGAACACGACAAAGTCGGCGTCGCGACCCGGCATGATGCTGCCGCACTTATCCTCGATGTGCGCGGAGCGTGCCGGCACCTCGGTTGCCATGCGAATGGCGATATCGGCGCTGGCGATGCCCCAGTCGACGATGTTCTTGACGCCCTGGGCAAGCGTGAGCACCGAGCCGGCAATGCTCTTGCCGTCGGCGAGCCAGCACAGGTTGTCCTTCATGATGACGTCCATGCCACCACTGGTGTAGCTGCCCTCGGGCATGCCGCCGCAACCCAGGCAGTCGGTGATGAGCACCGTGTGCTGCCAGCCCTTTGCCTGCAGCAGCGCCTTGATGGCGGCAGGGTTTACGTGCTTGCCGTCACAGATGATCTCGGCGTAGGTCTCGGGCGTGGACATGGCAGCGCCCACGACACCGGGCTCACGGTGATGCAGCCCGCGCTGGCCGTTATAGGTATGCGTAAAGCAGCTGGCACCGGCGTTGATGGCGGCGATGCACTCATCGTAGGTGGCGTCGGAGTGACCGATGCTGGTCACCACACCCTTGGCGTTCAGAGCGGCCGCATAAGCAGCGGCACCGTCGCGCTCGGCCGCCATGGCGCTCTTAACGATGCGACCACCCGCAGCCTCCTGCCACTGATCGAAGACCTCCTCGGAGGGATCGATAAGATAAGCGGGGTTCTGCGCGCCCACGTGCTTCATGGTAAAGAAGGGGCCCTCCAGGTAGATGCCCTGAATGCGTGCACCGCAGAAGTCGGGGCCGCGACCCTCGTCCGCCTGAGCGATGGCGGCGCAGGCATCCTTGATCTGCTCGACGCCATCGGTGAACGTCGTGGGCAGCCAGCTGGTGGTACCGCGACGGGCGAGCTCGGTCGAGCTGATATCAATGCCCTCGGGATCGTTATCGGTAGTCGAGTGGTTATAGAAGCCATGGATGTGAGTATCGACCATACCTGGTGCGATCCACGATCCCGTGTAGTCCTTAATCTCGCAAGAGGGCTCGTCGGCCTGCCAGGCGCCAAAAACGCCATCCTCGACCATAAGATAGCCGCCCAGTTGCGGGCCTGCCGGCAAGAAGAACTTGTCAGCCTTAATTGCGTACGTGCTCATATGCACTCCTCGCTTCTAAAGCAGTTGACTGTGGTGATGCTTATACCCAGCTCACGTAAAACAAAAAGCGCCCGCCCGCCGTTATGAGCGGACGGGCGCCCTTACAGGGGGACGCGATTAAGCGGTGAAGGGGTGAATCGTCACGCCCTTAACCACGCGGTTGACCGTGCCGGTGGGGCTCGGCGTATCGGGCGTGTTGCCCACGCGCACGGAGTTGAGCAGGCTGATAGCCTGGGCAAACATCACGAACGGCAGAGCAAGGTAACCCTCGGGAAGCGCCTCGTAGCCCTTAAAGGTGAAAGACTCGCCCTCGTAGACGGTAGCGCCATCCTGCTGAACGGCGATGGTGTGCTGAGCGATCTCGTCGCCACCGATCTCGTTGAGGATGTCGATGTCGTACTGACGGGTGTAGGCGTCGTTGTTGACGAACACGAAGACGAGCGTCTTATCGTCGACGAAGGACTTAGGTCCGTGACGATAGCCCATGGAGGTGTCATAGGAAGTAGCAACCAGACCGTGAGCGAGCTCGAGGATCTTGAGCTGGCTCTCCTGGGCAAGACCACCGAAGGAGCCAGAACCCAAGTAGGTCACGCGGTTGAAGTCGCCAGCCAGGTAATCGGCGATCTCGGGCTCACGGGAGATGACCTCCTCGCCCATCTTGGCGATGGTCTCGACCCACTCGGCCTTCTGCTCGTCAGAGGCAGTGTCGAAAATAAGGGTGGAGAGCAGGGTCATGCAGGAATAAGAACCGGTCATGGCGAAGCCCTTGTCGTTGGCGCGCGGAATGAGCAGCGTCAGCGCATTGGGATCATCGGCAGACTCGACGGCAAGCTTGCCCTCGGGAGCGCAGGTGATGTTGAGGAACTTGACGTTGTGGACGAGCTCCTTGGCAACGGCAACGGCGGCAAGGCTCTCGGGGCTGTTGCCAGAGCGGGCAAAGGAAACCACGAGCGTGGGATCCTCGGCGCGCAGGAAGTCGCGCGGGGCGCTCACGATGTCGGTCGTGGCGATGGGCTTAAAGTCGTAGAGATCAGTGTTGCCAGCGTGACGCAGGTACGGGGCGCAGGTATCGCCAACGTAGTCGGACGTACCGGCACCGGTGAAGACAACGGACAAACGACCCTCGCCCATAGCGCGAGCCTCGGCCAGGAAGGCCTCGATGGCCTCCTTGTTCTCGCGATAGATGTTGAGCGTATCGCGCCAAAGCTCGGGCTGCTGAGCAATCTCGGCCGTGGTGATCTGGGCGCCGAGCTCGGTGAGCTCCTCGACACTCTTCTCGAACATTTCTAATACCTCTCTCTAGAAGTAATCCTCTGACGTGCAATTATACACTTCGGTTGGTTATCTGGTAGTAACCAGTTAAATGCAAAGAATCACCATAAGGAAACGATGCAAACACTAGTTGCTGCGCTGGTGGTAAACCTTGTATTTAAACTGATCGGCACGAGCAACCGAGAGTGTATACTCCACAACCTCGTTTGACTCGTTATACGTAGTCCTGACCAAGTCGAGCACAGGCGAGCCCTCGACAATTCCCAAAAGGTGAGCATCGGTGGGACGGGCTATGCTCGCATAGAACTCCTCTTCGGCCACGCGTATCTTTTGCTGAAAGTCTTGCTCAATCACATCGTAAAGCGGCTTACGCTCTAGCAGTGGTCGCTTTAGGGATAGAAATTGACGAACCGGTAGATAGCTGCGTTCGACCATCATGGGCATGTTGTCGGCAGAACGAAGACGCTTGAGCTTAAAAATGCGATCACCGATACGCAATCCCATATGCTCAGCCAGATTCTTATCGGCCTCCATCTCGCAAAAATCGAGAATCGTGGTCTCGGGGTCGCGACCCATCGCGCGCATCTGCTCGGTAAAGCTGTAGGACTGCATAAGATTGGTTGCCTTTGCCGAGCGGTCGGTCACAAAGGTACCGCGACCGTGCTGCCGAACCACCAGTCCTAAACGCTCCAGTTCCTGCAGAGCCAGGCGTACCGTAGTGCGCGAGAGACCATAGCGCTCCGAAAGTTCGCGCTCGGAAGGAATCA
The DNA here is from genome assembly GCA_900547855.1 of uncultured Collinsella sp. GTDB lineage: Bacteria > Actinomycetota > Coriobacteriia > Coriobacteriales > Coriobacteriaceae > Collinsella. The sequence continues at coordinate 19,459 of URIK01000004.1, read as the reverse complement.
TGTCACCGGCGCGATATTCATGGTCAATCTTTTCGGTCAGAATATCGACCAGCTGATCGTACAGCGGTTGTTTACGCGCTCCGATCGCCATCCTATCCTCCCTTTTGCTCGAATTCGGCTAACTACCTAGGGTGTTATGCATTATCTGTCTGCCACACCCGAATCATTAAGAAAACAAAAGCCGCGCGCTCTTTCGAGCACGCGGCTTTTAACATACACATGGCTTAAGGGGTCGGGGTGTGAGCCGCGTAGGGACACACCCCTCAAGCTAGAGCCTTACCAGATGCTCGGCCAGAGACCAAGCGGGCCAGCGCCCAGGATGCCAAGGACGAAGAGCAGGAGAATGCCCTTGGTCGGGGTCCAGCTGTGCTTAGCGAACATGTAGTAAAGCAGCAGCGTAAGCATAAGCGGGACGAGCTTCGGGACGATGGTGTTGAGGGTGTCGGCAACAGAGAAGTTGACCGGATCCTCGGTAACGGTGCCGTAGGTCACGGACTCCATGCCGTTGCCCAGATCGGTGACGCCGCACTCGACAGCGTTGCCGTCGGCATCGGAAGCGGTAAGGGCGTTGCCGTCCTTATCGGTCATGGCGATGGTACCGGCCTCAGCGGTCTCGGTATCGATGCCCTCCATACCGGTGAAGTTCTCGGCCTCCTTCTCGGAGACGATCACGGTAGTAGCGGAGAGACCACGGGTGGTGCCGTTGGGGATCTGGAGGTTGATCTGGGTGCCACCCATGGTGACGACCAGGCAACCGACGACGAAGACGCCCATGATGGAAGCGGCACGCGTGAAGGCCTGCATGTTGGCGGTCAGAGCGTCAATAGCGCTGGTGCCAAGCTTGTAGGACCAGTTCATGAGCCAGAAGCGCAGAGCGAACTGGACAGCGTTGAAGATCACCAGGAAGATGATCGGCGCAGCAGCGTTGCCGTTGATGGCCATGTTGGAGGTGATGCCGGCCGTGATAGGCACGAGCGTCAGCCAGAACAGGGCGTCACCGATACCACCGAGCGGGCCCATTGCGGCGACGCGGACGGCGCGGATCGTGGGGATGTCAACCTTGTTCTGCTCGAGCGAAAGCACGATGCCCATAACAAAGGTGACGAGGAACGGGTGGGTGTTGAAGAACTCCAGGTTGTGGCTCATGGAAGCCGCGAGGTCGTTCTTGTTGGTGTGGATCTTCTCCAGACCAGGGATGATGGAGTAGAGCCAGCCAGCGGCCTGCATACGCTCGTAGTTGAACGAGGCCTGCAGGAAGCAGGAGCGCCAAGCCATCTTGTTGAGGGTCTTCTGGTCGAGCTGCGGAGCAGGAGTGAGATCCTCGTAGTGCTCCGGGATCACATACTCATTAGATGCCATCTTCGAAGTCACCTCCGTCAGAAACAGCTGCACCCTTCAGCTCGGTCTGCTGCTGGAAGTCCCAGAAAGCGATGCCGAAGCCGATGAGAGCGAGGATGAGCAGAGCAGGGGTTGCCAGCGAATCGTTGGCAACGGTGATGAGCGCGAGGCCAAAGCCCATGAGGAAGAAGCCCCACATATCGCGGTTCATCATAACCTTGAGCAGGACGGCGAAGCCGACGAAGCGCATCATGCCGCCTGCAGCGGACAGACCGGTCTGCAGCCAAGTCGGGATGGCGGAAGCGATGGTCTGACCAATGGTAGCGCCAGCGATGAAGAACAGGGTGACGACGACAGCGAAGATCAGGCCGAGCAGAGCCATGGCGAAGTAGTTCAGGCGCTCGATGCCCTTGGTGTCCGCGTTATGAGCCATGTTATCGGCCGTGGACATAAGCGGGGACATAAGCGTGAAGACCAGGGTAACGCCGAGCTGACCAAGCAGAGCGAACGGAATGGCAAGGCCGACTGCCGCGTTGGGCTCGAGACCCGTAGCGATAGCGAGAATGGCTGCCATGATGCCGCCAATGACGGCGTTAGGCGGCTGAGCGCCTCCAATCGGCATGTTGCCGATCGTCATGAGCTGATAAGTACCACCCACGAGAAGACCGGTGTTGAGGTCGCCAAGGATAAGACCGATGACGGCGCCGGTGACGATGGGCTGATAGAGAGACTCGAGGAAGTCAAACTGGTCGATTGCCGCGATGAACGTGACGACGAAGACCAGAGCGATCTGGATGATCGAGTATTCCATCTTGCTCCTCCTTTCAAAATGAATGTACGCACTTTGGATATCACGTACAGAACGTCAGGGTTTCACTCCTGACAACGTGGATCACGAGGATTACGAGAAGAGCTTGCTCGTGTCCTCAACAGGCGTGCTCGGAACGCGCCTGATCTCCAACTCCACCCCCAATTCCTGCAGCTCTTTAAACGCAGCGACATCCTCGTCGTTAACTGCGACGGAGGTGGCGACTTGGCGCTTTCCTTCCGACATGTGCATGTTGCCGATGTTTACCTTCTTTATAGGCACACCGCCCTTGACGAGCGTAAGCACGTCTTCCGGTGTTTCGGCCACGATGAAGATCTTCTGGCGCGGGCTCGCCTTGCCAATGACGTCGATGGTCTTCTGCAGAGAGAAGAAACGCGTAGCGACGCCGGCGGGAGCGGCCATCTTCATGAGGTTCTGGCGCATGGTGTTGGTCGCCACGTCGTCGTTGGCGACGAGGATGAGGTTGGAGCCCAGAGTGGAGTTCCACTGGGTGGCAACCTGACCATGAACCAGTCGGTTATCGATGCGGGTAAGAAGAATGTTGGGTTCTGCCATGTTGATCAGCTTCCTTTCGTTATTTGCTGACGACAGTTACTTGATCTCCTGAATCGCGTAACGCGAAACATCTACGACGGCCCCGGATCGGACTTTGATCTGGACCTTCTCGCCTTCGATGCCTTTGACGGTTCCGTAGATACCGCCGGCGAAAAGAACCTCCTGACCCGGCTTGAGCTCGGTGTGCAGCTCCTTGAAGTACTTCTGCTTCTTCTTCATGTTGATTTGCGACCAGATGGTGTAAATCAAGCCCATGATGGCAAGCAGGCCTAAAAGGGCGACCGAGGAGCTCAGGACGTTGGCTCCGAAATCGGCCATTAGATGCCGTCCTCGTCGCCGAAGATATCCTCTTCCTCGGAGCCGGCAACGGATGCGACCGTCTGGGCGGTGATGCCCGTCTGGCCAACGGTCACGGCCTGCTCGCCAAGCTCGGCGAGCGTGGCGTTGCCGCGGAGGAACAGAAGCTCAATAACCATGGGAAGGTTAGTGCCGGTCAGAACCTCGACATTGTCGACATCCTGGGCAATCATCATCGACTGGTTGAACGGGGTGCCACCAAGCAGGTCGGTAAAGACGAGCACGCCATCGCACTCCTCGCGCATGGCAGTAATAGCGGCGCGGAGATCCTCACCGTAGGAAGCAGCCTGGTCGCCCTCAAAAGGAACGACGGTAAAAGCGGGCTGGTCGCCAGCAACCATAGCGATAGCGCTTGCGAGGCCGGGTGCGAACTGTCCATGACCGGTAAGAATAAAGCCAACCATTCAAATTTCCCTTCCGAAGGTGTGTACGATCTGAGTCCGATGATTTTCGAAAGCCAGCGGGCGCTCGCCCTTAAAGCTTCTTAGAAAGCGTTCTTTGAAGACCAGTGGTTTCTAAACTGGTAGTAACCACGTGACGTGTTGTTGTCACTATATCACCCCAGAAGAGGTCGCTTTCGTTGATTCATACGGTAAAACGTTTTTGCACCGCTCACGGTGATAAATCGACCGTTTACCGGTTGTTAACACTTCTACCTGCGGTTTTGAAACCGTTTCGAAATGTTTTGGCAAAAAATCGGGTCTTTTCCTGTGTCTAAACAACGCAGGGCGGCTAAAAATAGCGTGTAGAAAAATTGCAGGTCATTGTGAAGATATGTGAATTGGTCTTTTTGACTTAATACCAGTTAGAACCAGTTTTGAGATTATCGGTGAACGGTAGTTTTCGACCGTTCACCGGTTACTTGTAATCGTTTGCAGTTGTTTTCCCAGATGAATTAGGGAAACCCGATGGAGCGCTTGCGCGGGCGCGAGGCCTACCCCAGTGGTTTCGGTAGCAAAAAGCCCGCTAGAACGTTGTCCGTTCTAGCGGGCTAAATCAGGCAGATCGGCTAGCGCGCAGTAGTGCAGGCAAACCTTACGCAAACAGGCCGTAGATGCTGATGTTGGCCTTGGCGTAGAGGCCGTTAGCATACTCGGTCCACTTGGAGCTGGCGCTCGAAGCCTGCGAAGAGTACTGCTGGTAAGCAGTGTAGTAGGCGGTCATGGCCTGCTTATAGGTAGCGCTATCGGCCGTAAAGGCATCGTCGGCAAAGGCCTTAGCGTAGGTGCCATCGGTGTCCTTCCAAGTGCCCTTCTCGCTATCCCACTCGTCACCGGCAAGGTTGATGATGTAATCGGCGTAGTCCTTGCTCGCGGTCTCCTCGTTGCCGTCAGAAGGCTCGGTCGGAGCGGTCGGCATAGTCACGGAGCTATCGCCCACCTTCTTCTTGTAGAGCTTCTGCAGCGTCGCGGACTGGCGAACGATCTGCTTGGCCTGGTCCTTGGACACGCCATACTGCGTGGCCATGGTCTTGTAGTCCGAAGTGCCGATGGAATCCTCGGCATACTGCTTCATTTCCTTGGAAGAGACGGTAATGCCCTCGTCCTCGGCAGCGTCGAGCAGGATCTTGTTGCGCACGTAGGACAGGATAACGTCGGCAGAAGGAGCGGTGTAGTTGCCATCGCTATCCTTGACGGTATCGAGGCTGTACTGGCTCTCGATGGCCTCGCGCGCGGTGATGTCGCTCTTCTTGCCGTTGTAGCTATAGCTTGCCACGGTCGAATCGAGCTGGTCCTCGGTCAGGGTCGACGAGCCGACACCCTTGCCGCCAAAACCGCCATTGCCAATAAAGAAGCCAACCACCGCAGCGATCACGACTGCAACAACAAAGGCGGCAATCATCGTCTTCTTGTGCTTGGATGCGCGATGGTCTTCATCGGAACCCAGGATATCGTCGTCTTCATCCTGATCCTCGGGCATCAGATTCTCATCAGCGGCGTCCGCGGCAATCTGTGCCTCCAGACGGGCGTCTTCCTCCTCGGCAGTCGTACCGGCAGCAATGTGCTCGGCAGACGTACCGGCGACCAGATCGATCTTCTCGTCCTCGTCACCGTCGGGGCCTTCGCCGCGCTCGATAATCTGGATGCCGTCGATCTCGTCCTTCTCATCCTTCTTTTGAATCAGACCCATATCAGTTACTCCTTGTTAGGAAACATAGTCCTCAATAGAATACGCCCGACAAAGCGCCGGGCGTATTGATTCTTAGGTTATACGCAAACACTTAAGTACTATTTAGGCGTTTGCAGCGTGCCTACCTTAGGCCAGGTGCGCGATAACGGCATCGGCAAAGGCCTGCGTGCCCACGGCCCCCTCAACGGAGCCGGTCTGGGCACGACGCACGTCACCGGTAACCTGCTCGCCCTCGTCGAGCGTGGCAGATACGGCGGCGCGAATGCGATTGGCAGCGTCGTTCTCGCCCAGGTGATCGAGCATCATAGCCGCAGACAGAATCTCGGCCGTGGGGTTGGCGATATCCTGGCCAGCGATATCGGGCGCGGAGCCGTGCGTTGCCTCGAAGATGGCGCAGTCGGCACCGATGTTGGAGCCGGGGGCCATGCCTAAACCACCTACCAGGCCGGCGCACAGGTCGCTCACGATGTCACCGTACAGGTTGGGCAGCACCAGGACATCGAAGTCGTTGGGGTTTTGGACCAGGCCCATGCAGGTGGCGTCGACGATCTTGTCGTTGAACTCGATATCGGGATAGTTGGCGGCCACCTCGCGCGCAACGCGCAGGAACAGGCCGTCGGTCGCCTTCATGATGTTGGCCTTATGCACGGCAGTCACCTTTTTGCGGCCGCAGCGGCGGGCATACTCAAAGGCATACTCCACAATACGGCGGCTCTTGGCGATGGAGATGGGCTTGATTGAGATCGCGGAATCGGCGGCAAAGGTCTTCTGACCCGAACGCTCGACAAGCTGCGAGAGCTCCTCGACCTCGGCAGCGCCCTCATCGAACTCGATGCCAGCGTAGAGGTCCTCGGTGTTCTCACGCACGATGACCAGGTCGACGTCGCGGAAGCGCGAGCCGTCGCCCGGCTGCGACAGGCAGGGGCGCACGCAGGCATACAGGTCGAAGTATTTGCGCAGGGCCACGTTGACGCTGCGGAAACCCGTGCCGACCGGCGTGGTGATGGGACCCTTGATGGCAACCTTGGTCTCGGCGACCGCATCGAGCACGTGCTGGGGCAGCGGCGTGCCAAACTCGTCCATGACGCCGGCACCGGCCTCCTGGACATTCCAATTGATCTGGACACCGGCGGCCTCGACCACGCGGCGCATGGCCTGCGTAATCTCGGGACCGATACCGTCACCGGGAATCAGGACTACATCGTGCGCCATAATCTGTTACTCCTCGTCTTCGGCGGGCTCAGATTTTTTAACGCTAGCACGCTTCTTCTTTTTGGAGAGATCCAGGCCAAAACGTTTAACAAGTATTTCGCAAATCTCGCTCGAACGGGCCTTGAGATAGCTGCCCTTGCCGTTCTCGGCGTCGAACTTAAGGCGCAGCGCGAGCTTCTCGGCAACCTCGGCGTCGATCTCGCCCTGGCCAAACTCGTACAGGCAACCGAGCATATCGCGATACTCAAGGTCGCCGTGGTAGCACTGGATGGCCTCGTCCAGGATCGGCCAAGCCTCGCGCGAACGCTCGACACTCGTGGCGCCCCACACGCACAGCAGGCGGAAGGCGGCATAGCGCAGCGTGGAGGAAATCTCGTCGAACAGTGCGGTCTCGGCGCCCTCAAAGGCATCGCCCAGCTGCTCGGGGCAGGTGGTGGCGAGCGCCGTCAGGGCATCGAGGGCCTCCCAGCGGGTCTGCGCCTCGGGGCGGTCGAGCGCCTCGACCAGCGCGGGCACGCAGGGCACGACGCGCTGCGGATCGCGCTCGGCAAGCAGGTGCAGCACGCGGGCGGCAAACTGGCGGATGCGGCGCGTGGGGCAGCCGAGCTCCTGGACCAGGCGATCGACGGCGTTCTCGTTCTCCTCTGCCAGCTGGAGCTGTGCCAGCTCCTCGTCGGTGAACTGTTCGTCTTTGTTTTCTGCCATAGTTACCTCTTCTTACTATTTCTTAGCGTGCTTGCCAGCACTCTTGCTGTCATCGGTGACCGAGATGAGCTGTCGGTCGGCCGCGCCATTGCGACGCGCACGGCGGCGCTCCTCAGCGTCGCCCGCGTCCGCGGCGGCGCGATGGGCCTTGTTGACGTTAAAGACCTCGTCGTGCTTGCGCCACGGACCGACGGACTCGCCAAAGCTCATCTTAAGGCCGGCGATAAAGCCGCCGAGCCAGCCGATCGGCGCAAACTGCACCAGCGGGAACAGCGAGAACACCCAGGTCAGCAGGACGACTGCCGCCGCTCCCGCAAAGTTGGCAATCCAGTAGTCATGCTTGGTGATGACGCGCTTTTCGCACGCCCACTGGCCGCACAAAAAGCCGATGTAGATCGCAAAGAGAAAGAGCACCAACGCAAGCACCACGAACGTCCAGCTCATGGGCGCTACTCCCCGTGATGGTGGCCGCAGCAGCACTCGTGGCCGTCGTCATGGCCGTGGCCGCCGCAGCACTCGTGGTCCTCGCCATGGTGGTGGCCACAACCGCACTCGTGGTCGTCGCCATGCTCGCCGCAACCGCAGCCTTCCTCGTGAGCGCCATGCTCCTCGGGACGATACTGCGACCAGTCCAGACCGGCGGCGATGGCGTCGGCCTCCTCCTTATAGAGGACCGTGACGGCCTGGGTGCCCAGCTTGGCGCCACCGATGGCGTCGAGCATGTCGTAGAGCGTAAAGGCCACGTCGGCGCCGGGCAGCGCAAGCTCGCGGTCGTCGGCATAGGCGAGCGCCAAGCGCAGGTCCTTAATGAAGTGCTCGACCATAAAGCCGGGCTTGTAGTCGCCGTCGAGCGCCTTGGGCGCCAGGCTCTCCATGGCGCCGGACTTGCCGGTGCCGCCCAGGATCATCTGACGGGTCTTCTCCAGGTCAAGGCCGCTCAGCTCGGCAAATGCCATGGCGTCTGCCATGCCGACCATGCAGGCGCCCAGCGACACCTGGTTGGCAAGCTTGGCAGCCTGACCCTTGCCGGCGCCGTCGAAGCAGCAGATGGTTGCCGCAAAGGTGGAAAGGATGTCGCGGACCGGGGCGATGTCGTTCTCGGTAGCACCCACGATAGCCGTGAGCGTGCCGGCGATGGCGCCCGACTCGCCGCCGGTGACGGGACAGTCAAACGCCATGCGGCCGGAAACCTGGGCGGCCTCGGCAATGTCGCGCGCCAACTCGGGCGAGCTCGTGGTGAGGTCGATCAGAACCGCACCGGGCTTAGTGCACGCGAGCAGACCGTCGCCCGCCAGGTAGAGCTCCTCGACCTCGGAGGGATAACCCACCATGGTAAAGACGACGTCGGCGTTCGCCGCGGCATCTGCCGGCGTATCGGCCCAGACGGCGCCGCGCTCAACGAGCGTTGCAGCCTTGGACTTGGTGCGGTTGTTGACCGTGACGGGATAGCCGGCATCCAGGATGTGGCCGGCGATGGGGGCACCCATGATTCCGGTGCCGATGAATGCGACGGAGAGCTTGTTTGCCATGAAACCTTTCCTTTTGGGTTGGGTGTTGTTACCAGGTTGAATACTCGGTGCCAGCGTTTGGGCTGTGAGTCGAGGGCGATTACGGACGCAGCGCTTGCCTACTGACCGCGCACGCGGCGGGCGATACGGTCGGAAAGCGACGCCTTGTCGGCGCGGTTCTTACCCCAAAACGCGCAGCCCACCATGCCGGGGCCCACGTGCGAGCCGATGGTGGGACCCACGGAGCCGCGAATGATCGTGACGTCGGCGCAACCCTCCTCCTTGCGGATGGCGGCTTCGAGCCAGTCACCATCCTTTTCGGCATCGGCCGTCATGATGGCGATGGGCATGGTGCGATCGGGCACGTAGTTCTCGCGGAACGACTTGAGGATGGACTTGAGCGCCTTCTTGCGGCCGCGGTTGACGCCGATCAGCGACAGCGAGCCGGCCAGGTCGTAGGAGAGCTCGGGCTTGACGTCGAGCTTTGCCGTGAGCTGCGCCGCCGCGGGAGGAATGCGGCCGCCGGCAGCCAGTGCGTCGAAGCTCTCGAGCGTAAAGTAGCCGTGAACGTAGGTCTTTGCCTCGTTTGCCCAATCGACCAGCTGCTTGGCGGTCAGTCCCGCCGAACGCTGGCGCACGGCCTCGAGCGCCAAGAGCGCACCGGTCGCGCAGGGCAGAGCGTTGTCGACCACGTAGAGCTCAAAGTTGGGATACTCGGCGCGCACGACATCTGCCGCCTGGCACGCGGAGTTGTAGCTCGACGACAGCGCCGAGGTAAAGCACAGGTAGACCGTGGGCGTGCCCTCTTTGGCGCACTCGGTAAAAAACTCGATATAGCGACCGAGCGACACAGCCGAGGTGGACACGCGGGCACCGGCGCGCATGCGGTCGTAGAACTCCTTAGGGCTCATGCTCGACCAGATGTCATCCGTGCGCTCCTCGCCATCGATAATGAAAGGGAAACCCAGGATATCGACATCGAGGTTCGCGGCGACCTCGGGGCTAAAGTCGCAGCAGGTATCGACGACGATGCGGCAACGGTTCGAATGACCGGCGGATGCGGCCTTGTCCATCAAAGCGACTCCTTACGTAAAAAGGCGGCCACCCGCATGGGATGGCCGCCAACCGTTAACTCATGCAAGTTAACGTATTTTACTCGTCAAGTGTTTCGATGCGGGGCTTGATGATGCCATATCCACCATTCTTACGGTGATACACCACATTGATGAGACCGGTCGTCGCGTTCTCGAACACGTAGAAGTCGTGGCCCAGCAAATCGGTCTGCACCAGCGCCTGCTCCTCGGTCATCGGGGTGACATCGATGACCTTCTCGCGGACGAGCAGGTCGTCGTCCTCCTCGGGCAGCAGCAGGTCGGCCAGATCCTCAACGCGCTCGACCGGCGCGACATCCGCGGCACTGGCACCACCCTGGCGGTTGTCCACGACCTTGGTCTTGAACTTGCGCAGCTGGCGGGTGACCTTATCGGCGGAGAGGTCGATGGCAGCATACATATCTGCGCCGTGCTCGGCAACGCGAATCACCGAACCGCGGGCACGAGCCGTGACCTCGACGATTGCCGGGTTGGGGTTCGAGGGGTTCTTCTCATAACGAAGCACGACGTCGACTGTCATGGGCTCGATGTCGAAAACCTTGAGCGCCTCGCCGATTTTCTCATCCACATGCGCACGCAGAGCATCGGTTACCGTCGTCTTGCGTCCAGAAACCTTGATATCCATACGTGGCTCCAATCTGCCTCGGGGACTTACTGTACTGGCTATGTACCCATTGCCGTGCATTTAATCACGCGATTTCCCAAAGACCCGAATAACGACTGCTTGATACCGCATACCGAAGTCTCGCACTTTTCCGTGGCAAAGTGCGCTATGGGAGAGCGACGGTGAGCTTGGTTTTGCACCTAAAAAACGTCTTTGACCTGCTGGTTTTATGGAAACGAAAAGGCCGGGCTCCCCTGTTGGGAGAACCCGGCAATGCGTGTTGAAACCATGAAGAGGCGTCTCTCCTTGCGCATAGGAGACTCCACCCCTAGCAATAACTAGCTATTGAGCTTGTTAATGTCGTCGTCGGTGATAGTGCCCTCCTGGCTGGACGTTTTATCCTCGGAGGTTGCACCCTCGCTGCTCGAATCGGAGGATGCGGACTCGCTGGATCCGGTGTCAGTCGACTGCACGTCGGCGCCCGAGACCGTCTTGGTGGTGAGGTCATAGGGCATCGTGCCGTACCAGACGGAGTGGACCGCCTCGAGCGTGCCATCGACCGTGATACCGTCGAGGGCATCGCTCACGGCACGGCATAGCTCATCGTTGGCCGCGAGGCCCGCGACGCCGAGCGTCGAGGGCGTCTCGAGCGCGCCGACGTAAGAGACCTGGCTCATCAGGCGCGCAAGGTAGCCGCCGGCCGTGGAGTCGCAAATCACGTAGTCGATCTCGCCGGACTCGAGCGCCTCAAAGCACTCGTTGATGTTGGAGAAGGTCTTTTGGTTGGCCGTGATGCTCTGCTTGGCGAGCGCTTCCTGCGAGGCCGAAGAGGTCTGAACGCCCAGGGTAGCGGTGTTAAGCGTTTCGGTGGAAACGCTCAGCGACTCGCCGTCGCTCGTCTTTCCGAACACTGCCGCAGCGTCGTACAGGCAAGTACCAAGCGTGCTGATGTCACCATTCGTGGAATTGATGTCGCCAATGAAGATGTCGGCCTTTTTGTCGCCAAGCGCGGAATCGGCAGAAGAAGCATCGACGAAGGCGACCTTGAGGCCCATGCGGCTTGCAAGGGCGCGGGCAGCGTCGACCGCGTAGCCCGTGAGGTTACCATCGGCGCCCTGCATGGCCTGCGGGGCATCGGAGGTATCGAGGGCAACCGTCAGGGTGCCGGGAGTGACCAGGGCATCGTCCGACACCGTAGGGGTAACGGTCTCGCGCTCGATCTGGTCAATCGTGGGTGTCGTGAACGTGGACAGTGGGTTGAACGCGCATCCGCTCAAGCCCAATACGGCAATGACCGCCGCGGTCCCAGCACCTAACCGAGCCGCGTGCATCAAGCTGCCCCTCACCATGTCCACTACCCTGCCTTCTATGTCGTATACAATCCGTGCGTTGCGCGGAATAACGGGTGTTCCCACCAGCTGACCTGGTATTTGACCCCACACTTGCGCACCGGGGTGTTTGCTCGGGAGGCCGTAGCCACCTTCACGACTGGCCCGCTCGCCCGCGAGGCGGTATTGCCCCAAAGAAAGTAGAACGGACGGTGCGGCTTACATCTAGGACGCGCCATGATCGCGCCGCGCGCACGCGGTCGCTTACGTGGATCCCTTTGACCGCGTCTGTCTTGGACTAGGATGGACATTTCGTCCGTCCGCAACCACAGCCTGGCAGGAACGTAGCGCATTATAGCTAAGTTCAAGCTAAAGTTTAAGGTTAGGGGCGCCATTCGCACCGTGAGCACAGATTTTGCAGGTCGGAGCGGACCATTCGTGCCCTGATTGAGCCCGTCGCTCCCCTACGGAGAGCTCCGGGGCACCCGTCTCAGGGTGCCGTGTGCAAAAAACGGCAAATATGAGTACTGCTACCAATTTAGTAGCAGCGTTTTTCCGCCCCGCGAGCCCTTTTTGAGTTCCGCACAGCCTGCTTGGCGCCAAGATATTCCACATTCGTTTATTATCTCTTCAATGAATCCAAATATTCGGCCCAAGTTTCTTTGTTTTTACTGCCACTAATCTAGTAACAGTACTCATATTTGCCGTTTTTTGCACAGGGCATATAAACAGACCCCCCTATAAAGCCATAGTTTTACGCCGGCTTGAGCCCAAAGCACGCTCGGAGCGTATTCAGCAGAGCATCTTGCCTCTTTCGACGCGCCTCTACGCGATTCTGATATCGCTTACCCATGCGTTGGTAAATGCGCCATGCGAGCGCTTCCATCGCTTCCATGTCGCAGAGCATCTCGTTATTGACCGTCGCGACCTCGATTCCCATAGTAATCAAGCCCGTGTTGCGTTTTTCATCATGGATACGTCCCCTCCGGGAGGAATGGCCCAGCTCGCCGTTGTATTCCAGGTCAAACCGGGCTGCTTCCTGATACGCATCGCAAACTGCATGCGGCATCCCCGAGATTGCCTGCGCGCGGTCATCGAACTCGATCTTGCAGTCGGTCTTAAAGGGACCGCAGGCAAATCCGCCATAGGAAAACGGAAGCGAAAACAGAGCGAGCATGATGCACTCCATGGGTGAGCGCAGGTTTTCCGACAGATAGGGACACAGGCGCAGCAGCTGTTTGGCCACATTCCCTTTGCATGCCACAAGGTAATCTGTCAGGCGATCGGGCGTCAGCACCGGCTCGACTTCAAAGTAGCCCACGTCTGCCGGTTGGTCCTTGTCCTTTGCAAGTCTATTCGCAACAGGCGAGGTATAGGGAGGTAGATACTTCCCGCGATCGCTCAGTGAAATCTTGGAACACAGTTCCTGGGCCAGAGCAAACGCCTGGATACAGCCGACCTCGCGGGCGACGGCAACACAAAGGGCCTCGGGAGATAGGCTGTACACCCCCGGTTCCACCTCTAGAATCGAGCCGGCAGGCAACCCGGAACACACGGACCAGCCCACGCCAGGCATGCGGCGGCGCTGCGCCGCAGATCCCACCAGCAAGCACAGATCTTCTTGCACCTCGCCGCTTTTGGCTCCAATTCGCACCAGGTCGGAAAGATAAATATCCTCGGTCGAAGGCGATGACGTGCACAGCACGCGGCGCTCCTCCTCGGGCTCAAGGTCCTTCCAGCCGATGTAGCCCATCTGCCGGCGCTCGGCTCGAATCATACGCAACGCCGAGGCGCCCGTCAGGATCACGGAAGCCGCTAGCTGCTCTTTTGTCGGCTTGTTGCGCTGTTTGACTGTTACCGCCACACGAATCACCCCTACCAAACGCGTGCGATAGCGAGGCCATCAACGGCCGCGGCACCGGCGCGCTTGAGTTCCGCCGAAGCCGCTGCCATCGTCGCACCCGTGGTGATAACGTCGTCGATAAGCAGCAGGCGGCGGCCCCGCACGTCCTCAACGGTCTCGTACATGCCTCGGGCGCGTTCACGGCGTTCTTCACGACCGAGTTCACGCTGGTCGCCATGGCCGTACTTAACGAGGGCGTCGAGCAGCGGAACACCCGACAGCTCGCAAAATGGGCGCGCGATGGCTTCCATATGATCGAAGCCGCGTCGCCGAAACGCCGCCGCCGTCGCGGGCACAAACACCACCGCATCGGCGCCGGACAACACACCGCCTAAGCGTTCGGGTGCCGCGACCTGGGCATGTAAGGCGGTGTCGTATAGCAGCTCTGCCAGATACGGCGCCAGGCGTCGCTCGCCCGCGTCTTTGTACGCTTTAATGATCCGCGGCAGCGGATGCGTGTAAACGGCACATGCCAGGCACCGGTCGAGAGCTTCGGCCATCGCCGAGGACGTACCCTCGACCGAGCACTCGGTGCACAGCAAGTCTCCAAACGGGGCGCCGCATCGAGTGCAGCTATGCCGCGGGTCGATGAGCGCGAGCGCGGCCAGGCAGTCTTGGCAAATAAGCGCACCGGCGCGCTCGCAGCCGGCGCATCGCGTGGGCGACAACGCCTCAAGCGCCTCGTGCGCCGCCCGCTCGGCAAACGGTAGCAATTCATCCGCAAACGGTAGGATGTCGGCACCTTGCAGGCATCCCAACACATTCAAATGTCTCTTCACGACACAACCCTCCCTACGCTCGGTCGCAGGGAGGGTCGTTGATTCAGCGCTATGGTACCCCGACGCGTTTGGGGTCAGGCAGGTTAAATCCGTTTGCGGGCGCTATTCGCCGGTGGGCGGTTGCGGTGCGGACGAGTTTTGGGTCGAGCCCTCGCCACCATCTTGACGCGGCTTGCGGGAACGACGACGGCGACGGCGCTTCTGGCCCTGGTCGGCCGAACCCTCGCCACCACGATCTTCGCGCGACTCGCGTTCGTCGCGAGCAGCGCCGCGCGCGGCCTTGGCAGCCGCCCCTCCGCCATCTCCAGGGCGACGGTGCGTGACCTTGACCTCGCCATCCGAGACCTGATCGGCCACGGAGGGCACCGAGGGCTTTTGCTGCGTACCCGAAGAATGGCGACGACGCGGACGCGGGACGCGCTCGTCATCGTTGCGCTGCTTGCCACCCTTGTCGGCAGGCGTATCGGAACCCGAACCACCCTTGGGGGCGGCACCGGCTTCGCGAGCGGCTGCGGCGCGGAAGGCGTCCTCGCGCTCCTCGCTCGACAAATGACGGCGACGACGGCGCGTGGGATTCATGCCACCGCCGCGGTTTTGCTGCTGAGGCTGCTGGGCCTCGCGCTCGCGGGAGGAATTCTTGCCTGCGGGAGCGGCCTCGCCGGCATCGCCCGAACCCGAGCGCTTGCGGCGGCGACGTCCACCGGCAGCCTCCTCAACCTCGGGTGCCTCGGCCTTGCCGCGACCCTTACCGCGGCCGCGACCCTCGCCCTGGCTCTGACCGGTACGGGTATCGGCGTCCGCATCGCGACGACGGCGCTTGGGCATCGACGTGCCGGCCAGACGGTCGGCGCTCGACAGGCCATCGCCCACGTCGACGCCGTTCTCGCGGTCGAGCTCCATAAGCGCCAGGCGCATCTCGGGCGACTCGATACGCTCGAGCACATCGCGCGTCACGCAGTCGGGGCGGCAGTTGCAGCCCTGCTCGGCGGCCTTCTTTTTGCAGCCCTCAGAGCAGGTCATGTCGGCCAGGTTGACCTTAAAGACTTTGCCGTTCTCCAGGCGCAACACCAGCTGCTCACGCGGCGTGTCATATTCCTGGATGCGCGCCTTGCCAAGCGGCGTGTCGATAAGCGTCTTCTTTTTGGGCGCGCGGCTCTTAAAGTCCTTGTACGCCTCAAACTCGTAGCGCAGGCAGCACATCAGGCGGCCGCAGACGCCGCTAATTTTGGACGAATTGAGCGGCAGGTCCTGCTCTTTTGCCATGCGGATCGAAACCGGCTCAAACTGTCCGCCAAAGCGTGTGCAGCAGAGCTCCTGGCCGCACTGGGCATAGCCGCCCACCAGGCGGGTCTCGTCACGCACGCCAATCTGGCGCATGTCGACGCGAATGTGCAGCGTCGAGGACAGGTCCTTGACGAGCTGACGGAAATCGACGCGTTCCTCGGCCGCAAAGTAGAACACAGCCTTCTCGCCGCCAAACAGGTACTCGACGCCGACCGGCTTCATCTCGAGGTCGAGCTCCTTGACCAGACGGCGGAAGTCGACCATCGCCTCGTCACCCTGGATAGCCAGGTCGTCGGCAAGCTGCAGGTCGATGTCACTCGCCACGCGCAGCACGGGCTTGAGCGGCTGACCGATCTCGTCTTGCGGCACCTCGAAGGGATCGGCCGTGACCAGACCGATCTCGGTTCCGCGCTCGGTGGAGCAAATGGCATAATCGGCCTCGAGGATATCCAGATCCTGCGGGTCGAACCACAGGTCGCGCGAGGCGTAGGTAAACTTAACGGGTACGACTAACGGCATTTCAGTGCCTTCCTGATATCGAACAGCATGACCTCGATGGCCAGCTGGGGAGTAACGTTTCTGGCGATGTTGCGCTCGGCGGTTGCGACCGCCTCGAGCGCCTGGGTGGCACCCGCAACATTGGTCGCGGCGGCAAGCCGCCCGATCGTGTCGCGCACGTCCTCGTTCACAACGTCTGCCGCCTCATCCTGAAGCGTCAGCAGCACGTCGCGCATGAGCGTCCGCGCGCTCGCCAGCGCTTCCATGATACCCGAACGCTCGCGCGCGTTGAGTTCGCGCTTGTTGCGGTCCTCAAGCTGCTTCAATGCTCCACGCGACAGGTAGTCGGCATTTTGCTCGAGCACCTTTTCCTGCGTAGACTTGACCTCGGCGAGCGGCGCCTTGACGGCGACGATGAGCGACTTGGCGCGACTGAGCACATCGGCCTCGTCGGCGGCGATGAGCGAGTCGATGGCGCGGACCATCTGGCGACGGGCGTCCTGGCGCTCGGCGCTCTTGAGAAACTCGATACCACGCGTGGGGCTTCCCGCCACGGCGACGGCCATGCGGCAGCGCGCGAGATCCTGACCGGTGGCGCGGCTCACGGCCTGCGCGGCCACAGTAGGCGACACCAGCCGAAACGGCACGCACTGGCAGCGGCTCACGATGGTGGGCAGCATCACGTCGGCCGAGGTGCCCAACAGGATGAACATGACGCCCTCGGGCGGTTCCTCGAGCGTTTTGAGCAGCGCGTTGGCGGTGTTGGCGCGCAGTTGCTCGGCACGGTCGATGATGTAGACCTTTGCCTTGGCGCGGATGGGGGCCAGGGGCACGTCGTCGAGCAGCTCGCGGGTCTGCGCGATGAGGTAGCCCGTAGCACTTTCGGGCGTGTAATAGTGCACGTCGGGATGCGTATGGCGGGCGACGCGTACGCAGCTGTCGCACGAGCCACAGCCGCCCTGCTCGCACAGGAATGCCTGGGCAAGCGCCCATGCGGCGTCGAGCTTACCGGCGCCGGGCGCGCCCAAAAACAGGTAGGCGTGCGATGCGCGGCCGCTTGCGATGGCGTTGGTCAAGAAGTCGCGCACGCGCTGTTGGGTGTCGAGCTTGGCCAGCAGGCTTGCCTGAGCGGGGGCCATGTTACTCGGCCTCCTTGGCAAGCGCGGCGGCGACGGCGTCTTGGGGAATGTCGAGACCGTACGCGCGAACCAGCTCGACCGTCTGCGCGAAGACTTCCTCGATGGTCGCGGTGGCGTCGACGAGCTTTACGCGGTCTGGCTCCTCGGCAGCGATAGCGTAAAATCCCTGGTAGACGCGCTCCTGGAAGGCCATGCCCTTGGCCTCCATGCGATCGGCCGCACCACGGGCGGCCATGCGCAGCGCCGCCTGCTCGGGCGTGATGTGATAGACGAGCGTGAGCGCCGGATGCGTACCGGCGACAGCCAGGTTGTTGGCATCTCGCACCATCTGACGGTCGAGGCCGTCGGCAAACGCCTGGTAGCAGGTCGTGGAATCGTAGAAGCGGTCGCACAGGACCACCTTGCCGACAGCGAGGGCGGGCGCGATGACCTCGTGCACCAGCTGGGCACGCGCGGCCTCGTAGAGCAGTAGCTCGCAGGTGTCGCCCATCGCCGTATTGGCGGGGTCGAGCAGCAGGGCGCGGATCTTCTCGCTGATGGCGGTGCCGCCCGGCTCGCGCAGGCTCACAACCTGGTAGCCAGCGAGCTCGAGCGCACGGACAAGCAGGCGCGCCTGCGTGGACTTGCCGGCGCCGTCGACGCCCTCGAGCGTGATAAAGCTATGTTGAGCGGGCTCAAAAGCCATGGGCGCAGCCCCTTCCTACAAGGCGCGAAAATGCAAGTTATAGCAACCAAGCCATGATACCCCAGGGGCAGGGGCTAGGTGACAGTTAGGAACGTTCCCAAAGTGCCGGCAGAAAAGGAACGTCCCCAACTGCCGACCCTCTAAGTTGCGGTGAAATAGGGACTGGATACGTCTTCTAACAGCAAATACAATCCCTATTTCACCGCAAGTTAGGAGTGAGCGCGAGTGTTGATGGCGAAGGAAATGTCGCGCTCGAGGGCTAGGGCCTGTTCGCGTTCGAGGTCTTGGGTGAGGATTGCCAGCACGTAAGGGCGCTCGGCGTAGACGATTGCGGCATCGTGCTGGGCATTCGCCAGGCTGCCCGTTTTGTGCGCGACCAAAACGCCACCGGGAACGCCCTCGATAATACCGCGCGCGTCTTCCTGCACCAGCAGATATCCGCGCGCTCGCTCGCACAGCTCGGGCGTCGCGATTGTCCCCGCCGCCAGCCGCCGCAACACAGCCGCAGCATCACGGGCGCTCGTATAGTTTTCGCGACCTTGTGCCTGGGCCTCGGCATCCATCATCAAACGAGCGAGCACGGTCTGGTTCAGCCCCAATGCGGCACACGTTTCGTTGACCGTATCCATGCCAAGCCTGCCGATAACAAGGTTCGCTGCCACGTTGTCGCTCTGGGCGATCATGACGTGCAGCAGCTCGTCAATACTGTACGACACGCCCGCGCCGCGCGACTGAATGCTGCCGCTGCCACCCACGATATCCTGTTGCGCTACCGTTATCTGCTCGTCGAGGGACAGCCCGCCCGCCGCCACGGTCTCGAGCGCACAAGCGAGAATGGGAAGCTTGATGATGCTTGCCGCCACACGTCGCGCGTCCGGCACCACAGCGACTTCACCATCGAGCGACGCGAACGTTTGTGGATCAAGCGCCACAGCATAGACCGAGGTAGATCCACTATACGGCTCAGCAAGGGCTTCGATATCTTGCTGAAGGCCGGCAATCCAAGAGGTCCGGGAGACAGCTTCCGCCTTTTGAGCGGACGGATGATTCGCTTTTTGTTTGGCAGGGACAGCGGAGCCCTCAGCCTCGTTGCGGCGCGCGGCACAACCGCCGAGACTCATCACCGAGGCAAGCGCTCCGGTCAACATCCCGGCACAAAACACTCGACGCGAGCAATCGCGCGCAGCGAGGGGCGCATCCCCCGGCGGGAACCGGAACGCCTCCACGTTGTCGCCGCCACCCCGACCTTGCTCGCCGCAGTACACAGATTCACTCCCCACCATCGCATTCTACCGAGCCGTCGATAAACGGCCGCGCCGGACACCCAGCACGCCGCACTCATTGTGACGCATGCGACAGGGCTTGCGCGGCACGACTATCCTCACATAACCAGTTGGGTCGGCGCGGCCCAACCGCACCTGAACCACCTTATAATCTAGCCAACACCTGTCTCTTATACACATCTGACGCTGCCGACGACTAGTCGAGTGTAG
>URIK01000003.1 GCA_900547855.1 uncultured Collinsella sp. | reverse complement strand
CTACACTCGACTAGTCGTCGGCAGCGTCAGATGTGTATAAGAGACAGGTTTGGTGTCGTGGCACCGCTTCTCGCGCCAACGTCAGCGTTCGCAGCCGCAGTGCCCGCTGACGCCACGAACGAGCTCGCGCCCGCCGCAGACGCCTATCTCCGCGCGCTGCTCGAGCACAACGCAGTACAGGCGGAATCGGCGGTAGTGCAATCGGGGCAGAGCGAGGACATGCTCGTCGATACCATCAACGAGACGCTCTTTGAACTGGTGGGCGACACCGTAATTGAATTTAGCGCGGCAGGGCCGCAGATTATTGAGGACTACGAAGCAGACGTGAGAGGATACCTAGACCATGAGTGATACCGCATCCGCAGCACCCCGCGTGCCCAAGCGCGTCGCCGCCGTTATCCTAAACTCGCTCAAGGGCGGCGTGGTCCCGCGCATCGGCCTTCCCTATATCACCGTGGGACGCGAGGTCGAGATTCGCGCCCTGCTCACCGATCTGAGTCTCATCTCCGACGGTGGCGCGAGCTTCCGTTTTTTAGTCGGTCGTTACGGCGCCGGCAAGAGCTTTTTGCTCCAGACCATCCGCACGCACGCCATGGGCGAGGGATTCGTCGTCGCCGATGCCGACCTATCCCCTGAGCGCCGCCTGCAGGGCGGCCAGGGACAGGGCCTTGCCACCTACCGTGAGCTCATCCGCAACATATCGACTAAAACGCGCCCCGAGGGCGGTGCGCTCAACCTTATCCTGGATCGCTGGGTCGCCTCGTGTGCCGATGCCGATGAGTCTGCCGTCAATGCCCAACTGGCCCCGCTCGAGGAAATGGTCCACGGCTTCGACTTCGCCCGTATGCTCCGCCGCTACCGCGCGGCCGTATCCGAGGGCGACGAAGAAGCTATGAGCCGCGTGACCAAATGGATTCGTGGCGAGTACCGCACCAAGAGTGAGGCACGCGCCGAGCTGGGCTCCTCGACCATCATCAGCGATGACGACTGGTACGACTACGTTAAGCTCATTGCGCGCTTTTTGGTCTGCAGCGGCTACAAGGGCATGCTGGTGCTCATCGACGAACTCGTGAATCTGTATAAGATTCCCAACGCCATCACACGCCAATACAACTACGAGAAGATCCTGACCATGTACAACGACACGCTCCAGGGCAAGGCGCAGTACCTGGGCATGATCATGGGCGGCACGCCAACCTCCATCGAAGACCGCCGCCGTGGCGTGTTCTCCTACGAGGCCCTGCGTAGCCGACTCGCTCAAGGCCGCTTTGCACGCGAGGATCTTAAGGACATGCTCGCGCCCATCATCCGCCTGCAGCCACTCACCTATGAGGAGTTGCTGGTGCTCATCGAAAAGCTCATGCAGATCCATGCCGGCTACTTTGGCTGGACGCCCACGCTTACCGAGAACGACTTGGTGGACTTCCTCAAGATTGAGTTTGGCCGCGTGGGAGCCGATACGCACCTGACGCCTCGCGAGGTCATTCGCGACTTTATCGAGCTGCTCGACATCCTATGCCAGAACCCCGATGCCAACGTTGCCGAGCTACTACAAAGCGTCGGCGGTGACGCGCTGGCGCCAGCAACCGCAACAGGCGACACCGATACCGCAGGTGGCGACCGTAACTTCGCCGAATTCACCATCTAACCTGCCAAAAAGGGACAGGTTTATTTTGGTAGGTTTTATCTGGGCGAACGTTGAGACAGTAATGCAGCAAGCCACTGACCACCGCGTTAAGAGGTTCGTATATGAGAGGAGGCCCCGTGAACGCCTTTGACCGCTACGCCCCGTTTATCCAAGACTTCATCTACTCCCACGATTGGGATAGCCTGCGCTCCATTCAGGTTGCGGCAGCAGATGCCATCTTTAACACACAAGACAATGTGCTCCTGACGGCATCCACGGCATCCGGCAAAACCGAAGCGGCCTTCTTTCCCATCCTGACCGAGTTTTGGGAGAACCCGCCCGCAAGCGTTGGCGCCCTCTACATCGGCCCCCTCAAGGCACTCATCAATGATCAGTTCGTCCGTCTCAATGACCTGTGCGAAGAGGCCGACATCCCCGTCTGGCACTGGCATGGCGACGTCTCGCAATCGCACAAAGCTAAGCTCATCAAAAAACCGAGCGGCATCTTGCAGATTACGCCCGAGTCACTCGAGGCGCTCTTAATCCATAAGCACATGGCGATCCCGCGCATGTTTTGCGACCTACGCTACGTGGTCATCGATGAGGTCCACTCGCTCATGCGCGGCGATCGAGGCGGGCAAACGCTCTGCCTTATCGAGCGACTCTCGCGCATGGCCGGCGTGCAGCCTCGCCGCATTGGCCTTTCGGCCACTATCGGGGACCCGGAACGCACGGGTGCCTTTCTCTCACAGGGAACGGGGCGCAACTGTGTTATCCCCCGCTTTGAAGAACCGCGCCGCGTATGGCGCATCTCCATGGAGCACTTCTACAACTCGGGCCCCCAGGCACAGCAGCGGGGATTCATGGGCACAGGTCCTCAAGAGGCCGAAGTGCTCGCGTGCGAGCGCATCGAGGCAGCGGCATCCGCGGCGCTGCCGGCCGGTGCTCAAGACATGCGTCACAGCGGACAACTCACGCAAGAGGAGCGCCGCCAACGTCGCGAGCAGGCACGGGGCAAGGCTGCCCCCAAGGACCGTCGCACTTCCTCAGCCCCCGAGGGCGAAGTCGACATCCCGCAGGCAACCGAACAGGCACTGCTCAACCCCACCGACACCGCACCCGACAACGCCGACCCCGGCATGGGCTACATCTTTGAGCATACCCGCGGCCGCAAGTGCCTGGTCTTTGCCAACTCGCGCGAGGAGGCAGAGGCCGTGTGCTCCATGTTGCGCAGCTACTGCGAGAGCCGGCACGAGCCAGACCGCTTTCTAATCCATCACGGCAACCTTTCGGCATCGCTGCGCGAGACGGCCGAGGAGCTCATGCGCGACGAAGAGCAGGCGCAGACGACCGTCACCACCTCCACGCTGGAGCTCGGCATTGATATCGGTCGCCTGGAGCGCGCGTTCCAGATTGACGCGCCGTTTACCGTCAGCTCCTTTTTGCAGCGCATGGGGCGCACAGGCCGTCGCGACCTTCCGCCCGAGATGTGGTTTGTCATGCGCGAGGAAGAACCCGAGCCGCGCACGATGATGCCCGAAACGATACCCTGGAAGCTCCTGCAGGGCATCGCACTCGTACAACTCTATCGCGAGGAAAAGTGGGTCGAGCCGCCCGAGCTCGATCGACTCCCCTACAGCCTGCTCTACCACCAGACCATGTCGACGCTCGCCAGCACCGGCGAGCTCACGCCGGCCGAGCTTGCTCAGCGCGTGCTCACGCTCAGCTATTTCCACCGCGTCTCGGCCGATGACTATCGCGTACTGCTGCGCCACCTCATCAAGATCGACCACATCCAGGTCACCGAGGGCGGTGGGCTCATCGTGGGTCTCGCGGGCGAGCGCATCATTAACAACTTTAAGTTCTACGCTGTGTTCCAGGAAAACGAGGAGTTCACCGTTCGCAGCGAGTCGGCCGAGTTGGGCACGATCGTCAATCCGCCACCGCCCGGTGAGCGCATCGCCATAGCCGGGCACTGCTGGATAGTCGAGGAAGTGGACTGGAAGCGACACACCGTCTTTGCCACGCAAGTCAAAGGTCGTGTGCCGGCATACTTTGGCGACTGCCCCGGCGACATTAACACGCATGTACTCGAGCGCATGCGCAAGGCGCTCAACGAGCACGCGGCATATCCGTACCTCATGGGCAACGCACGGGCACGCCTTGCACAGGCTCGTCATACCGCCGAGATTTCGGGTGCGGGGACCAAACCGCTCATCAACCTGGGTGGCGACACCTGGGTGCTCTTCCCCTGGTTGGGCAGCTACGCCTTTCTGGCGCTCGAACGTATGCTCAAGATTAAGTGTGCCGCGGAGCTGGGCCTTCGCGGGCTCGATCCGTCGCGTCCATACTTTATGCAGTTTAAGATGAAGGCCGACGAGGAGACGTTCTTTGAGGTGCTCGCAGCCGAGGCCGAAAAGGACTTCGACCCCATCGAGCTCGTCTATCCCGGCGAGATACCTTATTTTGATCGCTACGACGAGTACGTTCCCGAGGAGCTCGTGCGCAAAGGCTTCGCCGAAGGCGTGCTCGACATCGAGGGCATGAAGCAGCGCGTCCTCAGCTGGCGCGACCACGCCTAAGACCAGTCTTTTTGGGACGGAGAGACTTACTTGTCGTGAAGGACGGTGCCGAGGAAGTCGGTGTCGAAGGGCACAGCTTCGGCAAAGGCGTAGTCGCCGTCGCTGGCGATAAGCAGGTAGTTCTCCTCGCCGCCGAACTCCGCATCGCCACATGGGACCACCCAGGCGTGGGCGAATACCTCGAGTGCCGTGGCAGCGCAGTCACGCAGGAACGTCACATCGCTCCCCTCGTTTGCGCTCACGATATTGGCCACGTAGATACCCCCGGGGTTCAGGCTGCCCCGCACCAGGCGCAGCGCCTCAACGGTCGCCAGCTCGCGCACGGGCTCGGCACCGCCAAAGCAATCGCTCACGACCACGTCGTAGCGACGATGGCCCACGCTCGTCACACCCAGATACGAGCGAGCCTCAGCGGTTATCACCCGCAGGCGATCGCCCGCCGCGCGCTCCAGCTCGTCTAGGTAGAACCAGCGGCGCGCCAGGCGCGTAATCTCTCCGTCATACTCGATGACGTCCATGCGCAAGCCCTCGTGCGACATCAGGGCGAATTTAGGATAGGCAAACCCGCCGCCGCCCAGCATAAGCATGCGGTCGATACCGTGACCATAAGCGTCGCGCATCGCATCCTCGGCCTCAAACACGTCGTCAAACGCACGATAGTACGCGAAGACGGGCTCTGCCCAACGCTCGCCAACATAGCTTGCGCTTTGGTAGACGCCGCCTTGCACCAGCACGCGAATCTCATCGCCGCCGTCATCGTGCACGCGTTTCACACGCGCCAACCCATTGCGGGTTCGCGCAACCTGCAAACAGGCAGCACGAACAGCAACGGCGGCCGCTCCGAGCGCCGCAGCTCCCAGGGCAACGCCGGCAACGACGCCGGCAGAAACACTCGGCTTGTTCATCTAGAGCTCCTTTTGCAGATAGAGTCCGTGGTCGTAGAAACCCAAATGGCGATAATACTCGCGCGTACCGATCGCGCTGATCACGTTGATGTGCGTATAGCCCGCATCCCGGGCAATATGGCACGCACGCTCCACCAGCGACCGACCCAGTCCATGGTGCTGGGCCGCCTGGCCTTGATCACCAACGCGCGCCGCCATGCCATACACGTGTACCTCGCGAATCATCGCCTCGTCCGGCGTCGTCGGCAACTCATCCGCATGTGCAGCAACAAAAGCGCGATCGGGAAGCGACAGTCGCAAAAAGCCCGCGATCTTGCCCTGCGGCGTCACCCACTGCAAAAAGCGCTCGCTCGTCACCGGCGTCTCGTACGCCACCTCCTCGTCAAGGGTCAGCTCATCCAAGTCGGCACCCGCCGTGCTGATCTCGCGATAGCGAATCTCACGCACCGTCGCACCGTCACCCCGAGCAGCCAAGCGGTTTTCGACGAGCTGGCGCAGGTTGGGCTTCTTGTTGCCCACCATGATGTCGTCGGAGCTAAAGTCGCGGATCATGCGACTGATGCGGCAGAACGCCGGCGTCACCACGATGTCGTCGGCCAGTACATCGAGCAGCTCGTCCTCGGTATAGGGGCGCCACTCGCCACACTCATAACAGCCCACCAGACGCGAGCCCTCGATGAGCGCGCACGGGTAGACCTTGACCTCGTCGGGCATAAAGGCCCCCTCGGTCATAAAGCGTTCGTAGTCGCGCTTGTCTCCCTCGGGCGTGGCGCCTAGCAAGTTGAGCATAAAATGCGCGTGGATCTTAAAGCCAAACAGACGCGCAAGCGAAAACGCCCGCTCAATCTGCGCCACCGAAATGCGACGCTCGTTGATATCGAGCAAATGCTGGTCGAGGCTCTGGATGCCCATCTGAATCTTGGTGCAACCCAGGCGGCGAATGAGCGCGAGGGCCTGCGGTGTTACAGCATCGGGGCGTGTCTCGATAACGAGCCCCACCACGCGATGCTTCGCCGTCTCGTTGATGCGCTGCTGACGCTCGAGCTCCTCCATCGTTGCCGTTTGCCACTCGGCAACCTCGCCCCACGGCGTACCGGAACCGTACAGACGACGCACCGCGTGGTTATAGCCGCCCACGGCAGCATCCACACGCCCCTGCTCGTCGGCAACGCCGCTCGCAAGCTCAACCTCATCGGTCGCAATACCGGCAGCGCGATATCGTTCGCGTCGCTCCGCTACCACCGGCGGCAGGACATCGGCGGGAGCGTCATCGAGCAGGCGCCCCGCCTCGGCACGACTGATGCCCGGACGCGCCAACATGGGGTTGGCCGCCACGCCGGCCACGGCATCGTCATTGAGCGCGCGGAAGAGCTCCGACATAAACCATGTCTGATAGCCTTGCGGATAGTCGCTCCAGGTGCCACCGAGCACAATGAGCTCTATCTTGTCGGTCGCATGCCCCATCTGTGAAAGCGCGGTCAAACGAGCGCTCACCTGCAGATACGGGTCGAAGCAGTTTTGCTCCGCACGGGCGCATGCCGGCTCGGCGTGCAGATAGCTCTTGGGCATGCGCAGGTCGTTGGGGCAAAACAGGCAATCGCCCGAGCACGGCCACGGCTTGGTGATGACGGTAATGGTCGCCACGCCCGAAGCCGTGCGGCGCGGCTTCATGCGCAGCACCTGCAGCAGTCGACGTTCCAACTCGGCATCGACATTCCACCCAGCCCAACGAGCCGGCTCCTCACGTTTAACCCGTTGGTAAAACGGCAGCAGGCGGCGCTTTGCCAAGTCGCGCTTATCGGCACCCTCGCGGCGCGCCTCGGCATGTATCAGTTTGACGAGCGCCTTGTCGTCCACGGTCTCGCCGCGGCGCAGGGCCTCGAGTATGTTCAAGATAATCTGTTCCATGACCCCATTGTAAAGGCAAAGGCGCCGAAGCCCGTCACGGCTCCGGCGCCTCCATCAAACAGCGCAGCTATGGTTTATAAGTCTTCGATAGCCGCCCGTCACTCCGAATCAAACGACATGTCGCCCGAACCGACCTCAAAACGATACGTGGCAGACTTATCGCCGTTATCGAATTCAAGATTCAAAACGGTCTCGCCGTCGTAGCCAAGAGGAAGGAAATCGCTCTCGAAGTCGCCGCTGCCCAAGGTGAGGCTCGCCTTAAAGCCCGTCGAGTTCGGAACCGTCATCTCCACATCGCCCGAGCCCACGCTCACGTCCATCGACTTCGCGGGGGCCTGGTAGAGCTCGAACGTCACATCGCCCGAACCGACCTCGGCATTCAGGGTATCGGTCACGGTACCCGTAAACTCGACGTCTCCCGAGTCCAAAGTCAGGTTGAGGTCATGACACGCAATGCCCGCGACCGTCAGATCACCCGATCCCACATTCGCTGTGATGCCCACCATGTTATCGGCAACATCGCGCGGCAGTTCGACGGTAACCGTGCGGTCAATGGCGCGCTCGTCATCGCAATCGAACTGGCGAATCTTGAGCGTAGAACCCTTGATTTCGGCCAGGTTCTGGGTTGCCGCATCGAAGGCAACGGTCCCCGTTGCCACGCGACCGCTTTCAATTACGCGCACTGGCCCGCCGGAGACGTGTTTGACCTCGACCGTGCCCGGCGTCACGTCCAAATCAAGCGATGTGAACGCGTCGGCATCAAACGTTTCGCTCGAAAGCTGTTGAGGCCGAGCGGAATAGTTACCGCTATCCAAAAGATCGTCCTCGTCAAGCGCATCGTCCATACCAGACAAGCCGGATACAACATCGTCGAGATCCCACGGACCATCAAAATGAATCAATGTCCGCGAAATGCCAAAGACAAGTCCGATGATGAGCACGAACGCTCCGATGCCAACGCCCAAGCGTACCTTGGATTCATGCGAAAGCTTCATCATTCATCACCCTCTTTGGCACTCGGCTCAGCGGTGGCCGCGGCAGCCATGCCAGCGTCAACCGCAGTGGAAACGTCTTCCCCCTTAGTCCTAGCGACCGCCGGCACCGGACCAACCTGGATATCCCCACGTGCCCAATCGCCATCAAGCGCACGTGCCACCCAGTGATAGATAGGAATCGTAAAGAAGATCAGTGCGGGAAAGGGGCTGGCACCAACCAGGAACATCAGTAAAAAGAACAGTAGCCAACACACGGCCCAATACGGGAACGACTGGAACGGGCCCTTCACCGGAGTCGAGCCAACCGCAGTGCCACTCGTCGCCTGCGCCGTAGCGGCATTGGCGGCCTGCGCACTCCAGCTTGCCGCTTGCGCCGCCTTGGCCGCAGCATCACTCGCCTGCGTTGCCGCCTCGGTAGCGCGCGCCGCCGCCTCATGGGTGCGAGCACGCTCTGCCGCCTCGGCCTCGCGCTGACGGGCGCGGTCCTCGTTCTCAAACTCGATATCGTCCTCGATCTCGTCGCTCGGATTGAGCAGCTCGTCTAGGCTCACGCCATAGAGTTTGGCGAGTGAGATCAGGTTCTCGGTATCGGGCGAGCTCTCCGCGCGCTCCCATTTACTGACTGCCTGGCGCGACAGCCCCAGCTTTCGCGCCAGCCCTTCTTGGCTAAAACCCTTGCTGCGACGAAGGTCGGCGAGCCGCTGCGCAGTTTCTACATTCATGGTTCCTCCTATGTGATGCCAGCCGTGCCGCCGGACCGTTTTTGTTCTTAAGGCGCCTTGCACAGTTAAAAATCTATCCGCCACCGCCAAAATCATGCCACCTATTCTAGTGAGATTTTTGACAACCGGCGGTTGCGGGTGCATATGAGCTGCGGAAATGTGTCCAAACAAAGCAATGACCCGTAGCTTGGTTGTCCCCGTTGCGGCGTTAACGGTAGTATGGTCGTACTGTTTATTCCGCACCGCCAACGGAGGGAGTTCCGCGCCGTGAACCGCGATTTCGCCTCATCGCTCATCCAGCTCAACAACACGTTCTATCGCGAGCACTCCGCCTCCTTCTCCGATACGCGCCAGGCCCCGTGGCCCGGCTGGGTGCGCACCATGGACATTGCGCTCGAACAGCTCGACGTCGCCACGATCGAGCATCCCGTCCGCGTCTTCGATCTTGCCTGCGGCAATATGCGATTCGAGAACTTTGCCGCCGGCGGTACACTTGCCGCCAAGGGCGTCGATGGCGCAAACCCCTCGGCAGACGCCAGCTGCCCGTTTGAGTTCTATGGTGTTGACTCGTGTCAGGATTTGGCTATCGATGCGCACGGTCACGCCCTGCGCATTCCCAACCTGCACTTCCAGGAACTCGACGTGCTCGATGCCCTTATGAAGCTCAACCCCGCCGAGACACCCGACGTGCTTTTCGACGCCCCGCTCGCCGACATCTCGGTCTGCTTTGGTTTTATGCACCACGTGCCGTCGTGCGAGTACCGCGTACGCGTGCTCGACGCCCTGGTGCGCCAGACGCGCCCGGGCGGCATCATCGCCATCAGCTTTTGGGAGTTTATGAACGATGAGCGCATGGCGCGCAAGGCCGTTCGCGCCGAGGCCCGCGCCGAGCTCACCCCGCCGTTTGAGGGTTACGATTCCGCGCAGTTTGAAGCCGGTGACCATCTCATTGGCTGGCAAAACGACCGCCACGCCTACCGCTATTGCCATCACTTTGACGATCAGCAGATCACCGACCTGGTGCGCGGCGTGCGTACGTTCTACAAGAGCGGCGAGGTCCCCGTGCGTGAGCTTGAGCGCTTCCATGCCGACGGTCGTAGCGGCGAACTCAACCGCTATGTGATTCTCAAGCGCCTGTAGGCACCGACGACTCGCCGTCGAGCCGCACCGCATCTTTCGGGCAAATCGCCCCCTTCCAATCCATTGACGGAACGCGCAGCTAAGCGTTCCATACTTATGACCAAGGAGCCTCATGGGAGCCGTCCACGTTCGCACGCCTAAGAACTTTGTGCTCGAAGAGCGCCTGGAACGCTACGCCGATGCGATTGAGACGAGCCCCGAGGCCTATGCCGGAGATTGGCGCAAGGCCTGTGCGCCCACAGGCAGCAAGCCATTCGAACACCTTCACCTGGATCTTGGCTGCGGCAAGGGAACGTACCTTGTAGAGCGCGCGGCCCACGAGCCAAACACCCTCTTTATCGGTATGGACCAGGAGCCCATCTGTATCGCCTATGCCGCGCAGAAAATCTGCGAGCAGGAACTGACCAACGCACTCGTCCTGCCCCGAGGCGCCGCATCGCTGCCGCAGCTGTTTGCCACAGGCGAGCTCGATGCCATCACCATCAACTTTCCCACGCCGCAGCCCAAGGCCAAGTACGCCAAAAAACGACTCGTCCATGTCGACCATCTGATGCTCTATCGCCCGCTCTTTGCAGTTGGCGCCACCGTAACGCTGCGAACCGACAGCAAGCCATTGCGTGACTACGCCCTGGGGCAGTTTGCCGCGGCCGGTTACGACACGCTTTGGGTAAGTGACGACGTCCGCCGCGACCATCCCGAACATCCCGAGACCGAATATGAATGCCGCACGCGCGAGATGGGCGCCGCCGTCTATGGCATCTGCGCCACACCCGGCACGCAGCCCAGCGATGAACAGCTCGCGGCGGGCCGCGCGCAGGAGCAAAGCCTTGCGTGTTACCTGCCCGACAACCTCGATGAGCTCACCTACGTGCCCCTCGGCATGGAAGAGGCCGTCGAGAACTTTAAAAACCGCGCCCGCAAGGGCAAGAAGCGTCTGCCGCAAGAGTCCTAGGGGCTTCTGATGGTCGCGACGTCGGCAAACAAGCGCGAATAGGCGCCGGCGAACGACCCTCAAGCCTAAGTGAGTAGACTTTTTTGCAATAGCCAAGCACAACCCGCATAACGAAAACTAAAACCGCAGGTAGAGCCCTTGCGCAAAAGCCATGTGCTCGCGATATCGCAAAAAGTCTACTCACTTGGCTGGCAACCGCACCAAACGGCTGAGCAGAACGCCCATTTCCTGCATTTTCTCGCGCGCTGGCACCCCGCGGCGCCGCTACGCCATAATAGTTGGCGGACAAACGCGAGAGAAAGCAACCACATGGCACAGACCACGACAGACACCACCGCCAGCACCGTTTCCGGCGCCGGAGCCGCCAGCTCATTCTCGGGCGGCACGGGAACCGAAGCCGAGTTCGGTTCGCTCGGCGCGCTCTCCCCCACCTGGTGGGAGCCCGAGGATGGCAGTGAGCCCGAACCGTGGCTCACGCCCGATCAGGCCTTCGAACGTTTCTTTGAATGGACGAGCGATCGCGGTATTGAGCTGTGGGACCACCAGGAAGAGGCCCTCATGGATCTAGCCGCCGGTGACCATGTCATTTTGGGAACACCGACCGGATCGGGTAAATCGCTCGTCGCGCTGGGAATGCTCTTTATGGGCATGGCGCAGGGCAAGCGCTGCTACTACACGGCTCCTATCAAGGCTCTGGTCAGTGAGAAGTTTTTCGACCTTGTGCAGGTGCTCGGCCGCGATAACGTCGGCATGATCACCGGCGACACGCACATCAACACCAAGGCGCCCGTCATCTGCTGCACGGCAGAAATCCTTGCCAACGACGCACTGCGCGAGGGCGAAGATGCCGATGTTGGCTGCGTCGCCATGGACGAGTTCCACTACTTTGCCGACCCCGATCGCGGTTGGGCCTGGCAGGTGCCACTGCTCGCCCTGCCTCACACGCAATTCATGCTCATGAGCGCCACGCTCGGCGATGTCACCGCGATCGCCGCCTCGCTCGAGGAACACACCGGCGCTACCTGCGACTTGGTCGTCGATGCCCCACGCCCCGTGCCGCTGAGCTACGACTACGTGACGACCTCGCTCGAGGGCACCGTCGAGCTCGCCATGCGCCGCGGCGAGGCCCCGCTCTACATCGTGCACTTTAGCCAGGACGCCGCACTTGCGACGGCGCAATCCCTCGCCAACTTTGGCATTGCCAGCAAGGAGCAGCGCGAGGCTATCAAGGAGGCAGCCAAGGGCACGAGCTTCTCGACGGCCTTCGGCAAGATCCTCAAGCGCTTGCTTGGCTGCGGCGTCGGCGTGCACCACGCCGGTATGCTGCCGCGCTATCGCCTACTGGTCGAGCGCCTGGCACAGCAGGGCCTACTGCCCGTCATTTGCGGCACCGACACACTCGGCGTCGGCATCAACGTGCCCATCCACACCGTGGTGCTCACCGCGCTCACCAAGTTCGACGGCTATAAGATGCGTCGCCTGCGCGCCCGTGAGTTCCATCAGATCGCTGGTCGCGCCGGTCGCTCGGGCTTTGACACCGAGGGCATGGTCATCGCCGAGGCCCCGGAGCACGAGATCGAGAACGCCAAGCTCATGGCCAAGGCGGGCGACGACCCCAAGAAGCTCCGCAAGATTAAAAAGAAGAAGGCCCCCGAGGGCTTTGTCACCTGGAACAAGCAGACCTTTGAGCGCCTGATCGAGACGCAGCCCGAAACGCTCAAGCCGCGTCTTCGCATCACACACTCCATGGTGATTAGCGTAGTCGAGCAGGGCGGCGACGCCCGAGCCCGCGTACACGACCTCATCGAGACAAGCCTGCAGACTCCCGAGGAAAAGGCAAAACTCGAGGTTCGTGCCGACGAGATCTTCGCCACGCTCATCGACTCCGGCGTCGTCGTGCGCACCGAGGTGCCGCCCGCACCCGACGCTCCGGCTGACGCCGCGCCGGACATCGACTACGCACTGACGGTCGACCTGCCCGAGGACTTCGCGCTCGATCAGCCGCTCTCGCCGTTCTTGCTTGCCGCGCTGGAACTGCTCGACCCCGAGAGCGAGACCTATACCATGGATCTGATCTCGATGGTCGAGGCAACGCTCGAGGACCCCAAGCAGGTGTTGCGCGCACAGGAGCGCGCCGCGCGCGACCGCGCGATGGCCGAAATGAAGGCCGACGGCGTCGACTATGAGGAGCGTCTGGAGCGCATTCAGGACGTCACGTACGAAAAGCCGCTCGAGGATTTGCTCGACGCCGCCTTTGACAAGTACTGCCAGGAAGTGCCTTGGGCAAACGACTACCAGCTCTCTCCCAAGAGTGTCCTGCGCGATATGCTGGAAAGCGCGAGCGATTTTAAGGGTTACATTCAAAAGCTCGGCATCGCCCGCTCCGAGGGCATTTTACTGCGCTACCTGGCAGAGGCCTACCGTTCACTCGACCGTACCGTGCCCATCGAGAAGCGCGACGAGCGCCTGCGCGACATTATCTCGTGGCTGGGCTTTGTGGTGCGCTCGGTGGACTCGAGCCTGGTGGACGAGTGGGAGAACGCCGGCAACCCGGCAGCCCTCGATGCTGCGCTGCCGCAGGGCATCGACGAGGTCGTGGCGGACCGCCGCGGCTGCACGCTGTTGGTGCGCAACGCACTCTTCCGCCGCGTGACCCTTGCCGTCCGCGAGCACGTTCGCGACTTGGGCGAGCTCGACGACGACTGGGGCATGAGCGAGATCCGCTGGCAAAAAGCACTCGACGCTTACCACGAGCAGCACGAGGAAATCCTCGCCGACGGAGATGCCCGCAGCGCCGCGATGTTTTCCATTGACGAGTCCGACGAGAAGACCGCGCACGTGTGGCACGTGCACCAGATCTTTGCCGACGAGGATGGAGACCACGACTTTGGCATCATGGGCGATGTCGATCTGGACGCCACGCAAGACGGCGGCGAGGTCATCTTCAAAAACTACCGCGTCGGCTTTATCGAGGACCTGCTCGAGGACTAGCCGGGCACAATGGAACGAAACGAAGCGGGGCCGCTGGCAACATCACCAGCGGCCCCGTTTTTGCACTATATGCTATGCCTCACTCGGCATCCTCGACCTCATACGAATCCGCCTCGGCGGGTTCATCGCTTGACCCTGCCGCAGCCCCGCGCGCCTCGTCAAACGCCGCCTTCATGGTCTTGTTGCCCCACGTGAGCTTGCGAATGGTAAGATCGTCGGCTTTCTTGTTGGCTAGGCGCAGATTGTTCTCGGAGGACAGCAACGCCTCCTTGGTTTTCTGCAGATGGCTAATCGTCTTGTCGATCTCATCAATCGCCGTTTGGAACTTGCGGCTCGCGATCTCGTAGTTGCGACCGAAATCATTCTTGAACTTTTCCATCTTGGCTTCGAAGTTCGTAACGTCGATATTCTGCTGTTTGTACTCCGCTAGCTCCTGCTTATAGCGCAGCGAACCCATGGCGGCGTTGCGAAGAAGCGTAATCATGGGAATGAAAAACTGCGGGCGAATCACGTACATCTTCTCGTAGCGATAGCTCACGTCGACTATCCCTGCGTTATAGAGCTCGCTCTCGGGCTCGAGCAGCGTGCAGAGCACCGCGTACTCACAGCCTTTTTGGCGGCGATCGTGATCGAGTTTCTTAAAGAAGTCCTCGTTTTTATGCTTGGTCGTGGTCTCGTCGTTCTCGTTTTTCATCTCGAACATAATCGAAATGACCTCGTTACCGCTTGCGTCGCACTCGCGGAAGATAAAGTCGCCCTTGGTACCCTCGGACGCATCGTTATCTTTCTCGAAGTACGCGTTGGGAAACGCCGTCATGCGCAGACGGTTGAACTCGGTCTCGCAGTGCTGCTCGAGCGACTCGCCCACCATCTTGGTGGACAGGCGGACCTTCATGTCCTTAAGGCGCTCAATCTCTTCATCCTTGTAGCGAATCAGGTCATCGCTCGCGCGCTTGGCCTGCGCAAGCTCGAGCTCGTGTGCCGCCTTGGCTTGCTCCTCGCGAGAATCGCGCACCGCCAGCTCGCTCGTCAGCTTGGCACGTGCCTCATCGCGCTCTCGCTCCGCCGCGGCAACCGCCTCTGACAGGTTCATTTTTGCCATCAGTTCCTGCTCGCGCAGCTGGGCACGCAGGCCCTCGGCCTCTTGCTCGGACTGAGCCTTTGCGGCGGAAAACTTCTCTTGCACCTTCGCGCGATAGTCAGTAAGCGCGCGCTCGGCCTCACTGCGAGCGGCATCGAGCTCACGCTGCGACTCTGCCGCGGCAGCGGCAAGCACCATCTCCTGGGCCTTGTCCGCCGCGGCGAGCCTGGCCTGCAGCTCGGCAATCTGAGCGTCGCGCGCGGACAGGTCGTTTTGAGCAGCATTGCGTGCCGCCGCCTCGGCAAGCCTGGCTTCATCATCTTTGCGCCCCAACTGCGCACGCAAATTATCGATTTCGCGCTGAAGCTCGGCGTTTTCCTTTTGAGCATCGGCACGAGCCTCAACCGCCGCGCGCTGGCTTGCACTCTCGCGCTCTGTGGCAGCGCCCTCGAGCTTGGCGCGCAGCTCGGCAAGCTCAGCATCGCGCTTGGCAACCTCTTGTGCCAGCTGCTGAGCTGCAGCATTCTTCTGCTCGACAAGCTGAGCGTTGCGCTGAGACTCTGCCTCCTGCAAAGCGGCTGACGAACGCGAGCGCTCAAGCTCCAGCGCCTGCTCGCCCTCGCGTCGAGCCGCCGCTACGCGCTCATCCAGGTCACGCAAGAACTCAGCATCGCGCACTTGCTTGACGATATCCGCATAGCCGGACGCATCGACCTTAAAAACTTCGCCGCAATGCGGGCACTTGATCTCGTTCATAGCAGCTCCTCAATGGACGCAAATTTCAACCGCCTACACTCTACCGCGCCGCGCGGACAAAATAGGCGCCGCTGCCAGAATGGCAACGGCGCCAGAACCGCCACAAAGGTGCCTGTCCCCTTCGTGGCGGTTTGCGAGCTACAGTCCAAAGAAATTCAGGATCTGGTCTCGGCTTACGGGCTTGTAGTCGTTGGCGTCGATGCCCACATCGTAGCGATAAATGGGACGCTCGCGATCGCGGTTGCGTGCGTTGGTGCGGTCACCCCTGCTGTGGATATGCCCATGCAGCATAATGGCGCCACGTGCCTTGCCGTTCCAGCTGAGCATGGGGTAGTGGCTCATAACCAGACGATGGCCCTTGGCATAGCCGGGAGCAATCTCCAGGTAATCGCGCACGTCTTCCCAAATCTGCGGTACGTCGGGATCTTCCCAGTCGCCGTCATGGTTACCACGGATGAGCGTCACGTTCTGGCATTCGATACGCTCGCGCAGGCGCACCGCCTCCGCCAGGGGCAAACGATAGGTAAAGTCACCCAAAATATAGAGGCGGTCATCCGCAGCCACGCACTCATTGATGGCATCGATGACCTTGCGATTCATCTCCTCGACCGAGCCAAACGGCCGATCCATGTCGTGCAAGATATTCGTATCGCCCAGGTGCAGGTCGGCGGTAAACCACATCATCGTCTCTGTCCTCATTTCGCAACGTGTTCAACTCGTGCTAAGTATACAGACGCAGCGATGTGGCGGTTATCCAAAGAGCCCGCCGAACAGTCCGCGGCGGCGTTTGTCTTTCTTTTTCGACGCATCACTCTGGGCGTTCTTGCCCTGCCGCTTCTTACGATCCTGCTCCAACTCATCGTCATCGAGTAGCAGATCCCACTCAAACGGATCGTCTGTCAGATCGAACAGATCATCGTTATCAAACATGACCGCCTCCCTTACCGATTAGCGAGCATCCACCACGTAGAGTCCAACGCGCACCTGATGCCACGGGCTGCGTTCGGGAGCAACCTGTTGCACGCGGGCCTCAAATACGTCCTCATGGCCGTAATACATCATCAAGGACAGCGGGCCGACCTCGTTTCCCGGAACATAGCCAAGTTTGGTCTTGCCGTAATAGATCGCAACCGCCTCGGGATCATGGGGATTATCGTGCTCGGCACACAGCGTCAGTTTATCGCCCGCTTTAAGATCGCCTAGGACCAAAGCACCGTCGGCATATTGAAATCCTGCGATATGAAACGACAGAAGAACACGTGAAGGCTCGTACATAGCAGCTCCTCTAACAGCCGGATAAATCGGCGCTTAACCGTACTGAGAAGCTTACGGGCCCGTGCGGACACAAATTCGCCCCACCCGCGCCTTTTCGACCGTTTGTCGCTACACCATCTGATTCTAATGCACAAACATGCGCACGAACTTGTGCTTCCAGCTTGCATAAGGGGCATAGCGGAATGGCACGTCCAACCACGTTGCCTTGTTCACGATGCTCTTCTTGTGGCTAAACGTATCGAAGCTCTCACGTCCATGGTACTGTCCCATACCGCTCGCCCCCATGCCGCCAAAGCCCATATGGCTCGTGGCCAAATGCATAATGGTGTCATTAACACAGCCACCACCAAAGGGCACGTAACGCACAAAGCGCTGCTGAACCGCACGGTCCTGGCTAAAGATATACAGGGCCAGCGGCGTCGGACGATCCGTAATAAACGTCTCGACCTCGTCTAGGCTCTCAAACGTCAGCACCGGCAAAATGGGGCCGAAAATCTCCTCCTGCATCACGGCGTCATCGGGGGACACGCCGTCCAAAATCGTCGGCTCGATCTTGAGCGAAGCCTCGCGCACGGCACCTCCAAGCACGACCTTATCGGAATCGATCAGCCCGCGCACGCGCGCAAAATGTTTGGCGTTGACGATATGCCCGTAATCCTCGTTATCGAGCGGATGCTCGCCAAACATACGGCGGGCCTCCTCCTTGATAAGGTCCAGCAGCTCGTCGTGCACGCGCGCATCGACCAGCAAGTAGTCGGGCGCTACACAGGTTTGCCCCACGTTGAGCCATTTACCAAAGGCGATAC
Source organism: uncultured Collinsella sp. (assembly GCA_900547855.1). Classification (GTDB taxonomy): domain Bacteria; phylum Actinomycetota; class Coriobacteriia; order Coriobacteriales; family Coriobacteriaceae; genus Collinsella. The sequence continues at coordinate 20,276 of URIK01000003.1, read as the reverse complement.
GCCGCGCTGCGACCTTCAGGTTTGCCGTCGCATCCACGATGCAGGGACTCTTTCCGCCCAGCTCAAGCGTCACGGGCGTAAGGTTTTTACTTGCACGCTCCATGACGAGCTTGCCGACCGGAACGCTACCGGTAAAGAAGATCTTGTCCCAGCACTCGTCGAGCAGCGCTTCGTTTTCGGCGCGCCCGCCCTCGACAACCGTCACCAGGCACGGATCAAATGCCTCTTCACAGATTTGCTTGAGCACCGCGCTCGATGCCGGAGCATATGCGCTCGGCTTGATGACCACGGTATTGCCCGCGGCAAGGGCGCCGGCGAGTGGCTCGAGCGTCAGCAAAAACGGGTAGTTCCACGGAGCCATGATGAGTGTGACGCCATAGGGCACGGCCTGCGTCTTGCACACACTCACGGCGTTGGCGAGGTCACACGGACGCAGACGCGGGCGACTCCATCGAGCCACGTGAGCGATCTGATGTCGAATCTCAGAAAGCGAGGTGCCGATCTCACACATATACGCCTCGTCATGTGACTTTCCCAAATCGGTCTTGAGCGCATGGGCAATATCGGCCTCGTGCGGCCGTACCGTATCGCGTAAACTCACGAGCGCGCGACGTCGAGTATCGACATCAAACGTAGCGTGCGTCTTAAAGTAGGCGCGCTGATCGCCGACGATGCGCGCAATTTCCTCGGTGTTCATGGACCCTCCTAGTTCTCGTCCTCAAACATACCACCCGCGACGACCTCGTACATATGCTCGAGCTCCAGGCGGTCCATCAAAAGCGGAACGGGGTACAGCGGATTGGCCTCGGCATCGGCATGTGCCGCCATCTGCGGAATGTCGGAGCGGCGAATGCCCGAGACATATCTGGGGATTCCCAGGGTCTCGTTCATACAATCGATCCAATCGATAAAGGCCTCGGCCGCCAGGCTGTCCTGCGCGTTAACCGGCGCGATGCCGGCCATGCGGGCGAGATCGGCGAGCTTAGGAGTAGCAGCTTCGCCATAAGCGCGAAGCATATGCGGCAGGATGATCGCGTTGGCCAAACCGTGCGGAATTCCGTATCGGCCGCCCAGACTGTGCGCGATGGCATGCACATATCCGACATAGGAGCGGGTAAACGCAACGCCCGCCTTATACGCCGCCGAAAGCATATTGCGACGAGCGCGCATGTCGTCACCATGCTCATAGGCCTCGAGCAAATTGTCGTGGATAAGCTGCACCGCCTGTCGCGCCATCTTGCGCGTATAGGGCGTGGTGCTTCGCCCGATAAAGGCCTCAACGGCATGCGTCAGGGCGTCCATGCCCGTCTGCCCCGTAATGGAAGCGGGCAAGCCGCACGTAAACTCGGGGTCGTGGACTGCAAAACGCGGGATGAGCACAAAGTCGTTAATGGGGTATTTGTAGTGCGTTCCGTCATCGGTAATTACCGCCGCAAGCGTGACTTCGCTTCCCGTACCGGCGGTAGTGGGAACGGCGATGAGCAGCGGCAGGCGACGATGAATCCGCAGCAGGCCGCGCATCTTGTTGATGGGCTTGTTTGGCTGCGCAATGCGTGCGCCCACGCCCTTGGCACAGTCCATGGCCGAGCCACCGCCAAAGCCGATAATGGCCTGGCAGGCGCTCTCTCGATACAGGGACGCCGCTTCTTCCACGTTTGAAACCGTGGGGTTTGCACGCGTTTCGGCATAGACCGTAACGCCAATCCCCCTGCATGCGAGCGCCGTCTCGAGCGGTGCCGTGAGCCCCAGACGGGCAATGCCGGGATCCGTCACGATAAGGACCTTCTGGATCGAGCGCTTTTGAAGCACCGCGGGCACATCCTCGGCATGCTCTAAAATGCGCGGCTCGGTATAGGGCAGGATCGGCAATGCAATGCGAAAAACCGTCTGATATGTTCGGCACCAGGCACGACGGGCTAGATGCATAAAGGAAACTCCTTCATTTGTTGATAGGTCAACATTTGCTCGCCCGATTGTACTCAGCGGCGGTCAAAGACGGCCTGCCAATCGTTAATCAATCAACATCTTCATATCTCAAAATTGTTTTATTAAAAATCATTCCTAATAGGCTTCACATTTGGTTGCATTTATGGATAATAGAACTCGTCAAGACGCACGTCCGGAGAGGGCCCTTACGGGACCGGACGAGCGCGCAATCGCCATCGATCGAAAGGATCGAATCATGAAGTTTGTTTGCCCCGTTTGCGGTTATGTGGAAGAGTTCGACGGCGACCAGCTGCCCGAGGACTTCAAGTGCCCCCAGTGCGGCGTTCCCGGTTCTCGCTTCCTGAAGCAGGAGGAGGGTCAGCTCGAGTGGGCTGCCGAGCACGTCGTGGGCGTCGCCAAGATGGAGGGCGTCTCCGAGGACATCGTTGCCGACCTGCGCGCCAACTTTGAGGGCGAGTGCTCCGAGGTCGGTATGTACCTGGCCATGGCTCGCGTCGCCCATCGCGAGGGCTATCCCGAGATCGGCCTGTACTGGGAGAAGGCTGCCCACGAGGAGGCCGAGCATGCCGCCAAGTTCGCTGAGCTCCTGGGCGAGGTCGTGACCGACTCCACCAAGAAGAACCTCGAGATGCGCGTTGAGGCCGAGAACGGCGCCACCGCCGGCAAGACCGATCTTGCCAAGCGTGCCAAGGCCGCCGGCCTCGATGCCATCCACGACACCGTGCACGAGATGGCTCGCGACGAGGCCCGCCACGGCAAGGCTTTCGCCGGCCTGCTCAAGCGCTACTTTGGCTAAGCCAACCGCCTGAGAGATAATCTTTAGCTCGATAAGGCCCGGACCGTATTGGTTCGGGCCTTTTTGTGTCTCGAGGACTCGTTAACGCCCTGAAATAGAGCTATCTTCGGCATCGGTTTCTCGTCAAAAACTAAGTGAGTAGACTTTTTGGAACTTGCCGAGCACACCATCCATATTGCTTTATAAAGCCGCAGGTAAATGACTTGTTGCAAAACGGCCTGGTCGCCAAAGTGCCAAAAGTCTACTCACTTAGAACCGTAGCCGTCCACGATCGAGCTGTTTTGTGTCTAACGGGCATCTTTCCGTCGATTACTCCCAATTTTGTCCAGTCAATGAATAGTTCAGACCGGAGCAATGCCTCAGCCCTTTGCTCATCCGAATTTTTATCACGATATTCAGCATCGAGCATCCTACATACGGCCTTAACGATCGCGCGGAATCTATCCTCATCGGATATCTGTCTGTGTGTCAGGAGAAGCACGTCGTAGCCCATGGCCTGAAGGGCCGTCATACGGTCTGCGTCACGCAAGCCATCCCCCGCGCGGCCGTGCGAGGCCTTTCCCTGACATTCAATGGCCACCTGTCGCCTCCCGTCCGACGAAGACAGAAGCAGGTCGATATATACGCGGGACTTTCCTACAATTGCTCGGGCACTTGTGCTTAGCATCACTTCAACATTAAGCTCTATGCCGCAAAAACCTTCGCCTCCCAGGGATCGCGGCAGTGCAAGTAGCAAATACGCCTCGACCTCAAAAGGCGACGCGGCACCCAATGGAACGAGTTGCGACACCGTCCTAAATCTATTGCCGTAACGTATCCCGCAAACATCTGAACAAAAACGGTCAAGGTCTCCGCCCAAAACCAAAGCGTCTCGACGCCATAAATTTGAGGCGGTACCGTCCTCGGACGGGCAGCGCGCCCAACCGTACGTTGTCGAAATCGCGCCCGAATCAATTGCACGCGTAAGCTCCGCCTCAAGTGCCGCCGGCAGAGCGCACACCGCAAACAAGCCACACATCTCCGCCAATACAAAAAGAAGCTGGAGATCCGTCAGATGTCGAGACATGATAAATGCCGTCAGTAGAGGAGACGTGACCAAAAACCTATGCTCCGTCTCCAGCACGGATTCCCTGGGAAGCTCGCCAAGAAACAGCCGCTGCCTAATGCTGGCAGGGCAAGTCCGCTTGTTTCTCGTCCGAACCAATGTATACAACGGAAAGCCGAGCGCAACCGCAGCCGTCGGGTTACGGGTGAGATCATATCGCTGCCGGTCTTCTTCCGGTCGTGGAAGCGGCGGACACAAAGCGCGGACTTGAGGAGGCAAACGCCAGTACCTAAAAGCCGATATGTCACAAAGTAGATCCTTCATAGGCACAGGAAAACACGAATTTCAACCCAGTCAGTCACGCATTGGCGCGAACGCACCAAAAATGGCGCCGAACGGACTGCCAAGTTTTCAACAGCCCTCCCCAACTGGCCAAAAGTTTGCCAAGAGCTGGACGAAACCCTGTTGAAAACCTCATTTTTTCTCATGTAGAAGCTTTGCGCGGCAAGTGAGTAGACTTTTTTGAACATCCCGAGCAGGCCGGTCATCCTGCTTTTCAAAACCGCAGGTAGATAGCTTGTTACAAAACTGCCTGGTCGCCAAAGTGCTAAAAGTCTACTCACTTAGGTTGCAGAGTGCCCCCCATTAGCTGCAATTCCAAGGTTGTTAGTACTTTTGGACTCAGATCGTCATACTGAACAAGAATTTGAGTTGAGTTTTCAGGGACAGATGCGCCATCGGCACACCAAAAACAGTCACCAATATCGATAAAAGGGATGCTCGAGCGCGTGAGGACCCGTGCAAAAGTGCTTCTGCCCGTTCCACGCTCCGCAACCACGATACAGTAAAGGCCCGCGTCTGCATGCTCGATCGAGACCTCTCCTGCCGGAAATACCTTCCGCACAAGCGCCATCAGGCCATCACGCGCCTCACGAGCACGAACGCGCACGCGGTTCACATGCCGCTCGTAATCACCCGATTCCAGCAAACGAGCCAAAGCGACCTGGTCGACAGAACTCACCGACGAGGCATAGAAACCAAGGTTGCACCTAAACCGCTCCATCAGCTCATCGGGCAGCACCATGTACGCTAGACGCAACGCCGATGAAAGGCTCTTCGAAAACGTGTTGGTGTAGATAACCGACTGGGCGGCATCAATCGACGCGAGCGCGGGAATCGGCTTCCCGGCAAGGCGAAACTCACAATCAAAGTCATCTTCGATGAGATACCGACCTGGTCGCTCGGCGACCCAGCTCAGAAGCGCATAGCGACGCGCAATGCTCGTCACAAGGCCGGTCGGATACTGATGGGACGGCATCAGGTGAAGGACATCGGTCCCGCTTTTCTGCAGAGTGCTCAAGTCTACGCCCTCATCATCCAACGGGATATGTCGAACTTTGCAGCCCATAGCCTGATAGATACGCGTCAGACGCAAATAGCCCGGATCCTCAACCGCATACACCTTGTCCGCGCCAAGCAACTGAACCAACATGGTATCGAGCAGCTGGGCGCCCGCACCGATAACGATGTTGTTGGGGTCGACATTCATACCCCTTGTCCCGTGCAGATGGTGAGCAATTGCGCGTCGCAGCCGAGCAGTGCCCTGCGCCGGTGCGGGCGAAAAGATTTCGCGCTCGTCTTCGGATGCCAGCGTCGCCCGTAGCGCACTTTGCCAAAGCCGCGCCGCCTCCAAAGCAGAAGGAGAAAGCGCATCGAATCGCTCGACCTGTCCGTTGACATCATGCACGCTGGGGCCCACAGAGACGGCATCTCGGTCGATGCCCTCCGCAGCCGAAGCCAAAACCGGTGCATCCGGAAGCTCGCAAGCGTAGTAGCCACGACGTGGTATTGAGCAAATATAGCCCTCAGCGAGTAACTGGCTATATGCATTCTCGATGGTAATAACACTGATTCCCAGATGACTGGCAAAGGCGCGCTTAGACGGCAAATGCTCCCCCGCCACAATGCGTCCAGCTACGATATCATCTCGAATTTGCTGGTAAACATACTCATAGAGCGATGCTTCGCCGCGTTTTTCCAAATTGTAGTCAAGCATGAGCCTATCACCTGACCTTATTAAGTCATTCAATCTGGTATTAGTCTGACCTTGTAATTATCTCGAAAACTGAGTATTTTGTCATACCCAGCTCCCCGATAGGATGTTCCGTCAAGCAATGCACATGCCAACCAAGGGAGCAACCATGGCAGAACAGAACAGCAAGGCCGACCGCGTCAAACTCAATCGCGAGCTCGCGCAGATGCTCAAGGGCGGCGTCATCATGGACGTTACCACGCCCGAGCAGGCACGCATCGCCGAGGAGGCAGGCGCCTGCGCCGTCATGGCCCTCGAGCGCATCCCGGCCGACATCCGTGCCGCAGGCGGCGTCTCGCGCATGAGCGACCCCAAGATGATCAAGGGCATCCAAGAGGCCGTCTCCATCCCCGTCATGGCCAAGTGCCGCATCGGTCACATCGTCGAGGCGCAGGTCCTGCAGGCCATCGAGATCGACTACATCGATGAGTCCGAGGTTCTCTCCCCTGCCGATGACGTCTATCACATCGACAAGACCCAGTTTGACGTGCCGTTTGTCTGCGGCGCCCGTGATCTGGGCGAGGCGCTGCGCCGTGTTGCCGAAGGCGCCACGATGATTCGCACCAAGGGTGAGCCGGGTACGGGCGACGTCGTTCAGGCCGTGCGTCACATGCGCAAGATCCAAAAGCAGATCCGTGACGTTGTTGCCCTGCGCAACGACGAGCTCTTTGAGGCAGCCAAGCAACTGCAGGTTCCGGTCGAGCTGGTGCACGAGGTCCATGCCACGGGTAAGCTTCCCGTCGTGAACTTTGCCGCCGGCGGCGTAGCGACCCCCGCCGACGCCGCGCTGATGATGCAACTGGGCGCCGAGGGCGTCTTTGTCGGCTCGGGCATCTTTAAGAGCGGCGACCCCGCCAAGCGCGCCGCCGCCATCGTCAAGGCCGTGGCAAACTTCACCGATGCCAAGCTCATCGCCGAGCTTTCGGAGGACCTGGGCGAGGCCATGGTGGGCATCAACGCCGACGAGATCGAAACCATCATGGAGGAGCGCGGACGCTAGTCCGGCAGAAAGGATCGCACATGAGCGATTATGCAGACCAAACGGTCGCCGTGCTGGCGGTCCAAGGCGCATTTGCCGAGCACGAGGCAAGACTATCCGAGCTGGGCGCGCGCTGTATTGAGCTGAGGCAGGCGGCTGATTTGAAGCAGGACTTTGACCGTCTGGTACTTCCCGGCGGCGAGTCTACCGTTCAAGGGAAGCTGCTTGATGAGTTGGGCATGCTCGAGGAGCTTCGCACCCGCATTGTTGAAGGCATGCCCGTCCTGGGCACCTGCGCCGGCCTGATTCTGCTGGCTCACGACCTTGCCGCCCATGACGATAAGGGCATGCCGCTCCTGGCAACCATGGATGTGCTCGTTGAGCGCAATGCCTACGGCAGGCAGCTCGGCAGTTTTCGAACCAAGGGGCAGGTAGCTGGCATCGACGGTGAAGTGCCGCTGACGTTTATCCGCGCGCCCCGCATCGTCGAGGTCCACGGCGACGCAAAGGCCTTAGCGAAAGTCGACGGCCGTATCGTCGCCGCGCGCCAGGGCAACCAGCTCGGCGTAACCTTCCACCCCGAACTCGACGAAGACACCCGCCTCCACGAACTGTTCCTACAAATGTAGGCATCGAAATCAACAAACGAAACGAGAGTGGATAATCTCCCACCTTGAGCATGAATATGGGCTCATACCGGGAGATTATCCACTCTCATGCTACGTAGTCGTTGGGGACGTTCTTAAATGACCAGTCAAACAAGAACGTCCATTACAGTCGAAATTGTCAGCCCGGGACCGTCTCGGGCTACGATTGAGGCGCGCCCAGAACGGGCCGCCGACCGGGCGCCCGCGCACGGCCGAACGTCCCTGCCCCCGAGAGGGCCCGTTGGGTGCTGCCGGCGCGGGACGCGCCGCCCCCGACGGCTGATAGGAAAGTGCCGGGCAGGCGCCGCGGCTGGTAATGTGAGTGCCGAGGGGGAGGCCATCCAGTCGAACGACTACCGGAAGGATACCACCGTGAAAGCGCCATCCACCAGACCCGCGGCCGTGCTCGGCCTGGACGTCGGCAAGTCGTCGCACTGGGCCTGCCTGATCGACCGCGACGGGGAGGTGCTGGCCAGCGCCCCCGTCCGCAACAGGGAGGCCGAGCTCGACGCGCTGTTCGCCTCCGCGCCCGCCGGCACGCTCGTCGTCGTCGACCAGTTCCGCAACATAGGGTCCCTCGCCGTGAGGCGGGCCCGCGCCGCGGGGCTCGGGGTCGCCCACCTGCCCGGGCTCGCCGCCAGCCGCGCCGCGGGCCTGTTCGCCGGCGAGGCCAAGACCGACGAGCGCGACGCCGCGGTGATCGCGCGGACCGCCCTGGGCGTTCCGGACTCCCTGTCGGGGGTCCCGGGCCGCGGCGAGGCCCTCGAGGCCGCCCGCGCCCTCTCGTCGCAGCGCGACCACGTCGTCGCCTGCGCGACCAGGGACAAGAACCGCCTGCGCGCGGTGCTGCTCGAGTCCTGCCCGGCCCTCGAGGCCGCGGTCGACCTGTCGGACCGGCGGTGGCTGGAGCTGCTCGCCGGGTTCGGCGGGGCGTGGGGGATCGCCCGCTCCGGGGCCGAGGGCCCGCGGGCCGAGGCCGCCGGGGAGGCCGCGGCCGCCTCCACCGCGCCCCCGCCGGCGCTCGTCGAGGCCGAGAACAGGCAGGTCAGGTTCCTGGCCGCCCGGATATCGGAGGCCCTCGACGAGGCCGGGGCCCTCGAGCAGCGCCGCCGTCTCGGCCTCGAGGGCGACGAGACCTACGCGTGCCTGCTCACCGTGCCCGGCATCGGCCCGAGGACCGCGGCGCAGCTCGCGGTGTCGGTCGACATCGGGAGGTTCCCGGACCACGACCACCTGGCCTCGTACTGCGGCATAGCCCCGAGGGTGAGGAGCTCCGGCACGTCGGTGAGGTCGGTCAGGGCGTCCAGGCGCGGCGACGCGAGGCTCAAGTCCCTGCTGATCTTCTCGTGCAACAGCCTGGTGAGGTCCTCGGGGCGCTACGGCGAGTACTACCGGGCCTGCAGGGCGCGGGGCATGGGGCACGGGCGGGCGCTCAAGGCCGTCGCGAGGAAGCGGCTCAGGGCGATATACGCCGTGATGCGCGACCGGGTGCCCTACCGGGAGTAGCCCCGACGGTTGACAAAACTATAGGAACACCCAACGACTATCTTTTAGCAGGTCTGGATCATGGCAATGTCGATGTTTTGGCACCGACAGCGAGCGCCCACCAGAGCGAACAAATTGGCATGAAAAGAGGACGGCATAGACCTTCTGGTCATGCCGTCCTCTTTGAATGACAAGTTGTCGCTCTGGTGGGCGCGCAGCGTCAACTAGTTACGCGGTTTGGTAAAACCGCGTAACCCAACTAGAAGCGGTTGCCGCGGAAGCCGCCGCCGTTGCGGCCGCCACGATCGCCACCGCGACCGCCGCGGTCGTTACCACGGTTGCCGCCAAAGCCGCCACGGTTGCCGCCACGGTCGCCATAGCCACCACGGTTGCCACCAAAGCCGCCGCGACCGCCACGATCGCCGCCACGGTCACCAAAGCCGCCACGGCCGCCACGATCGCCACCGCGGCCGCCGCGGTCACCGCCACGGCCACCGCGATCGCCAAAGCCGCCGCGACCGCCACGGTCGCCGCCACGGCCACCGCGATCGTCACGACCGCCGCGAGGACCGCGGTCCTCGTCCAGGCCCATGGCGACGAGCGGAGCGATGACCTTATCGAGAGCGGCCATCAGCTCGGTGGCCTCCTCGTAAGAAAGCTCGGGCAGGAGCTTCTCCTTCTTGTTGGCAAGCTCGACCAGGCCCTCAGCGGCATCCTCGGCAGCGAAGACAACGATCTTGCGCATATCGCCCTCGGCGTCGTCGATGCGGCCGACCAGATCGGCAGCCTCGGCCTCGGCCATCAGACCATCGAGCTCACGAAGGCGCATGCCCAGCAGGTCGGACATTTCCTTCTGCTCCATCTTGGGCTTGAGGTCAAGGAGCTTGATGGCGCGCTCGATGTTCGCCATGCGCTCGGCCTTGGCCTCCTCCTCTTTGGAAATAGCAAAGCGACGGCTACGCAGCAGGCGGGCGGCCTTCTGCATCTTGTCCATCAGCTCTTCGTCATCGTAATCAACGGCGGCCTCGACAACCTCGGCCTCCTCCTCGGCGGAAACCTCGTCAGCAGCCTCAACCTCGGCAGCTTCGGTCTCCACGGTCTCGACTGCCTCGACCTCGGCAGCCACGGTCTCGTTCTCGGTCTCGTTCATGATCTCTTCGTTCTCGGACATGAGACTCCTTCTTGGCCCTCTCGGGCATCATCGCCCCATTCGCGGGGCCCGTCGCGCACTCTTTGCGCTTTAAACATTCATGCCTCTCGGCAAAACGTCCATTAGTTTATGGTGTTGCCATCCAATCTAGCTGCAGAATCTATGTGTACACATTAATGCGACATGTGTGACTCGCGACGAGCGTACACCAGCGACGCCACGAACCCGACCACGGCAATTACAGCCGCCACACGCACGGCAGCTGCAAATCCAATCGCCTGGGCAACGTCCGTCGCAGCGCCAGCGGTGCCGGCAGTCGCCGCAGAACTCGAGAGCAGACCGATAAACAGCGACGGGCCAAACGATGCGGCAATCATATTCCACGTGTTAAGCAATGCCGTTCCGTGAGGATGCTCAGCGGCAGGCAGCGTCTCCAAGCCGGCCGTTTGCGAGGGGCTTAGCACCAAACCGACTCCGGCATACACCACAACGGTCAGCGCCACGACGACGCCGATGTTCATGCTTGCCGCCGTCATCGAGATGGCAGTCTGCCCCACGGCAATCAGGGCAAAGCCGACCGGCAGCAGCGGCCATGCGCCACGGGCGTCCATCACGCGTCCGCCCACAATCGAGGTCACGGCGTTGCAGGCAATCGCCGGCAAAATGAGCAAGCCCGCAATAAGTGCGGTCATGCCGTATGCGCCCTCAAAATAGAGCGGCAACAAAACGCTCATCGAGAACGTTGTCATCATCGACACCACCACAAGCAAACACGCAGGCCAAAAACGAACGCTCGCCATGGGACGCACGTTAAGCACCGGATGCTCGAGCTTAAGCTGGCGGGCCGCAAACAGGCCGAGCAGCACAACGGCGGCAAAAAGCGGCACGATGCCGGCAATCAGATTGGTCGAGAACTCGCCTACGGAATACACAAATGCCGTAATGCCGGCGGCGAGCAAAACAACCGACAGAATATCAAGCGTGGTGTTCGAGCGCTCTCCGACATTCTGAACGAGCTTTACGCCCGCCGCAGCGACCACAATGCCGCCCACCAGCGGCACTACGAACACCGCCCTCCAGCCAAACAACGTGCACATAAGACCACTGATCACGGGTCCAAACGCCGGCCCCAGCGTAATGCAGGCGCCGCCCAGGCTCAGGTACAAACCGAGCTTCTCGCGCGGGGCGCAAGACAGCACCACGTTCATCATGAGCGGGAACAAGATGCCCGATCCCGCAGCCTGCAAAATACGACTTGGCAGCAAAACGCTAAACGACGGAGCGACCAGGCACAGGACTTCGCCGGCGACCATGCATCCGCATGCGAAAAACAGCAGCTTGCGCGTCGAGAAACGGCCGGACAGGAAGGCCATGATGGCCGTAAAAATCGACGTCACGATCATGTAGCCCGAGACGAGCCACTGTGCCGTGGTGGCACTCACCGAAAAGGCTGCCATAATGTCGTGCAACGCCACGTTAATGATGTTCTCGTTAAACGCGGCAACAAAGGCTGCAATATACATTACGACGAGAATCGCCGCAGAGGCCGATGGCGTTACTTGAACTTGTTGCTGAGATTTGCTCCCCATGCATTTCCTTCCTCTTGGAACGACAGTCGCATCGCCCCAGAGGAACGGTCCAGGGCGAAAAATGAGCCCTAGACTTACGCCAGACGCCGTACACGACGAATCTGGCAACATGGTCCAACATCGAAAGATTGTAACGCGGACGCACAGCTTTCCTTCCGCGCTATTATTAAAAGTCCACGAAAGCATAAGACATGAGGAGCCCGCCATGATTAAGCCCATCATGAAATCCGAGTTCTTTTTGCGTCTGCCTTCCGAAGACGCGGGACCCGACGATGCCGCAACCGGGCAGGATCTCCTGGATACACTCCACGAGCATGAGCGCGAGTGCGTGAGCCTCGCCGCCAACATGATCGGCGTGCGCAAACGCATCATCTGCGTAAAGGACGGCAACAGGACACTCCTGATGTACAACCCTCAAATTCTTGAGCAGGTCAATGCCTATCAGACGAGCGAAGGATGCCTCTCGCTGATCGGCGAGCGTCCCTGTACCCGCTATCGCCGCATTAAGGTTGAGTATTTGGACGAGAACTTCGTTCACCGCATCAAAAACTTCTCGGGCTACACCGCCGAGATCATCCAGCACGAAATCGACCACTGCAACGGCGTTGTGGTTTAGGCCACCTGCCAAAATGAGGGTACCGGAGGCCTCCCTATGGATATCAACCGCTTTGGCGAATTCGCCATCTTAGCGCAGTCACGCACGTTTCTTGATGCGGCGGAACTGCTTTTCATGTCGCAATCAACCCTCTCCAAGCACATCATGGCAATGGAGCACGAACTCGGCTGCAAGCTCATCGATCGAAGCCAGCGCCACGTAACACTCACCGCGCAAGGTGAAGCGCTCCTCCCCTATGCGCAAAAAATTGCGACGCTTCAGCACCGCTATCTTGCCGCCATTCAAATAGGCGCAGGTGAGCCGCTCGAGCACCTCACCGTCGGTTCTATCCCCATTATGGCCCCTTATGGGATCACGGACGCCGTCATCGATTTTCAGCAGGCGAACCCCTCATATTCTGTCGAGCTCATCGAGGGCGAGGGCGACACACTCAAGCGTATGCTCCTGCACGAGGACATTGACCTGGCCTTCATCCGTGACAGTGGCGCCATCGAGCCGGAGTTCAAAAAGATTCCCTTTACGACTGACCGGCTCGTGGCCGTCCTTCCGCTCGACCATCCGCTCGCCGAACGTGACGCCGTCGAGATAGACGACCTTATCGACGAGAATTTCCTCATGCTTCCCCAAGGCTCGTTCGTAAGCGAGCTCGTCCTTTCCATTTGCCGCGAAGCTGGATTTGGCCCACGTGTTACGTTCACCGGCAAACGAGCCGAGAACATCATCTCTCTTGTCGCACGCGGCGCCGGTGTCTCATTCCTCATGCGCAAGCCGGCGGAATCGCTTGCCAGCGGAAAGGTAGCCCTGGTGCCGCTTGAGCCCGCGACGACCTCCGAGGTCAGGCTCTACCTCAAGCGGAACGCCGCGCACTCGCAGGCGGTCGTCTCGTTCATCGGCTTCCTCCCCTACCGTCAGCTCCTGCAGGGCGACCGTATGTCTTCCACCGCGGCACGCCCGTCATAATCCCCGCTGCTCCACAACCGCAGACTTGTGTCCGCAAACACGATGACAGCGGCACGAAACACAAATATGCCTCGGGCGGCACGTCGCCGTCCGAGGCATATTTAGTTAAAGTGCGCAGAAAGACTAGTCCACCGAGATGTTGAGTGCCTTACCGCCCTCGTCCTTCTTGGTACCGATCACCATAGCGGCGACAAGAGCCAGAACGAAAGCGACCACACCGGAGATGACAAGGCCGATAAAGCCCGTGTCGATGCCGGCAGGGTTAATAAAGCTCGGGAAACCGAGCGGGCCGGAGGCACCGAAGGCATAGAGCTTGGCACCCATGAGGCCGGCAATGGCGCCGCCTACACCAGCGGAAATAAAGGTTGCCCACATAAGGCGCTTACGCGGCAGCAAGATGGCGTAAAGCGCAGGCTCGTTGACACCGAAAATCGAAGAGACAAGGGCGGGAATGTTGACGGCAGCATTTTCCTCGGAGTCCTTGGTTCGGATGATCATGCCAAGCACAGCGCCGGCGATGGCACAACCGCCTGCATACACGAGCGGGTTAATGAGGTCATAGCCGTAGGTTGCGACATCGAGGAACCACAGCGGGATGATACCCCAGTGCAGGCCGAACATGACGAGCAGGCTCCAGAACGTGCCGATGACGAAGCCGGCGATGGCGGGTTGGAAGTTGATGAGCATCAGAATGATCTGGGCAACGATGTTGGAGAGGACCGTCATGACCGGACCGACCACAAGCAGGCCAAGGATGCCGCAAATGAGGAGCGTCAGGATGTTGGAGAAGAACGAGCTCACAAGCGCGGGCAGCGCGTTAGAAAGGGCCTTGTGTACCTTGGAGGCAATCCAGACGATAAAGATCGCAGGCAGAATCGTCGATGAGTAATTCTGCATGATCAGCGGGATGCCAAAAATATCACCGTAGACATTGGACTCGAAGACCGTGCCGGCGCCGAGCGTGTAGAGCGGATCTCCGCCCATAAGGCCAACGAGCGTCGGGTAGACGAGGATACCACCGAGCGCCATTCCCATAACGGGCTTAAGTCCGAACTTCTTGGCCGACGTCCAGCCAATGATTAGCGGAAAGTAATAGAAGACCGAATCTCCGATTGCCGAGAGCGTCACATAGGTATTGCTGTCCTTGGCAAGCCAACCGGCAACCGTGCAGAGCGCGAGCATCGACTTGATAAAGCCACCGGCCATAAGCACGCCAAGAACCGGCTGCAGAATCTCGGAAATGATGGCGAGCAGGCGCGAGAACGGATCGCCCTTCTTGACATTGTCGCCCTCATCGATATCGAGCGCGGGCTTGGTGTCGAACCCGCCAATCTGAACAAGGTCGTTGTAGACAGCCTCGACAGTGGCACCAATCACGACCTGATACTGTCCGCCAGCCTGGATGACGTCAACGACGCCCTTCGTCGCCTTAAGTTCATTGGTCTGGGCAAGTGATTCATCCTTGAGGTGGAAGCGGAGACGCGTAATGCAGTGGCTCACGTCTAACACATTGTCTCGACCACCGACCTTTGTGATGATTTCATCGCAAAGCTTCTGGTATTTCATGGAATTCTCCTTTTTCTGAGCGGGGTATAGCATCGATTTCAGGCCTCCGTAGTCGACGTGGGAGGGCAAGGAACCCGCTTCCCCCTTTGTAATCCGCGGACGCACGTACGCCCGGGATGGGAAACGGCAGAGAAGATGGAAGATGCCGATCACATGGCAGGGAGCCTCATTGGCCCATGTCACGCAATCAGGTCTACAGACGCGAATCTGCTGCGCCGAGAAGTCTCGTCGTCTGGCAGAACTTGTCACACAGACGTTCCGGTTCGCCCTGGGGAATCTGAGTACGCTCGGTCTCAAAGGAGAGGCCGTACTCGCGTGCCGGAAGGAAATACTCGAAATAGCCGTTGGTGTAACCGCAAACTATTCCCTCGACCGGGCATTCGCGCTTCATGCGAATACCCAGGTCGCTGCCGAGCTCGCTCGGAAACACAAAGAGGTGCATACCGCCCAAGCTGATAACGGCACACTTAAGCGTGAGTGAAAAGTCGTCATGGGCAACGGTGTGATAGAACGTCTGAGGCTCAATGCGATCGAGAATGACCTCGCGATCGAGCTTGATCTGGGAAATCGCCTCGGCAAGACCGGTCGAAACACGCTCGACCTCGGGAATGCCGCGTCCCTGGCGAAAATTGCGGTCGCTACAGTCGCCAGCAGCACCGACGACCATGGCCGGATAGTAACCAAGACTCTGAGCGAGCTTTTTACCGGTAAGGCCGGCAAGCTCACTCGTGAGCTCCGTACAGTCGGGCCCGACGCAAGCGGAATGCACCGCCCAGTTCACAAAGCCCGCAAATGGCTTGCCTTCGGTATCGAAGAACGATACGACAATGACCTCATTGTCGGCGAGTTCACCTGGGATGATGCGGTTGTCGTAGAAACCGGTGATGACCTGCTTGCCCAAGCGACAAATCGCGGGCTGTGCGTTGGCGCGGCACTCCTCAAAGCATTGGCAAATGGTATCGAGGAACCAGCGGTAGTAGTTCTCGTCGAATTTTCCCGTCCACCAGCTGCGGTGGTAAGCGACGATTGAAGTATGGTCGTGCGTCGCCGAGAGCAAAACGCAGTCACGGTCGATTCCATAGCGCTCGGCGAGCATTGTCTTGACTTCCTCGGCCATGCTTTCCTCGAACTCGAGGACATCGGCATTAAAGAGAAACACTTCACGTTCGCCTTGCTGGAAGAGGATGGCGTTGGCGAAGACGTCGTCATGGACGCCCGTCGCAGGTTCAAGACGGTTGGGAAGATTGCGGTAGCCAATCAGGTAGATGTCGCCCTGTGGGGTAATTTTGCGGCGCGCGTGTCCAATGTTCATGCACGTTCTCCTTCTGTGTCACGCCGCATTCAAGGCGGCAATGATGATTTCGACGAGGCGCTCATGGGATCCGGCGGCAAAACCGGAGTTCATAGCCTCATAGGTGATTTTTTCGTACGCGTCGGGAGCCGGTAGGTACTTCTGTCCGCCGTTGACGAGCGTGGCAAAGAACACAGAGCCGGACCGGGCGGCGCGCACAGTGGCGCCGAATGCACTCGAGACCTCGGGTTGTACGCCGACAAGCTCGACGTTTCCCAGCCGGAGCAGATAGACCCTCGTGCGCTGCTCGCCAGCGGCATGAAACTCATACGTTCGGTGCGGGGCCAAAGAGTGAAAATCGGCGCGTGTCTGAGCGGGCAGGAGAACGTCGACCGTGCGGGCATCGATGCCGGTAGCGTCATCCTCACGCGCCATGCGAGCGGCCTCGACTAAAGCATCGCCCAAGGCCTGCCCCTGCTGGTGCAGCATGCGGTATCCGTCCTCATGGGCATCGACCGTCTGCTTAACGCCGGCCGCATCGAACATGACGTTCATGGCGCGCTCCGCCGGACCTTGGTCGCCCGCGGCGCCTGGCAGCAACAGGGCAACGCTGCCCAGCTCGCGCTCGAGTGACATGGCGGCAAAACCAAAGAGGTCTCCGCTCGCCATGCGCCTCCCCTCGGAGTCGCGCGACCCGTCGAGCACGGAGGACTGAACGTCCGCCGTCGCGAGCACGGCAACATACTCGCCCCCGGCATCCCTTATGGCGAGTACGGGCATCGTGTGGTCGGCAAACCCCCTGGGATTCGAGCCCAACCACCAGCCGGCAGGCGTCTCGATGTCGCGATTAACGTTCACGGGGCATTCGCCCTCCACAGTGGCGAGAGTGACGGAGCGAATGCCCGCAACAGCGCGCTCGACAGCCGTGCGGGCGGCAGCGACGAGCGCTGCGCGATAGCGCTCGTTGCGATTGCGAGTAGCATCGTCGACAAGATGCCCGGGAGTGCGGACGTGAGGCATGGAAAACGTGTGGGTAGGAACCACCCAAGAATAAGCACCGCTGCAATTGGCGGCATTCTCAACAACCTCACGCAGATCGGCGAGTAGAGCCGGAGCGATCGAGGTGACCTCAAGCGAAAGGACGCAGGCGCGTCGCCCCGTCCCCTCGATGATAAGGGCACGGGCGAAGACCTCATGACGGAGTTCGTCGAAACCGTCGAACGGCAACACGTCCCCAAGATCGATGGCCACACGAGCGGCCCCAGCCCTCATCTCTCCTTCGTCCATGGCAGATACTCCCCTCTGATTGCCGCTCACTCGACACCGTACAGTTGCTGCGCCGTACCGCCAAGCACAAGGTCGCTGTCTGTATCGCTCAGATTTGCAGCGCGAACGCAGGCGACACCCTCGGTGAGCCACTCGCGTTTAACGGGATAGCTCGTGCCAAAAACAATATGGTCTGCACCCAGCACGTCAACCGCGCAGGCGAGGAGTGTCTTGCCCCAAGGCTGGGCATGGGACATGTCGAAATAGATGTTGTTCTCGAGGCGCCTGGAAACGGTCTCGGTATCGACCTGAAAACGGCCAGAAGCATCAGGGCGCTTGGGACCATGAGGCAGCAGCATCTCCTTGAACGCAAAGTATGCGCCGCCGAGCATGGAGTGGACCATCTTGATATTGGGGTAGCGCTCAAAGAAATCACCAAAGATCTCTCGACCGATCGCCGTAGTTTGGTCGACGCAGCGGCCATAAGAGCGGCGAAGGTTGTCGTACGCGAGAAGCGACTCGTTCTCGACCGGCACGGGAACATGGTGCACGTAAACGGTGACATGGCGTTCGTTCAGGTGCTCGAAAAAGCTCGAGAAGACCTGATCGTCGAGATAGCGCTTGCCGTAGTGAGCGCAGAGCTGCACACCCGCAAAACCATCGTCGAGCCTGCGGTCGAGCTCCTCCAAATTCGCTTTGGTGCCAAAGGGCGGCACGGCGACAAGCGGAATCAGACGGCCATTTGACGCCTTCGCGTCAGCAGCCATACCGTCGTTGAAACGCCGGCACATCTCGAGCGACATCCACTCGTGGCAGCCGGGGAGCTTGAGGATCGCCTTGTCGACCCCCGCCTCATCCATATCGGCCAAGCGCTTCTCGAGGGTGTAGTCGCCCTCAATGTAGTTAAGACCCGGAGAACCGGCGGGCATCTCGATCACGATCTGTCGTTTGCCGGCGGAATTCATGGTCAGATAGCCTTCGGTGTCATAGGCGCGGGGTACCTCGGCCAAAAACTGTTCGCAGAGCGTCTCGTCATGAAAGATGCGCTCGTCGAACCAGTAGGAATTTGCATCGATAATCATTGGTTGGAACCGCCTTTCATCTTGTTGAAAACATTCTAGAAAAGCAGGTACCCGGACATCAATTCCAGCTTAAGCCCACTGTATTCCATTTTGGAATAGAACTAGCCGCTCACGCGCGAACCTCGCCCGCTCAACGAGACAAGCGCTAACAGCACGGGCTTAGACAGAAAACGGTCGGCCCGCATCCGTTGCGGGCCGACCGTTTCATTACAGGCTACCCTTGCCGTTACGCCTGGCGGTAATGATCGAAGAAGTCGGCGAGGTCTTCGAGCGACTCCTTGAGCACTTCCATGCGCGGCAGGTACACGATACGGAAGTGGTCGGGCTCAGCCCAGTTGAAGCCGCCGCCGCGCGTGATCAGGATCTTCTTCTCGTGCAGCAGGTCAAGGGCGAACTGCTCGTCATCGGTGATGTTGAACTTCTTCACATCCATCTTGGGGAAGATGTAGAACGCCGCGCGCGGCTTAACCACCGAGATGCCGTCAATCTTGTTGAGCGCCTCATACACAAAGTTGCGCTGCTCGTAGACACGGCCGCCGGGACGGATGTAGTCGTTAACGGACTGATGGCCACCGAGTGCCGTCTGAACGATCGACTGAGCCGGCACGTTGGAGCACAGGCGCATGTTGGAGAGCATGTTGATGCCCATGATGAAGTCGCTCATGCAGCGCTGGTTGCCCGAAAGCACCATCCAGCCAATGCGATAGCCCGCGATCATGTGCGACTTGGACAGACCGCTAAAGGTAACGCAGGGCAGGTCGGGGGCGAGCGAGGCAATCGAGACGTGCTCGTAGCCGTCCATGCAGAGGCGGTCGTAGATCTCATCGGCAAAGATCATCAGCTGATGCCTGCGTGCAACCTCGACGATGCCCTCGAGCACCTCGCGCGGATAGACGGAACCCGTGGGGTTGTTAGGGTTGATGATGACGAGGGCTTTGGTCGCGCTCGTGATCTTGGACTCCATATCCTCCAGGTCGGGATACCAATCCGCCTGCTCATCACACAAATAATGTACGGGATGACCGCCGGCAAGGGTTGCGCACGCCGTCCAGAGCGGATAGTCGGGGCTGGGGATCAGAATCTCGTCGCCATTGTCGAGCAGCGCGTTCATCGAAAGCTGAATGAGCTCGGACACGCCGTTGCCCGTGTAGATGTGCTCCATCTGAACGTTGGGCAGGCCCTTGATCTGCGAGTACTGCATAATCGCCTTGCGCGCAGAGAACAGACCGCGCGAGTTGGAATAGCCTTCGCAGTCGGGCAGCTGCTGGCGCATGTCCTTGATGACCTCGTCGGGCGTGCGGAAACCGAAGGGCGCCGGGTTGCCGATATTGAGCTTGAGAATGCGCTCGCCCTCGTCCTCCATACGGGCGGCCTCGTCGACGACGGGACCGCGCACATCATACAGGACGTTATCAAGCTTGGTGGATTTAGAAAAAGTACGCATGGTGGTGCTCCTTGGAATTTGAGCTGAGGGATGGGGTTCGGGCTTGGAAACGTTACGGGGCGATGATGCCTCGCCTTGATCGGCGTCACCGGCAAGCAGCCAGGTAACATCGACCTCCAAAATGCGGGCGAGCAGCTCTGCCACATCGCGCCGCGGAATCGTCTTGCCGCTCACATATTGGCTCATCTGACTCTTGCCGAGTTTTTTGCCGAGCATCTCCGATGCGCGGATCACGTCCGACTGGCGAACGTCGCGATCGGACATAGCCTGTCTGTCTCTTATACACATCTGACGCTGCCGACGACTAGTCGAGTGTAGATC
>URIK01000002.1 GCA_900547855.1 uncultured Collinsella sp. | reverse complement strand
CGGTTCCACCGGGCCGCGCGGCAAGGAGATATATTGCCAGACCGGAGGGGCCCCGCGGGCGGGAATCGTGCACTCCATATTTTGTTCACAAATGAATAGGTCCCTCAGTCGCATCACTGAGGTTAAAACTGAAGCATTGGCTTCTGATATTGGCGATGACCAGCTGTTTTATGAGTATTGAGACATCGGTCATCTCTGGAGCGCTACTTTACTCCAAAGGCATCAGCTATTTGTTTCCCATCGGTAAAAGGCGGGTTTTGTTCGCCAAGCGTTCTTATATATAGATAGATACGGGTTCGAACCCGTGCACCGGCAACAAAAAAGACGGCAAACCGAAGTTGACCGACTCAACAATCTTTGGGTGGGCCGTCAGGGGTTCAGCCTGCTTCGCAGGCGGCCGCTGCGGCGCTTTCGCGCCTTGCGCGCTGCGCTGGCAAACGCTCACGCGTTTCCTCAGCTCCGCGCCCTTTCGGGTTCGAACCCGTGGCGCGGCAATAAAAAAGCGACCAACCGGAGTCGATCGCTTTCTTTTCTATGGTGGGCCGTCAGGGGTTCGAACCCTGGACCTTGGGATTAAAAGTCCCCTGCTCTGCCAGCTGAGCTAACGGCCCGCGGGTGGCATTGTACCACGGTCTGGGACTATTCCCAACTCCATTGGCCGTTCTGGAAAATCACAACTTCGCGTCCATCGGGCGTAATGCCCACAATATCGATGTCATCCGTGCCAATCATAAAGTCAACGTGCGTGCTCGAAACGTTGACACCATGCTCCAGGAGCTCCTCTTTGGACATATCATATCCATCCTCGATGCACTCGGGGAAGCCGACTCCCAGTGCAAGATGGCAGCTGGCATTCTCGTCATAGAGCGTGTCATAGAACAGGATGCCGCTTTCACGGATCGGCGTGTTCTTGGAAATGAGCGCGACTTCTCCCAGGTGAGCAGCGCCCTCGTCCGTATCGATGATACTTGCAAGCGTTGCCTTGCCCACGCGGGCGTCGTAGTCCACCACGCGGCCGCCCTCGAACTTAATCCAAAAATCGTCGACCTTATTGCCGTGGTGGATGAGCGTCATGGCCGAGTACACGATACCGTCGGCGCGCATGCGATCGGGCGAAGTGAAGACTTCCTCGGTGGGAATGTTGGGGAAGAAGGGGTGCCCATCGGGCGTCTTGCCCTTGCCGCCGGCCCACTCGTGACCCTTCGTCATGCCAATCATCAGATCGGTTCCATTTGCCGCGGTGTAATGCAGGCAGTCGAAACGATTGTCGTTCAGGAAACGCAGGTTCTTTTCGAATGCGGCGTCGTGGAGCTCCCAGTCGCTCTCTGGGTCCTGGCCATCGGCGCGAGCGGTGTGCAGAATCGCATTCCACAGCTTATAGATTGCAACCTCATCGGCGTCTCCCGGGAACACCTCGCGCGCCCAAGCCACGACCGGAGCGCCGGCGATGCACCACGGATTGATGTTGTAATCCAGTCCACGGCGGAAAACTTTGCACTGCGTGTTCTTTGCCTTAGAAGCTGCAGCGGGCTTAGCGGGATCGATGCCCTTAAGGGCGGCGGGGTCCGCACCCTCGATAAAGATAAAGCAGGCACCGTCCTGGGCCAGGGAATCCAGCTGCAGGCGCTTCCACTCGGGCGTCTGCTCAAAATAGCTTTTCTCGACATGCTCGTACGTGAGCCTCGTCACGGCATCATCGGCCCAGATGACCGTCACGTGGCCGGCGCCGGCAGCATAGGCCTCCGCGACCACAACGCGCGCAAACGGCGCGCACTCAACCGGAGACTGAACGACGACTTCCTGGCCGGGCTTAACGTTTACGCCCTTGCGGACAACCAGGCGCGCATAGTTTTTAATCTTGGGCTCCAGGGACTTCATACCCTCCAGGGCCTCTTCGACCGTCAGGGCAGCTCGAATCATGTGCCACTCCATCTATCTATAGAACAGTAAAAAGGCGCGCCGCAAAAACGACGCGCCTTATATCTTAGCGATAAGTATGTATGCAAACGCTACTTCTTCTTGGAGTCCTTCTTGTCCTCCTCGGCAGCTGCGCGCTCGATAAGAGCGTTGAGCTTGTTCTCGGACATGCCCTCGGCCTGCGCGCGGTACATGTTGCGCAAGGGACGAATACGAGCGAAGTCGTAGATAAAGTCACCTAGGATGATGACATAGGACAAAACGATGCCGACCATCTGGACAGGGCTGGACACCATGCCAGCGGGAGCGAAGTACAGCGAGGCCCAAATTGCCACGACGAGCACCATGCCAATGGCGAGCACAATCCACCAGATGCGACGGCGCTTGGTGTAGTCCTCGTCCTGCTTGAGGAGGATATTCGACACCGTATAGATGCGGTCCTCCTTGGCGCGCTGCTTAGCCTTGCGGGCACGCTTCTCCTCTTTAGAGAGGCCCTCGAGGTTCTCGCCCTTCTCGAGCTCTTTGCGGCGTGCCTTAGACGAAGCCGGCACGACGCGAACGGAGCTCGCTGCTTGGCGGGCGGGCTTAGCAGATGCGGCAGACTTGCGCGCAACCCCGGTAACTTCGTGGGATTGCGTGCGCTTGTTCGTGGCGCTACGGGTACTCACTTATGCGTTCTCCTTCATGCTTGTGAACTGGGAGCCCGTGATGATCTGGAAGGCCTCGCGATAGCGCTCGGACGTGCCATCGATGACCTCGGCGGGCAGGTGCGGGGTCTCCCCCGTCATATCCCAGTTGGCCTTGAGCCAATTGCGGACGAATTGCTTGTCGTAGCTAGGCTGGATCTTGCCCTCCTCGTAGCTGGCAGCAGGCCAGAAACGGCTGGAGTCGGGCGTGAGGCACTCGTCGATCAGCGTGACCTTGCCATCGATGACACCAAACTCGAACTTGGTGTCGGCAATGATGATGCCACGGGTCGCGGCGTACTCGGCAGCGGCCTTGTAGATCTTGAGGGAAAGGTCACGAATCTGCGTGGCGATGTCCTCGCCCACGATCTCGCAGCAACGCTCGAACGAGATGTTCTCGTCGTGGTCACCGATCTCGGCCTTCGTGGACGGCGTGAACAACGGCTCGGGAAGCTTGGAAGCCTCGGTCAGGCCCTCAGGCAGCTGGATGCCGCAGACGGTGCCGTTCTCGTCGTAGGTCTTCTTGCCCGAACCGGTCAGATAGCCGCGGACGATGCACTCGATAGGAATCGTCTGGGCCTTCTTAACCAGCATGGCGCGGCCAGCGAGGTAGTCACGATACTCAGCAAACTCCTCGGGGAAATCCGCCGGGTCGATGGAAACGAGATGGTTGGGGACGATGTCGGCAAACTTATCGAACCAGAATGCCGAAATGCGATTGAGCACCTCTCCCTTAAACGGAATCTCGTCGGGAAGAATGAAGTCGAACGCAGAAATGCGGTCGGTGGCGACCATCAGCAGGTTTTCACCGGCATCGTAAATATCACGAACCTTGCCACGGGAATCCGGACGACGCTCCATCGTTGTCACGTGAGTCACTCCTTACCTAAATACGACAGAAATGCGGGTTCTTTCCCGCATGTTTTCGCAAACTCGGAGCGGCAGGGACGCGGCCCCTCCTTCACCGAATAGCGAAAAGCTAGTGCTCCATTGTAGTAGATGCCGCGTCCGCCATGTGCTCGCGGGGCAGATGAATTGTAAAAGTCGTACCCTTTCCAAGCTCCGACTCCACGGATATGTAGCCATGGTGACGCTCGACGATCTGCTTGGTCACGGCGAGGCCGACGCCCAGGCCGCCAGCTTCGCGGGCGCGGCTGGCATCGGCGCGCCAAAACCGCCCGAAAATGCGCGACAGATCGTCCTTGGCAATACCGATGCCGGTATCAGAAACGGCAATGCTGACGTGCCTGCGGTCACTGAGCACCGACACCACGACCCAACCGCCCTCGGGGGTGTAGCGCATGGCGTTGCTCATGAGGTTGATAACACATTGCGTGATCATGTCGGGATCGGCCTCGACGACATCGTCGTGCCCTTGGGTTTCATCTGCAAAGCGAAGACGAAGGTCACGGTCGGCAAACAGACGCTCCTGGCCGTTCACAATCGATCGCACGAACGGAACCATGTCCACCGGTTCTAGATTGAGCGGAGCCGTGCTGTTTTCCATACGCGATAGGTCGAGCATCTGCTGCACCAGACGAGCCAGGCGACGCGTCTCGGAAGCAACGGTCTCCAAATGCTCATCGTCGGTGGGATACACGCCATCCTGCATGGCCTCGACCGTTGCGAGCATGGCCATAAGCGGCGTGCGAAGCTCGTGTGCAACGTCTGAGGTCAGGCGCTTCTCGTGTTTCATATCCTTCTCGAGCGAGGTGGCCATCTCATCGAAGGTCTCACCCAGCTGGTCGATCTCGTCATCACCGCGCAGCCCCGTGCGAGCCGACAGGTCGCCGTCACGGATTTGCTTTGCGGTACTGGTGATGCGATGAATCGGTTTGGTGAGCATGCGCGACACGAGCGATCCGATAACGACCGAAATGCAGATTGCAACAACCGCGGCGAGGGCCATGGCGTTAAAGGTCTTCTCCCTAAACGCAGAGTCCGCCTTGGTGAGCAGAGCGTCGGAGCCGATGGCCCACAGCTTTACCTGTCCGACATGCTCGCCGGAAGACGTTACAATCTCGACGTTAGCAACGCTATCGGAGTCGGTTGGAGCAGACGAGACCGGGCTATGCGATGCCCTCTTGCCGCTCGTGTCGTCGGTCGTAGCCTGGTTTTCGCGTACATCGGCGGTGGCGCTTGCCGAGGGCCAGGAATCGTCATAAACGATCACACCCTTTTTATTGACGACCTGCATGCCCAGATCGTCGGAAACCAAACTCGACGTTGCGACCGTGCGCAGTTCTCCCGCGGTCCAAGAGCCGTTTTCCTCATATGAGGTTGCCAACTTCTCGGCAGCGGAATTTGCGATTTCGACGATATTGGAGCGTGTGTAATCCGAAAAGACCGTGCCCCACACAACAGAGACAACGCCCACCAGCACCAATACCGTCATGAGCGATGTCAGAGCAAAAGCAAGTGCCATGCGCGAGGGATAGCTCATCGTTGGCCGTGAATCGGAACGAGGCGTGTTCCAACTAGCCTTGGAACCCGCCTCGCTCTCCTGCTTGTGCTTTTGTCCGATTTCAAAGCGCGCAGGTGTCATATGTGATTTCCCTATTTCTCGTCCGACTTATCGGTCTTGGCCGGAGCCTCGAAGCGATAGCCGACACCATGGACGGTGTAGAGCCACTTGGGCTTCTTGGGATCATCGCCCAGCTTGGCGCGAAGATTCTTCACGTGGCTATCGATGGTGCGCTCATAGCCCTCAAAGTCATACCCGAGCACTTTCTCGACCAGCTCCATGCGGTTATACACACGGCCGGGATGGCGAGCAAGCGTGGTGAGCAGCTTGAACTCGGAAGCCGTCAGATCGACTTCCTTGCCCTCGACCAAGATCTTGTGGCCCGAGATATCGATGACCAGATCGCCGAAGTCGAGTACCTCGACGGCGGGCTCGTCGGCCTGATGGGCACGGCGGAACAGAGCGCGAACGCGGGCGACGAGCTCACGCGGCGAGAACGGCTTAATCAGATAGTCGTCGGCGCCGAGCTCAAGACCGATAATACGGTCCTCGATCTCGCCCTTAGCCGTCAGCATGATGATGGGGACATCCGAGGTATCGCGAATGGTGCGGCAAACGCGCTCGCCGGGGATCTTGGGGAGCATAAGGTCGAGCACGACCAGGTCGAACTGATGCTTCTCGAACTCCTCGATCGCGGACTGGCCGTCGCCGACGCCCACAACCCAGTAGCCTTCGCGCTCGAGATAGGCAGCGACGGCGTCACGGATTGCCTTCTCATCCTCGACCAGCAGAATCTTTTTTGCATCTGAAGCCATAACACGGCCCCCCTGTCTCAATTAGCTAAGAACAAGCCCATTTTAACGCACCTGAGCCCGCCAGATGCCGCTATGACGCGGCAGCTCGGCGGGCGGTACTCACAATTACAACGCGTTTATTCCCCTGTTGGCGCCTTTTTAACCCCTCTAAGCTTAAAGAGAAAATAGGCGTGCAGTGACCGTCTCTGGTATACCCTGGCTGTTGCGCACCGTGGCGTACGTAAGGAATGAGTCCGATTTTCCCGCCGTAGCTGGATAATCGCCATACTCCAAAGCGCGGTCGGGCGACAGCAGCGAGCCATAGGTCTTGGCAGAGGTGTCGATCAGGAAATGCGACGCCTGTACCTTAACAAGGTATTTATTCTTCTTGCCAGCCGCACATGCGAGCGGCTCACGGGACAGGAAGAGATACGGCCCTCCCTCATTACCGATATACGTGCCCATGTTGCCCAGGCTGCCCACGCCACTATAGGCCGCCTCGATAGAAAACACGAAGGTATCGCCCATATATACGGCCTCGAAAGGCGAGACTGACGAGGGAAGGACTAGCTGGGCACGTTTGGTGTTGTTGCCGTCGGTCAAATCGATTGCCGTTATGCCGTAGTAGACGCCCTCGTCGTTGCGGACACGCGGCGAGATAGTCAAAATGCCGTCGCTCGCGCGCGGGGCCGATGCAAAGCGACCCGTCGATTTCCAAATTATCTCGGCCTTGGATTCATCAAGCGAGCGACGATAGCAAAACGAATCGCTACTCGTTTTATTGCCACCTGCCGAGGGCATTTTATACCAGATGACTGATGACCCGAACGCCGTAAACAGCGGCGGATCGTAGTCCTTGCCACCTCGATCGAGCTCAACCACGTCGCCAGAGAGCGAAGCGCCCGACAGATTTTGAGCGTAGAGCTTCCACGATGAATTGGCAAAGTTCATCTCAACCCACGCGAATACGCCGTCGCCGGCACGGACATCGTAGAATGCATATCCCGTGCCCTCGATAGGATCCTCGATTAATGTGGTAAGCGAGCCATCGCCCAGGTTGAGCACACCGAGTGTGTTGGCGTGCAGTGCCGATGCGGGCGCCATCATTGCCGCGGCGTAATCGCCGTCGCAGTAGTACAGCAGCGTACCCAGAGGCAGCGTCCACGACGCCGCCGGCTCAAGATCGATGTCGACCGCCTCGTACTCATCCGTAATCGAGATGATTTTGGAATCATCCTTGATAACCTGCGGCTCGCCGGCGGCATCATCGCTGGTACCCGTTTTTTTCGAGCATCCGGCAAGCACCGTGGCAGCGCCCGCAGCAACCCCACCGAGCACAAAGCCGCGACGCGATATTCCGTTCTTGATGTGATCGGCGATACCCATTAGGCGATCTCGGCGCGAGCGGCCTCGATAGCGCGTGTAAGCTGGTCGGCGCAGGAGGTCTTTTTCATACCGCAGGTATTACCGGCGAGAACCTCGATTACGCGATCGGCAGGAGCGCCCTCGACCAGCTTGGAGATAGCCTTGAGATTGCCGTCGCAGCCGCCGGTAAACTCAACGCCCATCACCTTGTTGCCGTCATCGGAAAGGTCAAGGTGAATATTGCGAGCACACACGCCCTGAGGCTTGTAATCAAACGAAATCATGCGATCCCCTCTCAGAATGTTATTCGAGACGACTATTATCCCCGTCTTTCCCTAAATGCAACGAGGTGCTTTGCCGGCAACACACATTACCAGCAAAGCGCCCTAAAAAGCTAACGTTATGCCCGAACCTACTCGAAGCTCAGCTGCTCCAGGCGATCGAAGACCGTGTCGATACGGGTGAGGAAGTCCCACGGATCAAAGATCTCGTCGAGTTTCTCCTGGCTGACGGTGCAGCGCGGATCGGCCTCGAGACGCTCCTTAAAGGTAGGGCCGGAGACACAATCCTGTACCTCGTGCCAGGTTGCCATGGCGTTCTCCTGCACAATGGCGTACGCGTCCTCGCGGGTGATGCCCGTGTCGACGAGGGCGAGCAGGACCTTGGAGGAGAAGATGAGGCCGCGTGTCTTGTTGAGGTTGACCATCATGCGAGCGGGATACAGCTGCAGGCCGTCGATAACGCGGATGAGGCACTGGAACATGTGGTCGAGGGCGATGAAGCTGTCGGCCTGGGCGACGCGCTCGGCAGAGGAGTGCGAAATGTCACGCTCGTGCCACAGGGCGACGTTGTCGAAGGCAACCTGCGCGTTGGCCTTCACGACGCGCGACAGGCCGCAGACCTTCTCCATGGTGATGGGGTTGCGCTTGTGCGGCATGGCTGAGCTGCCCTTTTGGCCCTTACGGAACGGCTCCTCGGCCTCGAGCGTATCGGTCTTCTGTAGATTGCGAACCTCGGTAGCGATGCGCTCACAGGTGGCCGCTGTAGTGGCAAGCACGCCGGCAAGGTAGGCATGGTGATCGCGGCTGATGACCTGCGTGGACAGAGGATCGTGGACCAGGCCCAGGTGCTCGCAGACGTACTCCTCGACGAACGGCTCGATGGAGCTGTACGTGCCGACAGCGCCCGAGATAGCACCGAAGGCAACATTCTTGCGGGCGTCCTCAAGACGATCCAGATCGCGCTTGAGTTCCCAGGCCCAAGAGCCAAACTTCATGCCGAAGGTCATCGGCTCGGCGTGGATGCCATGAGTGCGGCCGGCACAGAGCGTGTTGCGCTCCTCAAAAGCGCGACGCTTGCAAATCTCGCCGAGTTTTTTGACGTCCTCGATGATCAGGTCGCAGGCCTGGGTGAGCTGGTAGCACAGGGCCGTGTCGCCCAGATCGGAGCTGGTCATGCCATAGTGAACCCAGCGGCTGGGCTTGGGGTCGCCCTCGGGAACATCGGCATCGATGTATTCCTTCATGTTGGTCAGGAAGGCAATGACGTCGTGGCGCGTGACTTCCTCGATCTCATCGACCTTCGCCTTCTCAAAGTTGGCATGGTCGCGGATCCACTGGGCCTCGTCTTTGGAAATACCGATCTTGCCGAGCTCCGCCTGGGCCTCGCAGGCCAGAACCTCGATCTCCTGCCAAATGGCGTACTTGTTCTCGAGGGAGAAGATGTGTCCCATCTCCGGGCGGGTATAGCGATCGATCATAGCGGCTCCTTTTTGGTTATTGGCACGTTGGTCGTAACCTAACCATTGTACCGTGCGCAGGTGCAAGTATGGGCAGCAGGCATTAACCTAACATTTTGGAATTGGAGCGAGCAACGGGACGTCTGCGCATTTGCTTCGCAAATCCGCACCGGCTTCAGGCGAGCCCCTCAGCCTCACGAAGCCGCGGGGGAAGACTTTGTTGAATTGGCCGTCCCCATGTCTCCCGCACTCGATGGAGCGGGCAACGGGACATCCGCGTATTTGCTTCGCAAATCCGCACCGGCTTCAGGCGCCTGTCGGCGCCTTCGCCTGCTCGCTACAAACGCTTCGCGTTTGCTTTACGCTCGCACCCTGTCGGGTTCGAGTCCCGGCGCTTTATTGAAAAAAGCACGGCACCGTAATGGTGCCGTGCTTGTGCTTCTAGCTGGAGCGGGCAACGGGACTCGAACCCGCGAGTGTCAGCTTGGGAAGCTGATGCCTTACCACTTGGCGATGCCCGCTTGTGTGTTGGCTAGTATAACGCGGTTGTCTTGTTCGATACAAGGGTGGTGATGCTTGTTTTAGCTGTGGAGATTCGTTTGAAAATCACGCCAATTGTGGAGACGAGGACCTTTGACTTCCTGTTCTCTCTATCTTCTACCTGCACTTTTGCTTGATTGTTGTATTTGAGCTCAATTTGTCAGGAATTGGGCAAGCTTTTGGTCAGGCTCCGGTACTTACCCGCATGAACCTCGGGGGTAGCCTCATCCTACGCGTCGCAGCCTCCCCGTGCGGCGCACGAGGGATAAGGAGCAGCCATGTCCAACGCACCCACGCACTCTGTCCACAGCGCAATCGCAACAGGTCCGCTGCTCCTGCTCCTCTTCCTGCTTTTCGGCTGCCTGGCACCGGGAGCCGCATTTGCCGTCGATGGCTACGACCAGCTCGGCTTCCGCACTATTAGCGATGATTGTGGGCCCTTCCTCATCGGCAAGTATGAAGCTCAAGACGCCTCGATTGCCTACTGCATGAACCAGGAGCGCCCCGGCCCCACCAAGCCGGGCGGCCCATGGCTCAACTTTGATCAAGGCTGGGTGTGGCTCGACGACGAGTTCGCGGCAATCGTTTGTCACGGATATCCTACCGCCACGTCGTTTGGCGGTTACCATCTTTCACCCGATCGTGCCCGCGCCGCAACCCAGCTTGCCGTATGGATGCTCAACGGCACTACCCATGTCGACGGTACCTACTCTTACACGACCGCTCAGGGCAAAACCAAGAGCGGGCACTTTACCGCCGACGATGAAGTCGTGGCGGCGGCGCGGTGGCTCCACGACAGCGCAAAATCAGGAAGCATCAAAGCCGCTCCGCACCGCGCGCGGCGCTATCTAGGAGCCGTATCGGGCGGCAGCAAACGTCAGGACATGCTCTATGTACTGCCGGCGGTCTCTGTTTCCTTCCAAAAGCAGTCTGCAAACGCTGCCATTACCAGCGGAAACAATACTTATCAGTTTGCCGGGGCAACATTCGATGTTTTTGAGAGCGCCAGCGACGCACGTGTTGGCACCATCCAGATGGACAGCAACGGTCGGGCGCAAGCAACACTTCTGCCCAACACAGCATACTACCTAGTTGAAACGAAGGCGCCGGCCGGCTATGTCCCCCGCCACGATCGCATCGCCTTTACCACGGGGAATGACGGCGGGCGGGTCGCCATTGATGAACAGCCCGGCACCATCAACCTGCGTATCGTAAAACTCGATACCGCGACGAATGCCGGCCCCCAGGTAGGCTCTTCACTCGCAGGAGCAGAGTTCACGTGTGTGTCGCAATCAACCCCTGGATGGGCGCAAATCCTCACGACCGACGAAAGCGGTCAGGCCACCCTCGCCGATGTCCCCTTAGGAACCTTTACCATCTACGAATCAAAAGCCCCCGAGGGCTACCTGCCATCCAACGACAGCTGGACCTATACCGTTGGAGCCGACCAGCTCGGCGATTCAGGCGTGGTCGAGATCGAATCTCGCATTTCCGATATCCCCATTGCGTTTGACCTTGAGATTTCCAAATTCAAGGATTACGGCAATAGCGACCAATCCGGCCTGGAGCAACCGGCGGGTGGTGTTGTCTTTGAGGTTGTCAGCAACAGTTCTCAGCAGGTTGTTGGCACACTGACCACAAACATCTATGGCTTTGTCTCCACCAAAGATCAGCCCGAAGCATGGTTCGGCACAGGCAAGCGACCCGCCGGTGTCCACGGAGCCGTCCCATACGACCGTGCCGGCTACACGATTCGCGAGGTTCCGGAAACCGTCCCCGAGGGTTTTAAACGTGCAGGGGAATGGACCGTCGGGGCCAATCAGATTTCCAACGGCGCCGAGCTTCAATATATCGTGGACAACCACGCGCTGTCGACGCATCTCCAGATTGTAAAACGCGATGCCCAAACAGGCGCTTCTGTTCCACTAGCCGGATTCACCTTCCAACTCCTAGACAGCAATCACGAACCTGTCTCACAAACTTGCTGGTATCCAGCACATAACGTAATGGACACCTTTACGACTGACGCGACCGGGACCGTCACACTGCCCGAATCGCTCGTGCCGGGCACCTATTATGTACGCGAAACCTCGGCCAAAGAGCCCTATCTTGTCGGCGAAGAGATCGAGGTAAACATACCCGCCGACATGAACCTAACGCCCGTTGCAGTCGCCTCGTATTATGACCACGCCGCGACCGGAAACATCAGGATCGTTAAAACCGATGCCATAGACGGCAGCAGCCTCGCGGGCGCCGTCTTTGAGATCCGCGCCTCGGGTGATATCGTGCGCCCCGACGGCAGCATTGCCGCGCTCGACGGTGAGACTGTCACGACCGTCACGACGGATGAAACTGGAGAAGCACGCGCGGACAACCTCCCACTGGGATCTGGCACCGCACGCTACGAGGTTGTCGAGACTCAAGCGCCGGCAGGCTTCTTGCTCGATCAGACAACCCATATTGTTGCCCTTACTTATGCCGACCAGAAAACACCCGTTGTAGAAGCGCGGCTTAACGTATCCGACGATTACACCAAGGTTGATATCTCCAAGGTCGATGCAAGCGGTGAGCAAGAAGTGGAAGGCGCACAGCTCGCCTTATATGGTCCCGATAAAACCGAAATAGACTCCTGGACCTCATCCGACAAGCCGCATCGCGTCGAACATCTTGCACCCGGCACCTACTCGTTGCGCGAAATGATGTCTCCGCGGACCTATGACCTTGCCGAGGAGATAACGTTTGAAATAAAGGATACGGGAGAAGTCCAAACCGTCGCGATGAAGGATGCGCCCATCGAGATCAAGGGACAGGTCGACAAGCGTCAGGAACTTGTCCAACCTATCGAAAAGGGCCTGTTGGCTAACGGCGATGGTAAAAACCGCGCCACGACGCAAACCAATAGTGATGGGCTTTTCTCCTATACCATCGATGCTCGAAACGATTCCGCTACTTGGGTTGATGAGTTTACGATTACCGATGATCTTGAGTGCGCCAAAGACGGCACAGCGAGATTCATCTCAATCGAAACCCCCGTCGCCATCGGCGACCTCAACGGTCTGTGCAACGTATGGTATCGCACGACGCCGTTGGACTCGACAGACGTCGGTGAGCCGGCAAACGCGACACTTGACGATGGGCACGAAAATCCTTGGCTTGAGTCCGACGAAGTAAAAGAGAGCCTTGGTGAGGACTGTCGCCTCGTCGATTACGACGGCTGGCGCCTCTGGAAGGCGGATGTCTCGACCACGGAATCCACCACACTCGAGGCGGAAGAGCTCGACCTTACACCCAATACCGTCGTAACGGGCATTCGAATTGAATACGGTGCGGTAGCCGCCGACTTTACGACTCGAAGCGATGCGGATTCTTGGACCCGCGATGATCTCAAAGATGAGCACGACGACCTTGACGATGCCAAAGCAATCCTTGGCACAGACGCTCGGGGCGCAGTCGTGCACATGCAGGCAACGTCGGCTTATACGCCCCAAACTGCACTCACCAACAGCGCACGCGTCGATCTTTGCCGCAACGGCGGCGGCGATAAACTTGAGTCACATGACGAGGACTGTGTCATTCAACGCTGTACCCTACCGCAGGACCTACCGGCAACAGGAGCAGTTCCCATCGCCGCTTGCATCACCGCGTTCCTGACCTCGGGTGCCGCAGCCCTATGGTTCGCTCGCCTTAGGTCGATCCCAAAGAAGCGCTAGCGCGATCAAAAAGCGGGCGAGCCAGTCCCCCGGCTCACCCGCTTTCAATCATGTAAATCGCCGTATCTACTCTGCAGACGAAGATCCACCATCAACGATTGCTTGCTCGGACTCAGGAATCCCATCAGCACCCGTACTCTGTTCTTGCTCCACCTCTTCGCTGATTGCGGAGGCGGGGGTCGAGCCCTTTGCGCCCACGATGTAGGCAGCCCCAAATCCTAACGCAATGGCAATCAAGGTCAAAATCACGTAGACAGGCCAATGGCGCTTAATATACGAAAACACGTTGACTCCTTAGAGCTCCGTCTACGAACGGCGGATAACCTCGGTCACGACCTCGGATACCGTAGCAATGTTCGTCGGGTTGACATTGTGGGGCAGGTCGTCCTCGGTACGAGCGCAAGCCAGACGCGTGCCGTCCACGCCGGCGATGGTAAGGGCTCGGCGGCTCGCCTCGAGCGCGGCATAGGCATCGGTCTTGGCATAGGGCATCTCGAGCGCGCCACAATCGACATGGAACGACTTGCAGACCTTGCTGACCAGGTTCATGATGCGGCGATCGCCCTTGAGCAGTTGTTGTTCGCCCTCGACCGTCACAACCGAAAGCCTACCGGCGCCGACGGATTCAAGATTGATAAAGAATACGCCGCGGAGCTTATCGCGATGCGAAGCCAAGAAGGCCTTCATGCCGGCGCCATCACAATCCGAGGCGCCCGTTGCCACAAACCAGATATCGTGACCGAGCAGCTCATCATCGCCCATAGAGGCGACAGCCGAGAGCATATCTTCGGAAGAAGCGCCATCGGAAGACGTAGCGCCACCCTTCCAGCCATCGTTATCGTCCTCGAAGTTATCCCACGAACCGATACCGCGACCGGACTTCTTGGCATCGTAATCGTCTTCGACGCCCAGCCAGTCACTCATGCTGTCCTGCTCGTTTTTCTTTTTACGACCGAACAGACCACCCAGGCCGCGCTTACGAGACTTGGGTGCCGCCGGGGCGGGAGCTGGAATGGTCTCGATCGGCTGCGCGCCCGGCGCAACGGGCATAGGAGGCGCAACGGGTGCCGATGTGGGTTCGGGACCTTGGGCGGTAGCAAAGGGGTCGTTGACCTGGGCAGAGGGATCGGGAAGGTCGAACAGCGACGTGCGAGACGCAACGTTTGCCTGCTTCATAGACGGCAGCGACGGATCGGGGACCGAAGCCAGCGGAGACGAGGAGGGTGCAGGCGCCGGTGCCGACGCCGGATCGGGAACATTCATCTGCGGACGCGGCGATGCCTGGGAGGAAATCTGGGCCATAAGGGAATCGACCGTTTCGTCCTGGGTGGGAGCGACATTGGCAACCGTGGCACCGGAACCACTCGGGGTCGGCATGGTGAAAATCTGCGTGGAATAAGGCCTCGACTCATCCGTCTCGGGAGTCTCGGAAACCGCAGGCACTTCCTCCTGCTCGACCTCGGTCGAATCACCTTGATCGGCTGCCACGTATTGCTCTTCGTCAGAGTTGACCTCAACGGACTCGTCCTCGGCGGCATCCTGAATTTCGGCAGCATCAATGGGCTCGTCATCGTCTGCCACGTCGTCCTGCTCATCGGAAGCAGGAAGGGGCTCGGCAATCGCGGTGCCTTGCTTTTCAAACGTTATCGTGGAATCGAACTGCGCGGCATCAAACGACATGGTGCTATCGACGTGCTGCTGGGCCTCGAAAGACGTTGTAGCTTCGGCGGCGTCGACGGGCGCGGACTGCATAGCCTCGTTCTGCTCGAACTCTTGCGCCGCGTGCTCACGTGCCGCCGCGGCTGCCTGCTGCTGAGCGATAGCCTCCTGCTCGGCAGCCTCGCGTGCGGCAGCGCGCTTCTCCTCGAAGTCGTCGACAAATTTCTTGCCCTTTGCAAGTGCACCCTTAAAGAAGTTGGAAGCGCTGGCGCCAATCGACGAGAACGCGGATGCAATGTCGG
This sequence comes from uncultured Collinsella sp., assembly GCA_900547855.1. GTDB lineage: Bacteria > Actinomycetota > Coriobacteriia > Coriobacteriales > Coriobacteriaceae > Collinsella. The sequence goes on along the minus strand of URIK01000002.1, from coordinate 25,341 downwards.
CATGGGGCGTTGCCGCGGGAATCTCGGCCGAGAAATCAGTATCGCTCTCGTAAGACACGCGCCTCGGCTGTTCAACGTAATCGTCGTCAGACTCGTCCGCAACGTCTTGTGCCGGCGCGGCGGGAGCCAAAATGTCCAGTCCTGCCGCGGGATCGATCGCGGACACCGCCTCGGGCTCGGCAACGGCAGCGGCAACCGCGGCAGACTCATCATCCGCAGTGACAACGGGCGCAGGCTCGGGCTCAAACGTCGGCTCCTCGCCCTCCTCGTAATCGAGCGTGCAGGACTCGGGAAGCATTCCGAGCGCACGGATGGCATCCGAACCAAAGCGGATGTTGCCGGCGGCATTGCGATAGAGCTTGGGCTCGGGCTCGGCCGCGACAGGCTCCTCCACCGGCTCGGCAGCGGAAACCTCGTCATTGAACTCTTCAGCCTGGACAGCCTGATTCTGATCCTCGGGCACGATGGCGCCAATCAGCGTCTCGTCGGCAGACGCACCCTCAAAGCCCTCGATCTGCTCGTCAAAAGCCTCGCCCTGTTCGGGCTCGGTTTGAGCGTCGGGAGCAATCGGCTGACCGAACTCGTCCTCGGCGTAGGTAGGCTCTTCATACTCGATGGTGTTGCCGTAGTCGTTTTGCTGCTGGGCCGCGGCATATTCCGCCGCTGCGCGCGCCATTTCCTCGGCACGACGCTTCTGCTCCCCAAAATAGGTATCGAACGGAACATCGTCGGGAAACTCGTTTTCGCCCTGGAAGGGAGCAACGTTGTCCATAACGCCGAGCATAGCGGCGACAGAAGACTTGTTGCACACCGCGCCGGACGTATAGGGAAGAATATGGCGGTTAGAGATGATGTTTGCCGCGTTGGCAAGTGCAACGAGGGAAGCGAGGATCGCGACAATCCACAGCAGAACCTTGAGCGCGCCGGGGAGCGGCAGGATACGCAGGATGGCAACGGCAGCGGGGGCAACCGTGGCAACGGGCAACAGCTTGGCGATGAGCGCACGATACGAAGCATAAGGCTCGCGGGCGAGCAGCTCAGCACGGGGAGAGTCGTAGTGTGCGACAACGACCACCGGGCGGTTACGCGGGGACGCGAGCGGGCCCGAGGCCTTGTGGTAGGCGATGACATTTTGGCTCACGCCCGTCTTGCCCAGGCGCGAAACCACGGGGTGCCCTGTGCGTTCGAGCACGTAAAGAACGGCGCCGACAATGGCCAGCAAGGTGCCGACCAAGCCGATACCGCCACCGATGCCCATCAGCAGGGCACCGGCAAACGCAAGAATACCGGTAACGGCAAATGCCAACCTACTGGGCGCCGGGGCATTGAACTCCTGAACCTCGGGATCAAAGCCGTGGTTGCGGAAGATCTGAGCGATATCCTCGGCCGCCAAGCGCTCTTCTTCGCTGCATGCCGGCGTAATGCCGGTGTTCTGCAGCAGGTGGTTAATATAGTTCTGGGTGTTCGCCATGTGCGCTCCACATCCATAATCCGACAAATAGGCCCAATGCATGCACATTAGAACCGTATATAGTCGAAAGTATACCCCGAGCGTGCGCAAACGACCGAATTCGGGCCATCTTAACGCCCCGAGCGGACAAGGATATAGCCTAATCTCCATATCGGACTAAAATCATGGCAGCAAACCACCTTCTCATGCGAGGACTCTATGACGGCAAGCGACACGACCGCGACAATTAAAAAGGGGAATTCGGAGCCCAGTTTCGATAAAACGGCTCAGCGCATCCTCAATCTTTTCTTTGTGCTCAACAGCTCCCCCGAACCGCTGACGACCGAGCAGATCGTCTTGGATTCCGACCTGGGATATGGCTCGGGCAATATCGACTCGGATAAGCGCAAGTTTCGACGCGATCGTGACAAACTGCTCGAACGCGGCATCTTAATCAAGGAGGTTCGCCCCACCGGCGCGCAGGAGACCGAGGAAAGCTCGTGGACAATCGACCGCGAGCACACGTTTGCTGCAGGCGGCCTCATCACCGCAGACGACGCCGATATCCTGCTCAACGCCATCGACCAGACGCTAGCGGCCGGCTCATCCACTTTTGCCGCACCGCTTGCCGATATTCGCTCCAAGATTGCCTACCTCACCGGTAGGACGACGGTGGACGAAGCACCGATCCGCCGCTCTCCCGCCGTCGATGCGGTATGGAGCGCCTTTGCCGAGCGATGCGCGCTGCGATTTTTATATCAGAACGGACGCGGTGAGCAGAAAGAACGTACCGTCTGCGTCTACGGCATGTTCGAGCGCGAGGGCGTGGCGTACTTCTGCGGCCTCGACAACGTCACCGGCGACATCAGGACATTCCGCTGCGACCGTATCGTTCGCGCTTGGCGTCCTTCGAAGGCCTACGTCATCCCCGCGGACTTCAACCTCAGCGACTACCTGTTCTTTGAATTCGATTTTGCCGACCGACCGCCCGTTGCAGCCACGTTCTCATTCGCCCCTCAGACGCAGATCGATATGATCAACGGCCTCACGCGTGGGCGAGGTGAGCTCGTACACACCGATGTGGGATGGACCTGGACCGTTGACGTGCGCGATCTTGAAGCCGGCGCCTCATTTTGCATGGCCCACGCCATGGACGGCATGAGGCCCGTGGCCCCCAAATCGCTCAAACAGGCGTGGAACCACCTCATTGAAAGGACGGTGCACGAGTATGCCCGTGCGTAAACTCACCAGCGAGCAGAGACTCTCGCGCGCCATCGACATCATGGAGGCCCTCTACGCCGCCGGCGAGAGCGGCATGACACGAACCGAGATTTGCAGTCGCTTTGACATCACGGGGGTATCGCTCGACGAGATTCTCGAGATCGTCTCGACGCTCGCGAACCGAGAATCGGGCGCGCGCATCATCTGCGAATGCCGCGGCGAGCGTGTGGTCCTCACCGGTGACGCCGGGCGTGTGCTACCGCTGCGCTTGAGTGCCGCCGAGGGCGCTGTGCTCAACCATGAACTTGAATCGTTGGGGATCGAGCCGCATACGGCAGCTCGGATTCGACATGCCCTTCTACCCGAAGAGCTCGGCTATAACCAGCGCGTCTTTGACACCGTCAACCACGGGTCGCACTGGCAGCAGCTGAGCTGCGCCATTCAGGACGGTGTTCGCTGCCGCATCTCGTATCGCTCGATGGACGATGCACGGCCACGTGAGCGTCTGGTCGACCCCTTGCGCATTACGGCAAACGGCGACCAAACATACCTGATTGCCTGGGACATCGCGGTCGATGAGCAGCGCACCTATCGCATGGATAAAATCGAGGGACTCGCCTTGACGGAAGACTCCGTCGTGCCTCATGCACCGGACGTCACATCCCTCCACGATTCCCTTGCTCGGACGCAGCGTAGCGCAAAGCTCTTGATGCCATTCGATATGGCGGAGCATCTGGACTGGGCCGGCATCACCCTAATCGAGCGCAGCGGGGCAGACATGGCAACGGTAACCGTGCATTATGGCTCCGAGCGTTGGCTACTGAGCCAGGTAATCGCAGCGGGCGGAGCCATCCGCATCTTGGATGACCCCGCCCTGTCAAAGCGTCTGTGCGATATGGCAAAGACCCTCGTCTGTCCGCTTTAGCGCCGCCGCTCGTGGCGTGCACGCCACAGTTGCAGATAGTGCCCGATCTGCGCCGATTCGATGCGCTGGTAGGAGCTCGTAGGCAGCGACGTTAAGAACTTCTTTCCGTAGCCCTTCGTCACCAGGCGCGGGTCGGCCAGAATCAGCACGCCGCAATCGGTCGACGAGCGGATAAGGCGGCCGGCCGCCTGCTTGACCTCGAGCACCGCCTCGGGCAGCGAATAGCGCGCCCAAGCGCGGTCTTCGCGCAGGTTGCGCTCGCACGAGAGCGGGTCCGTGGGACTCGAGAACGGCAGCTTGGGAATGATGACGCAGCGCAGCGTCTCGCCGCTGGCGTCGAATCCCTCCCAGAAGGCCTTAAGGGCAAAAAGCGACGAGGTCGGCTCGTTGATAAACCGGTCGCGCAGGCGACGAGGAGATGAGTTGCGCTGCTGGCAGTTGAGCTCCAGACCCGCACGGGCCATCTTAGGCTCAACGCGGGCGTACAGGTCTTCCATGTCGCGCCGATTGGTGAACAGTGTGAGCACCGATCCGCCCATGGCAAGATGGGCGTCGACCAGCACGCGCTCGAGCGCCGTAAGATAGCTCTCACGATCGCGCGGATCGGGGATATCGCCCGCAACGACTACAGCCATGTTCGAATCGAAGTCGTAGCTCGAGTCCAAGTGCAGCGACGAGGATGTTGAAGCACCGATGCGATCGAGACCGACCGCGTGGTTAAAGTGTTCAAAGCTTTTGGACACCGTCATGGTCGCCGAGGCAAAGATAGCCGTGTGAACCTCGGGCAGCCACTCGGTTGCCAAGGCCTCGCCAATGTCGATGCGCTCTGCGGTCATTGACTCTCCGCCGGCACGCAGCCTGCGATTGACCTGCAGCGAATACACGTAGTGTTCATCGGTGCCGTCAATGATGAGTTTGAGGTTCTCGGCCAGCTCGTGCAGGCGGCGCGAAATATCACCCAGGTCGACAACAACCTCGGGCTTGTCGGCGGCGACGGCTTGCACCAGCGCGTCGACGCTCTTGTCAGCTTGTTCCAATGCGTCGATGGCAGTGTAGGCCGACGGTAAGAAATCATGCCAGTCGTCAGATTCGCGCAGCTCGGGGCCAATCCATAGGTTGGCATTGTCATAACCCCCACGGGCACGGCGGCCGAGCTCGCGAACGCCATCGAACACGTCGGCGATTGCCATGCTCGCGCGCGCAACCGTCGACGTCGCCTTGGCAGTAAGGCCCAAATAGAGCGTAGAGCCCTCGGAGGTTGCCAAATCACGGGAGACCTGGCTTAGCGCACCGGTGCTCGAGCCACCCAGGCGCTCAAACAGAACGCGTGATTCGTCCGCCGACACCACGCGCGCCCACTGACGGCGCGCCTCGCGCTCGATAGAATGAGCCTCGTCGATTACCCAATGACGAATCGGAGGCAAAATCCTGCCCTCGGCCGCAACATTGCGGAACAGCAGGGAATGGTTGGTGACCACCACATCGGCATGCGCCGCACGACGGCGAGCGCCGTGGACCAAACATTTATCAGGGAAAAACGGGCAGAGGCGGCGAGCACACTCGCGCGAGGCCGTCGTAAAGTCGGGGCGGTTGACGCTGCGCCACCGAATGCCAAGCGAGTCGAGGTCGCCATCGGCTGATTGGCAGACGTACGCCATAATGACCGCGACCGCCGTGAGCGTGTCCGCCGGATCGCGCTTGGTGGTAATCTCGACCTGGCCTCGGCTCATGCGCTCAAGCTTGCGCAGGCACGGATAGTGGTCATAGCCCTTGAGAGCGCAAAATGACAGACCACCGTCCAGTTGCTCGGCAAGTTTTGGCAGCTCATGGTACATGAGCTGGTCTGCAAGATTGTTCGATTTGGTCGCAATACCAACCGTGATGTTGTTACGGCGTGCTGCCTCGGCAAAAGGCACCAGATAGGCCATCGATTTGCCGACGCCTGTGCCCGCCTCAATTACACGATGAGTGCCCGTGACCAGCGCATCGCGGACCTCGAGCGCCATCGCGATCTGCTCATCACGCGGCTCGTAAGTGGGATACATGCGATTGACCAGGCCACCTGGCGCATAGTCTGCCTCAATCTCCTCACGACTCGGCATCTTGAGGACCGGCAGTTCGTCGGCGTCCACCCGATCGTCGGCGCGATCGGCCTTGAGAACGTCAGTACGAGCGGCGCTGAGAGAGAAGATAGAACCAGGGTTCTGCCCTGCCAAGAATGAGAAGATAGGACGATAGGACCAAGGCACATCCGGATGCATGTCGGCTAGGCGCGCCATGAGGCCCTGGGGCAAGTCGGTGAGCGCCACGAGCAACACGCGCCATACGCCACACAGGGCGTCGACGTCGGCATTGGCACGGTGTGATACCGAGTCACAGCCAAACAGATCGGCCATAAAAGACAGCTTGTGCGAGGCCAGGCGCGGAAGCGCGATGCGCGACAGCGCCAGCGAATCGATCCAAATATCGCTCACGTTGACGCCGCCTTTGACCGACTCGATAAACGAGCGGTCGAACGTGGCGTTATGTGCGATCACCGGGCAACCACCGACAAAATCGGCGAGAGCGGCGACAGCCTCAACGGCCGACGGGGCATCTGCCACGTCGGCATTTGTAATGCTCGTGAGCTCGGTAATCTCGGCGGGAATCAGCTGCTTGGGATGCACGAAGGTATCGAAACGGTCGACGATCTCGCGGCCCGAAAGACGGGCCGCCGAGATCTCGATCAGCTCGTTGTCCTGCACCGAGAGACCTGTGGTCTCGGTATCGAGGACAATTACATCTTCCTCGATGAGGCCGAAGGACTGCGTTTTGGCGCGTTCGGCAAGCGTGGCATAGGAGTCGATGACAAACTGCGGCGTTCCTGACGAAACCGCGTCCTCGATTAGCATGCAATGCCCGCTCGACGAAGGCCCATACGGATCAGGCTGTCACAGACCTGCGGGAACGTCATGTCGTCGGTGTGGCGGATCTCATCCGGATACAGCGACGTATCGGTCATGCCGGGAATGGTATTGGTCTCGAGGATAACGGGGCCGTCCTCGCTCACGATAAAATCGCTGCGCGAGATACCCAGGCAACCGAGGGCCTTGTGAGCGGCGCAGGCAAGCTCCTGAGCGCGAGCATAATTCTCGGGTGAAATCTGCGCCGGAATGCGATGGATGTCCGTAGGGTCGACATACTTCACGTCCAGATCGTAGAACTCGCAGTCCTCGGGCTTACGAATCTCGACAATCGGCAGAGCGCGCACGTCATCTTCGCCGTATACACCGACGGTGATCTCGGTACCCTCGATGCACTTCTCGACCAGCATTTTGTCGCCGTACTCAAACGCCTTGGCGATTGCCGCGGGCAGCTCGGAGGGCTCATGGACCAGGGAAATGCCATAGCTGGAACCGTTGACGGCCGGCTTCACAAAGCAGCGCTCGCCACAAACCTCGACGATACGATCGATATCGACTTCATCGCCCATCTCGAGCGCGAGGCCGGGGGCAATGGGGATGCCCGCCTTGGCGTACAGGAGCTTAGAGACCTCCTTGTCGGCACCGCAGGCGCTAGCAAGCACGCCCGAGGCCGTGTAGGGGATACCAAGGGTCTCCATGGCGCCCTGCATGGCGCCATCCTCGCCGCCGGCACCGTGCATGGCGATAAACGCCACGTCAAAGCCGCCGGTCGCCATGGTTACCATAAAATCATCGGCAGCCGTGTCGAGCAGCTCCACCGAAGTGTAGCCGGCCTCCTTCAAGGCAACCACGACGTTCTTTCCCGAATTGAGCGAGATCTCGCGCTCGGCGGAATGACCGCCCGCCAAGACCGCTACGTGCATGTTCTCTAGGCTTTTACCCGGCATGGGCAGACTCCTCCTCTATAATTTCTGCAGCTGATACCATATTGTAGCGATACCCTCTACGTTTCCCCAAAATCGAAAGGCTTCCATGAATCCCAGGACTAAATCTCAGGACATTCGCGACTTGAGCCAAAACGATATTCGCGAGCTCGTGGCCGAACTTGGCCAGCCCGCCTTCCGCGCGAAGCAGCTCATCGAATGGGTCTTCGAGAAGAACGTTTGTTCGTTTGACGATATGACCAACCTTCCCAAGGCTTTCCGCGAGCAGCTTAAAGAGGCTTTTGCCTTTGACACGCCGACTGAACTAACCAAGCAGGTTTCCAAAGATGGCTCTCGCAAGTATCTACTCGAGTACCACGACGGCGTTTCCGTCGAGACTGTCGGTATGCCCCGTCGTAACAAGCTTTCCGTCTGCGTTTCCACCCAGGCTGGCTGTGGCATGGGCTGCGCCTTTTGCGCTACCGGTCTCAACGGCCTCAAGCGCTCTCTGACCGCTCAAGAGATCGTCGACCAGGTACTTCATGTATCCAACGACTTTGGCGAGCGCGTCACGAGCGTTGTCTTCATGGGCCAGGGCGAGCCGTTTGCCAACTACGACGAGGTTCTCAAGGCGTTGCGAATCCTCAACGACCCCGATGGCATCGGTATCGGTGCTCGTCACCTCACCGTCTCTACCAGCGGCGTTATTCCCGGTATTCGCAAATTTGCCGACATCCCTGAACAGTTCACGCTTGCCGTTTCCCTGCATTCCGCCATCCAGTCGACACGCAATAAGCTTATGCCCGGTGTTAAGAAGTACACGCTACTTCGCCTTCACGAGGCGCTTCAACTCTACACCGAGAAGACTGGCCGCCGCCCGACCTATGAGTATGCCATGATCGAAGGCGTCAACGATACGAATCCCGAGATGCAGGCGCTCTGCGACTTCTGCGAGGGAACGTTGTGCCACGTTAACCTGATTCAGCTTAACGACATCGAGGGCAGCCCGCTCAAGCCGTCGCCGATTCATAAGGTTGAGGATCTTCAGCGTCGTCTTGAGTCCCGTGGCATCGAGACCACGATTCGTAACTCCCGTGGTAACGATATTGACGCCGCTTGCGGACAGCTGAAGCAGCGCTTCAAAGTTCAGAAGAACGCATAGGGGAGTCGCACCCCAAAACGTTTCATGTGAAACATCGAACGGCCCCGGTTGCAGGATATGCAACCGGGGCCGTTTCATTTATTGACCTTAATTTTGAATCAGCTGCTACCTGTCCCATTTTTTACGGCCAAAATAAGGGGTCCTTGCCTCGTGAATCAGACAAGAACCCCTCAAAATATGCTAAGTAATTGTTAGGTACCTAATAGCCTACATTTTCCCATTGGTTGCTAACCCAACCTTGATTAATCTTGGGATTCTTCGTTACCTGAGCAGTGCGCATGGCAACATCTTCTGTCATAACATCCATTTTCTTCTTGGATGTATCGACAATATCTTGCGCGTTACGAAGCAAACGACCTCGAAGCTCATCGTCTGTCGCGATCTTATAGCCAGCAAAGGCACCAGCCGCGACAGTCGTCACCAATACAATCGCCGTTAAAATCTTATTCCTCATCTTGGCCTCCTTGATCAAACTGAATCATTTCGCCAAGAATACGAGAGAGCTCTTCCTCGTCTTTAAACTCAATCTCAATCTTATTCTTTCCACGCGAGCTCTTCACACGCACGTTGGTATTAAAAACCTGACGAAGCACGCGGGCAGCCTTTTTAAAAGACTGAGGCGTTGCAGGCCTCGGCGTCTTAGGTGTCTCTCCGGCAGAAAACAACGGAGCGAGATTTTCTGTCGCTCTTACGGAAAGGCCCTCTGCAACAACCTTCTCTGCAAGTCGAATTCGAGCGTCCTCATAGGGAACTGCAAGAATAGCACGCGCATGACCAGCAGTAAGTTTGCCCTCAAAAATCATCTGCTGAACAACTTCAGGGAGATCGAGAAGGCGCAGCGAGTTTGTAATTGCAGAGCGTGACTTGCTTACCGCCCTCGACAATGCCTCCTGGGTCATACCGCTGGCATCGATGAGCTGTCGATAGCCCTTAGCCTCTTCGACGGGATTCAGATCAGAACGTTGAAGGTTTTCGATAAGAGCAAGAGCCAGCATCTCTTCATCGTTAACATCTTTAATGATGACAGGCAGTTCCTCAAGACCAGCAAGCTTTGAAGCTTGGTAACGACGCTCACCAGCAATGATCTCATAGCCGTTTCCATGCTTGCGAACCAAAAGCGGCTGCAAAACGCCGTGTTCTTGGATTGACTCGCTTAACTCGCGAAGTTCAGTTTCGTTAAAATGAATTCGTGGCTGATTAGGGTTGGGAACGATATCCTCAATAGGTAGTTTTACTTCAGATGCGGTATTTGCAGCCGATGTAGCCGAACCACCGGTCTCATACTCGGCCTCTGAGACCAAAGCATTGAGTCCACGTCCCAATCCGCCACGTTTCTTTACACTAGGCACGCTTGATCACCTCTTTTGCAAGGTTCATATACGCTTTTGCACCCTTATTTTGAGGTGCATAGGTAATTACCGGTTCTCCAAAAGACGGAGCTTCGGAGATTTTAACCGTACGGGGGATCAGCGTCTTAAACGCCTTATCACCAAAGTACGTTTGAACCTCCTCAACAACCTGATTCGATAGAGAAGTACGCGAGTCATACATGGTCATAAGCACACCATAGGTGTCTAAGCCCTTGTTCAGACGTGATTTGACCATCTTCATTGACTCAAGCAGCTTTGTAACGCCCTCGAGTGCATAATACTCGCATTGGATCGGAATCAAAACGCTGTCTGCTGCGGTCAAGGCGTTGATAGTAAGCAGGCCGAGCGAGGGGGGACAGTCAATGAAAATAAAATCGAACTCGTCCTGAATCGGCTCAAGCAAATCTTTGAGGCGGGTTTCACGAGCGATTGCGCTTACGAGCTCAATTTCCGCGCCTGCAAGCTGAATTGTAGCCGGAATAACGAATACCTTTTTACAATTTGTATCAAGAACAAGTGATTCTGGCGGCACATCATTCAACAATGCATCATAGATGCAGTGATCAAGGTCTTCTTTTTCAATTCCGAATCCACTGGTGCTGTTTCCCTGCGGATCGAAATCGACAATCAGTGTCTTGCGACCCTGCTCACCCAGTGCTGCTGCAAGGTTTACAGCCGTCGTTGACTTACCGACGCCGCCTTTTTGATTGATGATTGCAATGATACGCGTGTCTTTTGCGCTCTTAGAACGCTTAACGTCGCGAAATCCCACGGTCCCTCCTGGTGTGTATTAAAGCTGTCAAACGGAGGATGTTTCACGTGAAACATTCCGATTCGATATCAACCGCCATGTTTCACGTGAAACACCGCAAGTTGTTAGTATCCATTATGTTTCACGTGAAACATCTAGGCAAGCGGATTCTTCTTTGCCATGCCATTTGCACGAGGCAATGAGACGGATGCTGGATGACTCTTCTTAAGAACAATGAACTCCCTGTGGCCCAGGCCCTCAGGCAAATCGATAGCGTCATTCAGAAGCAAAGTGAAGCCGCAAATCTTTGCAGCTGACATGCCAGAAGCAAGCTCCTCATCCGAAGGATTGCCCTTGGTGATAACAAATAGCCCTCCATCCTTGAGGTACGGAGCCGCATACTCAACAAGAATCGGTAGAGGGGCCAGTGCGCGAGCGGTTACAACAGAGAACTGCTTCTTATGGCTTCGAGCATATTCTTCAAGACGATCATGAACCGCATGAGCATGTTTCAATCCAAGAGCATGGACAAAGGAATTAACAGCATCAACCTTCTTGCCAACAGAGTCAATATAAGTAGCTTTACGATGCGTGGTTATGGTTAGTGGAATACCAGGGAAGCCAGCACCTGTTCCCATATCGAGCAAAGCTCCCTCAGGAGCCTTATTGATATAGGGGAGCAAAACAAGTGAGTCAAGGATATGAAGTACTGCAGCATCTTCTACGTTAAGAATACGGGTGAGATTGGTTGTCTTATTTATTTCCAGAACCAAATCCAAATGCTGAATACATTTCCTCAGCTCAACATCAGTTACGCTCAAGGAATACTCTTTGCAATAGGAAGTTAGACGACACAACATCTCGTCAGCCTGCTGATCAGTAAGTACTAACAACGAAAGCTCCTTTCTGACAAAAATCAGCGTATCGAGAACTTTTGACAAAAAAAGGGGACGTGGAAACCACGTCCCCTTAGCATAAGCTCGAGTAGATTATCGAGCAACAATCACTACATGGCGATCAGGATCAGAACCCTCAGAATGAGTATCGACCGCATCATTGCCACGAAGTGCAATGTGAACCAGTCGGCGCTCGTAGGCATTCATGGGCGGAAGCGAAACACTCTTGTGAGTGCGAATGGCGCGCTCGGCAGCAGACTGAGCCATGGAGGCAACCTTGTCCTGACGGCGGCTCTTGTATCCCTCGACGTCCACTACAACCGGATACCTAAAGCCAAGCTTGCGGCTCACCAGCAAAGAGAACATAACCTGAAGGGCATCAAGGGTGCGACCATGACGGCCAATGAGAACAGCAAGATCGGGAGCCGTTACATCCAGAATCAGCTCACCCTCGTCACCCTCATACTCATCGATAGGAGAGTTGGCGGCATCGAAGTGCGAAAGGATGGAACGCAGGATGGAAATCGCAACATCGGCAATGGTGTCGAGCTCCTCATCGGTCAGCTCTTCACCAGCCTTGTAGCGCTGTGCAATCTCGGGATAATCGCCCGCGACCTGCGGGGCAACCTCCTCAAGTATATCCTCGATGATCTCTTCAGACATAACGTACTCCAAAAGTTAGGTACCTAAATAAGATTGATATCCCACTACTTCTTCTTGTGCGGGCGCGGCTTCTTCTCTCGACGAGTGACCTCAACCTGCAGCGGCGCGTTCTTAAGACGCTCCTCCTCATCGGCCTTGGCCTTCTCGATAACCTTCTGCGTCACAAAAATCTGCTGGATAACCTGCCAAGCAGACGAGACGTCGTAGTACAGCAGAACACCAACGGGAAGGCTCCAGCCCATCCAAAGCATCATGACCGTCATGACAACAGCCATCATACGCATGCTCTGAGCCTGCTGTCCGGTCTGGTTGCGCGACATATAGAGCTGCGGAATCAGGGTCAGGACGGCGAACAGAATCAGGCAGACCAGCGCAGGCAGCGCAACCATAAAGCCATCGGCAAAGGAAGCGCTCGGCGTGGTGGTCAGGTCGGGCAGGATGTTGAAGAACGAGAACGTGCCGTCGTTAAAGTACTGCGGCAGGTTGCGCAGCAACGTAAACAGGGCGAACAGGACAGGCATCTGGATCAACAGCGGCAAACAACCAGCCATCGGGTTGAACTTGTTCTCGCTGTAGAACTTCTGCATCTCCTCGGCCTGGCGCTGGGGATCGTCGGCATAGCGCTCCTGAATCTCGAGCATCTTGGGCTGCAGCACCTGCATGCGAGCCGTCGACTTGGTCGACTTGAGCATAAGCGGCGTCAGCAGCAGACGGATGATGACCACCAGGATGATGATGGACAGGCCCCAGTCGACCGCAAAGGTCTGGATGAGCTTGAGCAGCTCGAAAAGGATGTTAACGATCCAATCCCACATGTAAGTTTTCCTCCGATAGCGAGTGCCCGCTAGGGCACAGGGTCATAACCGCCGACGTGCAGGGGATTGCAGCGAGCGATGCGCCTCACGGCAAGCCAGCAGCCTCTCAAAACACCGTACTTCTCAATCGCCTGGACGGCGTATTGCGAGCACGTTGGGTAATAAATGCAGGCGTCAGGCAATAAGGGCGAAATAACCTGTTGATATATGCGAATAGGAGCGATGGCAACACGTCGCAAAACGTGATTGCTCATCGCTCCTCCCCGGCAACGCCGGCGCGTTTTACAAGCGAACGCAATGCCTTGTCCATCTCCTGCGGCGAGGAAACCCTCGTCTTGGGAGTTGCGAACAAGATGATGTCATAACCCGCAACGGGAAATCCACAGCTGCGGGCGGCCTCGCGCATCACACGCTTAGAACGGTTGCGCACAACTGCACAACCGAGCCGTTTAGCACCAACGAAGGCGACCCTTCCGGAGTCGCCTTCGCCAACCGATTCACATATGGTCATTCGAATCAGAGGGTGATTGAAACGACGCCCCTGACTGAACACATGCTCGAAATCTTGCCGAGACTTAATAGTCTTCATGCGAGATGTGTGTATCGCTGCTAGACAGTGAGACGCTTGCGGCCCTTGGCGCGACGACGGGCGAGCACGGCACGACCACCCTTAGTGGCCATACGGGCACGGAAGCCATGGGTCTTGGCACGCTTACGCTTATTAGGCTGATACGTACGCTTCATCTTAAGTTCCTCCTGCTGCATTTCGAGTGTCCGCGGGGACGCGGACGCAGATATAGACACGTGAGCTTGAAGATTGTAGGGAAATCAATGTTCAAATGTCAAGAAATCAAAGGTAAAAGGTTGCGCAGTTCACACGGTTCCCCCATAAGCCAAGCTCGATTTAGCGGTGCATGGCAACTTTTCACGATATTTCATCGAGTTTTCGACAGGTCATGTTGGCAATGTTGAGAACTTTTCGCCCGTTTTCCAAAGTTTTCAACAGGTTTTGAAAAGTTGTCGAAAGATGAGAAACATTGCACGGTGAGCTACTATTTGTTCGAAACCTTTTGAAAGATTGCGAGCGGCATGTCTGACGACTTTTACACCATGGTCGATTCCGGAGACCCGGCACCCGACAACGAGCACATCACCGGCGTGCGCGAAGAGCGTGCGGAAGGCGAGCAGACGACCACGCAGGCGCCAAAAGCCATGTACGCCGCGCGCATCGCCGTCTATGACGACATGCTGTCGACACCGCGTGTGATCGTCATTGATCCGCAAGATGTCCGCACGTATTTGGAAGAGACGACCAACACCGTCTACCAGTGCATGAAAGAACAAGGTGGCCATATCTCGCTCATGGTCATCCGCGAGATTGTCGAAAACTTTATCCACGCACACTTTGCAGAGCCCATCATCTCGATTCTGGACGGCGGAGACACCATCCGCTTTGCTGACCAAGGACCCGGCATCGACGACAAGGAACGCGCTTTCGACTTTGGCGTTACCAGTGCAAACAGCAAGATGAAGCGCTATATCCGTGGAACCGGAGCAGGGTTTCCCATGGTGCAGGAGTATTTGGAAAACGCCGGCGGTGCCGTATCCATCGAGGACAACATGGGTAGCGGTACCGTGGTTACGGTAAGCCTGGACCCTAAACGCGTGCAGGAAATCGAGCGCGCCGGTGGACGCGGTGCTGCCGTGCGGCCCGAGACGGAGCAGCCCACATATCCCCTGCCGGGAGCTTTTGCGCAGCAGCCCATGGCAACGCAGCAGATGCAGCCCCCCGTGAGGCAGATGCAGCCCCCCGTGAGGCAGATGCAGCAGCCCGGAATGCTTCCCACACAAGAGCCCCAGGCGACATCGATGTCGATGCCGCCAAACATGCCAGAGGCCGTGCCACTGGCTGATCAGGATGCAGCAGCAATGCAGCAGGCGACGGGCGCACCGGGTGGCCAGCAAATGGGCTATCAGCCGTACCAACAGGGATATCCATATCAGCAGATGCCGCCACTGGGGTACGGCCAGCAGTTCCCGCAGCAGTACCAGCAAGGATATCAGCAGCCGTACCAGCAGATGCCGCAGCAGCAGTACAACCCCTGGGCCCAGCAGATGCCTCCGCAGCCTTACCAACAGTGGCCTCAAAGTTTTCAACAGCAAATGCCACCGATGCAGAGTTCTCAACAACCAGCAGCTCAAATGATGTATCCTAATGCAGCAAATCAGTATGCGCAGCCACAACCGGACGTGTTCGTAAGCGATCGCGGCAACGCCGCGCTGGGCTATCTAGCGCAAAATCAAGCGTGCGGTGCAACCGATCTGGCGAGGGCGTTTGGAAACTCGGCCCCCACTTGGTCACGCACGCTCAATGACTTGGCGCAGGCCGGCTTGGTCATCAAGCATGGCCAGAAATACCATCTGACCGAACTCGGCGCCGCTCGCGTGCGAGCTCAGAGCTAAAGAACGGGAGAGACAGTGGACGAGGAAGCAAGCATCATCCTGGGGGATGCCATCGCCTTTTGCCAGCGCGACGGCCAAGATGCACGCCTCATCAACATGCTGGGGCAATCGCGCGCCATAAGCCTGACCGAAGATACGCTCACGATCGAGGCCCCCTCGCGCTTTGCCATCGCGCAGCTCAAAAAGCATCAGCCGACTATTGAGGCCTATCTGGAAGAAATCGCCTTTGCACCGATTGCGCTCGACATCGTGGCACCACAAGGCGCCGCGACGGAATCCGCTGCCGCGACGGCGCCCGCCGCTTCCCCGGCGGTGCCGGCCTCCGCAGGCGGCGCGCCGACAATCGAGCACCAGCACAGCGATGTTTCCCGTGAAACCATGGCACCGTTGCCGGCCGCGGCGGCGACGTCAACGAACGCACCCGTCACGCACATGCCCATCGCTCACGACGCAGCGGCGGGCACGGATTCGGGCATTGCAATCAAGAACACGCTCTCGGCCGATGATTTTCGTCGCATGATGAACCAGATGAAGGGCGGAGCGCCGACTAAATCCACGCAAGCTGCGACCCCCGCCTCACCCATGCCAGCACCGACCGTGCCGGCCGAGCAGAATACGGATGGAGCCCCACTCGCCGCGAACTCAAAATTTACCTTTGAGAACTTTGTCTACGGCCCCGAGAACAGCCATGCCTATCGCTCGGCCCTCAAGTTTGCCGCACTCGCGGACGAACGCGGCACATGCACATCCCTGTTCATCTATGGCAAATCGGGGCTGGGCAAGACCCATCTGCTGCTCGCCATCAAAAACGAGCTCGCCGAGAAGTCGCCCGAGATCAAGGTCAAGTATGCCAACTCCCAGGCATATCTGGACGACCTGATGACCGAGTTCGACCGCCAAAAGAAGAGCAACGCCCCCATCATGCAGGCGTACCACGGCGTGGACGTGCTCATCATCGATGACATCCAAAACATCATCGGCAAGCGCGCGAGCGTGGACTACTTTTTCCAGCTCATGGACGAGTTCATCCGCAACAACAAGAAAGTCGTCATCGCGGCAGACCGCGCCCCCAAGGACCTGAGCATGGACGAGCGTCTGACCAGCCGCTTCAACGCCGGAATGCTCTGCCTAGTCGCAGAGCCCAGCTACGAGATGAAATACAAGATCTTGCAGCGCTATTACGAGAACACTATCGTCGCCGCTCCCGAGGCAGGCGACGACTCGCTGCTGGCGGCCTATGGGGGCGACGGCGGGCACCTGACCGACGAGCACTTTAAACACATGGCCGAGGTCTCGGGCACCAACATCCGCGAACTCGAGAGCTTTTGCGAGCGCTGCGCCGGCGAGGCGGGCGACCGCGAACGCGAGGGCGGGGAGCTCACCTTTGACGATATCGATGCCATCGCCAGCCAGTACTTCGACACATCGGCCAAAAAGATCAACGTCCAGACGGTTCAGTCCGTCATCGAAGAGCAGTACGGCGTAACGCACGAGGAGCTCATCGGCCCGCGTCGCAACGCCAATATCGCCAAAGCACGCCATATCGCTATCTACCTGGCCATCGAGATGTGCGAGATGACGACCACGGCGGTGGGCGCCGAATTTGGCAACCGCAACCACTCGACCGTCAGCACGAGCTACAAAAAGGTCCAGAAGATGATCCAGGAAGACCGCACCGTCACCGAAGACCTTAAGTCGCTGCGCGATAAAATTACACTGCGCTCGTAGGAAAATAGAGACACCTGTTGAAAACTTGTCGAAACCACGGGCATAAGGTGTTTAAAACCCAACCCGCGGTGATGAAAAGTTTTGCGCAGGTTTTGAACGTGGAAAACCACCCCCGTTGCACACAGGTTGCTGTCGATTCTCTTTCTGGGTCTGACCTGCGTCTTTGGGAGTAATCAACAGTTTCGTCAGTGCTATTACTATTATTAAGATATTTATATCTATAGAAAGGTATTAAAAGATGAAGTTCACCGTCAGCCAGAGCTCGCTTACACAAGCCATCGGCGTCGTTATGAAGGGCGTCGCTTCGGCATCCACCCTTCCCATCCTGTCGGGCGTGCTCGTCAAGGCGCAAGACGGCATCTTGGAATTCCAGACCTCTAACTACACCATCTCGATCCGTCATCGCATCGCGGCGCATGTCGAAGAAGAGGGCGAGATGGTTATCCCTTGTAAGATGCTCTCCAATATCACCAAGACCCTCCCCGATGCCCCGGTCACCTTTGAGCTGTCCGAGCGCCAGGTGCTGATTGGTTGCGAGAAGAGCTCTTTCCGACTGAACACGCTTGATGCTAATGACTTCCCCGAGTTTCCGGCCTATGCCATCGAGAGCGCCGTGGAACTGCCGACCGATATCTTGTCCGAAATGGTCGTCCGCGTGTGGCGCGTCACCTCGACCGACAAGGCCCGCCCCATCCTGGGTGGCGTGCACATGAAGGTCGAGAACAACACCGTGCGCCTGGTGGCGACCGATTCCTTCCGTTTGGCCGTGTGCGATACGCAGGTTGAGACCTCGACCCTCGAGGGTTCCTTTGAGCTCAACGTTCCGGCCGACGCCTTTAACGACGCGCTGAACATCATGGCCAGCCAGGCGACCATCATGATCGGGGCTACCGACACCCAGGTCGTCTTTGAGGCCGGCAACACCACCTACGTGTCGCGCCGCATCGAGGGCGTGTACCCCAACTACAAGCAGCTCATCCCCGATTCGTGCGTGACGAGCGTCAAGATCGACGTCGCCGCCTTTAACGCCGCCCTCAAGCGCGTGGCCGTTATCGCGAGCGCCAACCCCGCCGTCAAGTTCGAGATCGATGTCGAGAACGGACAGATGGGCCTGTCCTCCATTTCCAATGACCAGGACCTTGCGCAGGAGACGATCGATGTCGAGGCCGAGGGCGAGTCGGGTACCATCGCCTTCAACTACCACTACATCTTCGGCTGCCTCAATGCCCTGTCCAAGGAGAAGGAGATCACGCTGGAGCTCAAGAGCTACTCGCAGGCGGGCATCTTCAAGTCCTACGACAAGATCAACTACCTGTACCTGGTCATGCCGGTCCGCATCTAGCGCTGCGCCATGACCATGTTCGCCCGCGATCTTTCCGTCGCGCACTACCGCAGCTTCGGTAGCTATCGCCTTGCCCTGGACGAGGGCGTGACGATACTTGCGGGACCCAACGCGGCGGGAAAGACCAATCTCATAGAGGCGCTGCAGCTGCTGACGAGCGGCGTCTCGTTTAGGCATCCGACCGCAGCCCAGCTCGTCCATGATGGCGTGGGCTCGTGCAAGGTCGAGCTGAGGCTCGAGGGCGACGGCCGCGTGCTTGATATGGGATTGAGCGCGGAGGACGGTAAGCGCTCGTTTAGCCGCAACGGCAAGAGATGCTCTGCCGCCGGTGTGCGCGGGGTTCTACCGAGCGTGCTGTTTTGCCCCGACCATCTGGACATGGTTAAGCGAGGCGCCAGTGTGCGCCGCGCCGCCCTCGATGACTTTGGCATGCAACTGAGCGCACGCTATGCCGATCTTGCGAGCACCTATGGGCGCTGCGTGACCCAGCGTAACGCCTTGCTCAAGGAGACCTGGTGCTGCCGTGAGATGCTCGGCGCGTGGAACGATTCGATTGCCCGCGCGGGCTCGGCCCTGCTCGTGCACCGGTTGGCCCTAATCGACCGGCTGGCGGGCCATGTGCGCACTGCCTACGGGCAAGTGGCGTCCGGCGAGGCTGCCAACGTGACCTATACGTCCACGCTGGGGGATTTGCCCCAGGTCGAGGATCGCGAAGAGCTGAAGGGCTGGGCGTACGAGCGCATGCTGGCCGCCCTTGATGAGCACGCCGACGAGGAAATTCGCCGCGGCGTGACGCTGGTGGGGCCGCACCGCGACGAGATTGAATTTACCGTGGCGGGTCGCTCCGCTCGTTCATTTGCCAGCCAAGGACAGCAGCGAACGTTGGTACTGTCCTGGAAGGTGGCCGAGGTGGCCGTGGCTCGCGATGTTCTGGGTACTGCTCCGCTGTTGCTTCTGGACGACGTGATGAGCGAGCTCGACGGCGAGCGTCGCGGTGCTTTCCTGCGGCTGATCGGCGATGATATCCAGACGGTCATAACCACGACCAACTTGGGGTACTTTACCGATGACCTGCTTGATCGAGCCAAGGTGGTGAGCATGGGTGAGACGTGCTAATTACGAGCGCGAGAGCGAAACGGTTGCCTTCAGTGGATTTTTGAACGCAGAGCGTCAGCGCATCCTGGCGGCCGCGACGCCAGAGCGCCGTGCGCAGATGGAGGCTGCCGAGGAGTCGCGCACGGTCTATCGCGCCTGGAATGCGGTGTGCTCGGGCACGCGCGAGGGGCGCCATGTGACGGGCCTGCGCTACCTGCCCGAGTCCAATGAGCTGCTGGTGTACCTCGACTCGCCCTCGTGGACGCAGGAAATGACGCTGTTGTGTGAGATCATCCGCGCACGTATGGAGCGCGCCGGTGCACATGTGGACGGCCTGGTGTTCAAAACCACCGCGCCCGGTCACACGCCACCCGCCGCCAGGGAGCGCCTGCGCCCGGCGACGACCGAGCGCCCGCCGGCTCCGCACGCCGACCTCAGTGAGGCCGAGCGCACCGAGATTGAGTGCCAAGTGGCGCCCATCGAAGACCAAAAACTGCGCGAGGCCCTCGAGAACGCCATGAGAGCCAGCGCCGAGTGGGCCAAGGGCGTGCAAAGCAAAAAAGAGCCTTAAATCGCATCTGGTGGCCTTGTAGAGCCAAATACCCTCGTTCCCGAGGGTATTTTTTTACGATAAACTAGTAAGGCTGTACACATTTTCTTGACTGAAGGAGGACGTGTGGCAAACGAAAACGATTACGATGGCGGCGAGATTAAGATTCTCGAAGGTCTCGAGGCCGTTCGTAAGCGCCCGGGCATGTATATCGGCTCGACGAGCGCCAGCGGTCTGCATCACCTGGTGTGGGAGATCGTTGACAACTCCGTCGACGAGGCCATGGCCGGTTTCTGCACCGAGATCCAGGTGACGGTCCACGCCGACAACTCCATCACGGTCGTCGACAACGGGCGCGGCATCCCCGTCGACGAGCACCCTGTTAAAAAGATCCCGACGCTCGAGGTCGTCATGACGATCTTGCACGCCGGCGGTAAGTTCGATAACTCGGCCTATAAGGTCTCGGGCGGCCTGCACGGCGTGGGCATCTCCGTCGTCAACGCACTGTCCAAGCGCGTGGTCGTTCAGGTTCGTCGCGATGGCAACACCTACGAGATGGAGTTCTCGCGCGGCAAGACCGTCAAGAAGATGGAGGTCGTGGGCACCTCGGATTCGACGGGCACCACCGTCACCTTCTGGCCCGACGATGAGATCTTCGAGACCTGCATCTACGATTTCGATACGCTGCATAACCGTCTGCAGGAGACGGCGTTCCTCAATAAGAACCTCAAAATCGTGCTGACCGACGAGCGCGAAGCGACTCCCCACGTGGAGGAGTTTTGCTACGAGGGCGGCATCATCGACTTCGTCAAGTTCCTCAACGAGGGCAAGGACGTCCCCGAGGCCTTTAAGGAGCCCATCTACATCGAGGGCAAATCGGACCCGGACGCGCCTGTGGCCAAGATGGGCGAGGTTGAGGTTTCCCTGCAGTGGAATAGCGGCTACGGCGAGAACGTCATGTCGTTTGCCAACGACATCTACACCCCCGAAGGCGGCATGCACCTTGAGGGCTTCCGCACGGCGCTCACCCGCGTGATCAACGATTACGCGCGCAAACAGAACCTGCTCAAGGAAAAAGACGCCAACCTGACCGGCGACGATGTGCGCGAGGGCCTTTCGGCCGTTATCTCGGTCAAGCTGCCTGATCCGCAGTTTGAGGGCCAGACCAAGGCCAAGCTCGGCAGCTCCTATATGCGCGCGCTCACGCTCAAGATTGTGACCGACGGCCTTGTCGATTACCTCGAGGAGCATCCCAAGCCCGCCCGCGAGATTGTCAAGAAGGCGCAACAGGCCTGCAAGGCGCGCAATGCCGCCCGCAAGGCGCGCGAGGCGACCCGTCGCAAGAGCCTGCTCGAGACGGCGTCCCTGCCCGGTAAGCTCGCCGACTGCTCAGTGCGCGATGCCGAGCTGACCGAGCTCTTCATCGTAGAGGGCGACTCGGCAGGCGGTTCGGCCAAGGATGGCCGTCGCCGAGACATCCAGGCGATTCTGCCCCTGCGAGGCAAGATTTTGAACGTCGAACGCGTTGGTGACCATCGCGCATTCTCGAGTGACACCATCCAGTCGCTGATTACCGCGATCGGCTGCGGCGTCACGACGAGTGCCGGCGACGGCGGCGACTTTGATATCACCAAGGCGCGCTACCACAAGATCATCATCATGACCGATGCAGACGTCGACGGTGCGCATATCCGCATCCTGCTGCTGACGTTCTTCTACAAGTACATGCGTCCGCTGATCGATGCCGGCTACGTCTATGTTGCCTGCCCGCCCATCTTTGGCATTAAGGTGCGCAACAAGATCCACTACGTGTATCCCAACGGCCGCCAGCCCGAAGACGAGATCCTGCGCGACACCATCCAGAGCCTGGGCCTGAACTCCGACGATAACGACGAGGACGGCAAGGCCAAGGACGGCAAGATCACCAAAAAGCGCAAGGGCTATACCGTCCAGCGCTACAAGGGCCTGGGCGAGATGGACCCCAAACAGCTTGCCTCGACGACGATGGACCCAAAGACCCGCATTCTGCAGCGTGTGTCGATCGAGGACGCCGTGGTGGCGGACCGCGCCGTGCGCGAGCTGATGGGTTCCGAGGTCGGCTATCGCCGCGAGTACATTGAAAAACATGCGCATGACGCGCGTTTCCTTGACGCTTAAGAGGAGGTAACGTGGCAGACGATATCAACAATAGCGAGGATATGGACGAGGCCGGCGATGCCGGTATGCCCGATGATCTGAAGCGCCTGCTTGCCCGTGCTGAGCAGGGCGAGGACGGCGACCCGGACGCCTATAACCCCGATGCCGATGATGATGAGGAAGAAGACGACGCCGAGCTCGAGGAGAGCTTTGGTGAAGTCGACCGTGGTGCCTCGGCCGGTGAGGATATCAACGGCGGCCAGCTCCAGATTTCGGAGTTCGGTCGCGAGATGAAGCAGTCGTTCATCGAGTATTCGATGTCGGTTATCACGGCGCGCGCCCTACCGGACGTGCGCGACGGCTTAAAGCCGGTTCACCGCCGCATCCTGTACGCGATGAACGAGAGCGGCATCTACCCCAACCGACCGCACAAGAAGTCGGCCTGGACGGTCGGCGAAGTTATCGGTAAGTACCACCCGCACGGCGATTCCGCGGTCTATGAGGCCATGGTCCGCCTGGCGCAGTGGTTCTCCATGCGCACGCCGCTCATCGACGGTCACGGTAACTTCGGTAACATCGACGGCGACGGCGCGGCGGCCATGCGTTACACCGAGAGCCGCCTGGCAAAGCCCGCCATGGAACTGCTGCGTGACTTGCAGAAGGATACCGTCGACTGGCAGCCCAACTACGACGAATCGCTCGCCGAGCCCGTGGCGCTGCCTGCGCGCTTCCCCAACCTGCTGGTCAACGGCAGCCAGGGCATCGCCGTCGGCATGGCCACCAACATCGCCCCGCATAACCTCACCGAGGCGATCGAGGCCACCTGCTACCTGATCGACAACCCCGACGCCACCGTTGACGAGCTCATGCAGATCATGCCCGGTCCGGACTTCCCCACCGGCGCCATCATCATGGGCAGCGCCGGCATTAAGCAGAGCTACGAGACCGGCCGCGGCTCCATTACCGTGCGTGCCAAGGCGCACGTGGAGTCCACCAAGACCGGTCGCAGCCGTCTGGTCTTTACCGAGATTCCCTACATGGTCAACAAGGGCACCCTGCAGGAGAAGATCGCCCAGCTCGTCAACGACAAGCGCATCGAGGGCATCTCGGATATGCGCGATGAGTCCAACCAGAAGGGTATCCGTCTGGTCATCGAGCTCAAGAAGGGCGTCATTCCGCAGGTCGTGCTCAACAATCTGTATAAGTACACCTCGCTGCAGACGACCTTTGGCGCCAACAACCTGGCGCTCGTCAACGGCGTTCCCAAATGCCTGAGCCTGCGCGAGATGCTGCAGCACTACATCGACCACCAGGTCGACGTAGTCACCCGCCGCACCCGCTTCGACCTTAAGAAGGCCCAGGCCCGCGCGCATATCCTCGAGGGTTACCTGATGGCCCTTGACCATATTGACGAGGTCATTAGCATCATCCGCTCCTCGCAGACCGACTCCGAGGCCAGCAGCCGCTTGATCGAGCGCTTTGGCTTTACGCCCGAGCAGACCACGGCCATCCTCGAGATGAAGCTGCGCCGCCTGACCGGCCTGGAGCGCGACAAGATCCAAGAAGAGTTGGACGGTCTGCGCCGCGCCATCGCCTACTACGAGGACCTGCTGGCGCATGAGGAGAAGATCCTGGGCGTCATCAAGGAGGAGATGCGCGAGATCTCCAAGAAGTTTGGCGACAAGCGCCGCACCGAGATCAGCCAGGTTGAGAAGGACCTGGATGTCGAGGACCTTATCGCCGACGAGGACATGGTCGTGACCATCACCCACACCGGCTATGTCAAGCGCATCCCGGTGGCTGCCTACCGCGCCCAGAAGCGCGGCGGCAAGGGCGTATCGGGCGTCAACCTCAAAGAGGACGACGTTATCGACGAGATGTTCATCGCGTCCACGCACGAGTACGTGCTGTTCTTCTCGAGCAAGGGCAAGGTCTATCGCCTGAAGGTGCACGAGCTGCCGGTGGGTACGCGCCAGGCGCGCGGTACCGCGATCGTCAACCTGCTGCCCTTCGAGGAAGGCGAGAAGATCGCGAGCGTTATCAGCTGCCGCGAGTTCCCGGCCGACGAGTACCTGATGTTTGCCACTAAGAGCGGCATGGTCAAGAAGACCGTGATGAGCGCATATGACCGCAGCCGTCGCGACGGCCTGATTGCTATCAACCTGCGTGACGACGACGCGCTGCTGAACGTGCGCCGCGTGCGCGAGGGCGACAAGATTATCCTGGCCACCACTGCGGGCAAGGCGATCATGTTCTCCGAGGAGCAGGTGCGCGCCACCGGCCGCGACACCAGCGGCGTTCGCGGTATCGGTCTGAAGGACGGCGTGAGCGTTCTGGGCATGGAAGTCACTAACGGCAACGGCGATCTGTTCGTCATCACCGAGCGCGGCTACGGCAAGCGCACGCCGGTCGCGGACTATCCGGAGCAGAATCGCGGCGGTCAGGGCGTCTACACCATCCAAATGACCGAGCGTAAGGGTAACCTCGCGGCCATGAAGACGGTGGGCCCACAGCACGAGCTGTTCATCGTGACGGAGGGCGCGACGGTCATTCGCGTCAAGACCGACGAGATCAGCCAGACCGGCCGCGCCACCCAGGGCGTCAAGATGATGACCGTCGACGACAACGACCGCGTATGCGCCGTAGCCCGCATGACGGCAGCCAAAGAGAAGCCCGAAGGCGAAGCCACAGAAAAAGGCTCTGCCCCCGAAGAAACCCCTGTCGATCTAGGCGACGGCAACGACATGCCAGAAGATCTCCTAGACGAGTAAGAGGCCCTAGCTGGTAGAAAATATCAGACCCCATATATCGGCGGTCGGCGCACCTGCGCGCCGACCGCTTTTTTGAAAACCTTGGGACTCGTGTTCGCCCCGGTCGCACGGCGGCATGCGAAGTCGATCGCGAGTTCCGCACGAGCCGGAGAGCACTTAATGTGCTCTCCGTGCGAG
>URIK01000001.1 GCA_900547855.1 uncultured Collinsella sp. | reverse complement strand
ATCTACACTCGACTAGTCGTCGGCAGCGTCAGATGTGTATAAGAGACAGATCTAGAGGCACTCGGTCAGAATCCGGAACACCTCGCTGCGCTCCAGTTTCTTGGCGCAGCCGCCGGTGAGCACGCAGGTGTCCGCAACCTTGTGCAGCGTCTCGTCGGACGCGTCGGAGCCCATCTCGGCGAAGCTTGTGGGAAGCCCCATCTCGCCGATGAACGTCTGCAGGCGGTCGATGCCTTCGAGCGCCACCGTAAGGTCGTCTTTGCCCTTGGCGTCGACGTCCCACACCTCGCGCGCCCAGCGGGCGAACTGCGCGGGCGCCTCGGGGGCCAGGTGGCGGTAGAGCGCAGGGTGGATGACCGCGAGGCCCATTCCGTGGTTGGTGTGGGTGTACGCGCCGTACTGGTGCTGGATCATGTGCGCCTGGAAGTCCGTTGACTTGCCGATCTTGAGCACGCCGTTCTCGGCCATGGCGGAGTCGTATACGAGCTCGCTTCTGGCATCGAGGTTCTGGTCGTCGTCCGCGACGATCCGCATGTTGCGGATGACGTTACGTTGGATGGTGAGGTTGATGTCGTCGGTGACGTTGCGTCCGCGCGGGCTTCCGAAATAGCTCTCCATGCAGTGCGAGAGCGTGTCGAACGCGCCGCTCATGAACTGCGCGTGCGGTACGGTGAGCGTGAGTGCCGGGTCGAGCGCCGCCCACATGGGTATCGCCCCCAGATAGGCACCCTTCACGTGCGTCTCCTCGTTGGTGATGACGGCGCCGTTGTTCTGCTCGGCGCCCGTGCCGGAGAGCGTCACGATGCAGCCCATGGGGATGAACGAGCTCGGTATCTTGCCGTCGGCGTGCTCGAACGTCTCGATGTCGTCGTCAAGCATCGCCTGTGCGGAGACCACCTTGCAGCAGTCGAAGACCGACCCGCCGCCGACGGCGAGAATGAAGTCGACCTGCTCCTCGCGTGCGAGCGCGGCGCCTTCCTGGCACTTCTCGTAGGTCGGATTGGGCATGATGCCGCCGAAGTCCACCACGCGCTTGCCCGCGCTCGTGAGTTTATCGACCACGTGGCCGTAGACGCCGGTTCGTTTGACCGAGCCTCCGCCGTAGGCGAGCATCACTGTCTTGCCCATGGCACCCATCTCGGCGTCGAGTGCCTGGTCCATGGCCCCCTCGCCGAAGTAGTTCCTGACCGGGTAGTCGTACGTGAATGAGTTCATGGCAATTCCTCCTAGTAAGTTATCAGTGCGGTCTGACGCTCGTCTACACGTTGCGCACGAGCCCGGACATCCATTCGATGGTGGCGGGGTCGTGGTGGTCGAAGAACGCGCTGCGCCCGGTGTCGAGCGCGGCGATGGCGACCATCTCGTCGTCGCCCAGCGCGAAGTCGAAGACGTCGAAGTTCTGCTCCATGCGATCGCGGTGCGTGCTCTTAGGGATGCAGACCACACCGCGCTGCAGCAGCCAGCGCAACACGACCTGGGCGACCGTCTTGCCGTGCGCCTCGCCGATGCGAGCGAGGACCTCGTTGCGGAAGAGGTCGTTTCTGCCCTCCGCAAAGGGCGCCCAACCCTCCATGGCCACCTCCTTGCCGGCCATGTACTCCTGCGCCTCGCGCTGCTGGAAGAACACGTTGCACTCGACTTGGTTCACGGCGGGGGCGATGCGGTTGAACGAGATGAGGTTTGCGAGGTGATCGGGGTAGAAGTTAGCTGTGCCTATGGCGCGGATAACGCCCTGCTCGTAGAGCTCCTCCATGGCGCGCCACGCGCCGAAGACGTCGCCGAACGGCTGATGGATGAGGTAGAGATCGACGTAGTCGAGCCCCAGCCGCTTGAGCGACGCGTCGAAGCCGCGCTTGGCCCCCTCGTAGCTCACATCCGACATCCACAGCTTGGTCGTCACGAACACCTCGTCGCGCGGCAGGCCGCTCGCACGAATGGCGGCCCCGACCGCCTCTTCGTTGCCGTAGCTCGCGGCCGTGTCGAGCAGCCGGTAGCCGACCGAGAGTGCGTCCTCCACGGCGCGCTGGCATCCCGCGGCGTCCGGGATCTGGTACACGCCGAAGCCGAGCTGCGGCATCCTGACGCCGTTGTTCAAGGTGATGTAGTCTATGGTGCCTTCCTTTCTCGCAACTTGACGTATCCACCATACGAGGGGCGCCGCGCCGGCGGAAGTTTCCGTTGGTGAGGGTTCTATAACGCTGGGGTGCGCACGGGGTTATAACCCGCGGGTTCTAGGTGTCACCTCAAAGAGATCGGGGCCGAGCTCGTCGGCGATGGTCTGAGCTACGGCAGCGGTGTGGCCCTGTGCCGTGTAGTGGGCCACGAGGACGTTGCCGTCTGCAGCGGGCACTGCGGCGGGCTCGTCCTCGACAGTCGGCTGGTCCTCGGCGGCGGCTTGGTCGGTCCGTTATCGTCTGAGTGCTACTCCTGCGCGTCGAAATCGGGGCGTATGGCCAGGTAGCCCGCGAGTGCTTCCTCAGTGGCGGTGTAGTAGGTCATGGTCCCGTCGAGCTTGGCAATCTCGGCCATCTCGTTTTCGGTGAGGGAGAAGTCGAAGATGTTCACGTTGTCGGCGATGTGGGCGGGGTTCTTGGAGCCGGGGATGATGGAGGTGCCCATCTGCACGTGCCAGCGCAGGATCACCTGGGCTGGGGTCTTGCCGTACTTCTCGGCGAGAGCGACGAAGACGGGCTCCTCCAGAAGACCTTTGTCGCCGTGGCCGAGCGGGTACCACGCCTCGATCACCGTGCCGTACGGCACGAGGTAGGCGCGCAGGTCGCGCTGGACGTGGTAGGGGTGGCACTCAACGGTCACGAGCTGCGGCTTGATGTCGGCGACCTCGATGACCTCGGCGATCTTGTCTTGCGGGAAGTTGGAGAGGCCGAGGGCGCGCACCTTGCCTGCGCGGTACGCCTCTTCCATCGTGCGCCACGCGGCCAGGTAGTCGCCTACCGGCTGGTGCAGGATGAGCATGTCGACGTAGTCGAGCCCCAGGCGCTGGAGCGTGGCGTCCACCGCCGGCATGCCCGCGTCGTAGACGCTCGGCCAGAGCTTGGTGGAGATGAAGATCTTGTCGCGCGCGATGCCGCTCTTGGCGATGGCACGGCCCACGGCGCGCTCGTTCATGTAGGCGTTGGCGGTGTCGATGTGCTCGTAGCCAGCCGCGAGCGCGGCGGTTGCGGCCGTCTCGGCCTCGGCCGGGGTCATGAGGAAGGTGCCCAAACCCTCGATGGGCATCTCTACGTCGTTGTTGAGCTTCAGATACTCCATGGTCTCCTCCTTAATGGTGACTTTTCGAATACAAGGCTACGGCGTTTACTGACGTGCGAGAAGTTCACGTTGGAATGATGGATATAACCATGGGGTATATACGGCACATAATGCGTGACAGGAGGATCGATGTACAACCCACAGCTTGACACTTTCATCCGCGTGGCGGAGGCGGGCAGCTTCTCCAAGGCGGCACAAGAGTCCTTCATCACGCCCACGGCCGTCATCAAGCAGATGAACCTGCTGGAGTCGCGGCTAGGCCTTACGCTGTTCCACCGATCGCATCAGGGGCTTTCGCTTACGCGAGCAGGCAGGTCGCTGCTCGCCGACGCCCGCCATATCGTGCAGTACTCTCAAGAATCAATCGCACGCGCCCGCGTCGCCGAGCGTGGAGAGAAGCGCATCATCCGCGTGGGAGTGTCGCTCATGACGCCCAGCACGCCGCTCACGAAGCTGTGGCCGAAGGTGAAGGAACGTTGCCCTGGCATGAGCCTTCAAGTGGTCACGTTTGAAAACACACCCTCGGCGGCGCGCGGTTTGGCGAACCTCGGGCAAGACATGGATATCGTGGTGGGGATTTTCGACGATGCCTTTCTTAAAGAGCGCGGGTGCCTGGGCCTCGAGCTTTCGCGCGAGCCGCTCGGGTGCGCCGTTCCCGTCGACAGCGAACTCGCCAAACGCGACATCGTCACATTCGACGACCTCCACAATCACAGTCTTATGCTTATACGCCGGGGCTGGAACGCCGAAATCGACCGCGTGCGCGACGAGATACTCTTGCATCATCCTCAAATCGCGCTCGTAGACTTCCCGCAATATCGGGCGGAGGTGTTCAATCGCGGCGCGAACGAGGACCTCGCGCTTGCGACGCTGCCGTTGTGGGCCAACGTCCACCCCATGCTCAAAACCGTCCCTACCGATTGGGACTGTCTCGTGTCTTACGGGCTGCTTCATTCGCCGCACCCCGCCGACCATGTGCGGGAGTTCCTCGATGCGGTATCTGCCGCGCTCGAGGCAAAGCATCGATAGGCAATCGCAAGCAGATGCGCTTATGCCTATGGGAATAACGGGAACTGGCTTCTGAACTCGCGTTTTGATACCGTCGAGTACCGCCTGATGCTGTTTTGGCGTCGCCATAGAGCAAAGCCATCAGCGAAATAACGGGAATAATAGCCTCCGAACCTTCTGGTTCGGAGGCTTTCTTTTTGCATGTCTGCCTAAAACGACTCCTTGCCAAAACCCCCTTGAGCATCGGGCGGCATTATTGAGCGTGGGCGTTATCGTAGGTATCTCTGATCTCTTCCGGCAAATTGTCGGGAATCAGCGCCTTCAGTCTATCCTCGTTGCCATCCTGAATCGCCTGCTCGTAGTACCAGCATTTGAACTTCAACATGTCCAGCGCGCGGTTCATCTTCGCGATCTCCGACTCCATGTGGGCCTTTCGCTCCTCGAACATGGCCTTGCGCTTGGGATATGTCGATGGGCCCTCCGCGCACCATTCCATGAACAGCCGGATGTCCTTGATCTCCATCCCAGCCTTCTTTAAGCATTCGATGACCCGAAGCGCCTCGAGTTCCGTATCGCCGAATCGGCGAATGCCGGACGTCCGCTCCAATTCCGGAAACAATCCCTGCTTATCGTAATAACGCAGCGTGGAAACGGGCAGACCGAACATCTCCGCCACCTGTCCGATTGTGTACATGGGTCCTCCGAATAAAACTCGATTTCATCCCTTGACCTAAAGTCAGGTTTAGGTATTACCTTCATTCTCGTCAATACAAATCGGGAGCGCAAGGGATTTTCGCCAAAGGCGCACGCTTGCCGGAACGGTATTCGCCGGCGGCGTGAACGGCGTGGGCGAAATCGCCGGGCATCCCGCTCTGGAGCAGGCGCAACGAATGGGCATGGAAATCTAGGCGCGGCTTAGCTGCGCGAAAGCAGTTTGTACTCAAAACCATCGACAGGAGGAATCAAACATGACGATTAAGCAGACGGCGGGCAGGGATGCCCTGGGGGACTTTGCCCCCAAATTCGCACAGCTCAACGACGATGTGCTGTTCGGCGAGGTGTGGAGCCGAGAAGACGGGCTTTCCCTTCGAGACCGTAGCGTGGTGACGGTGGTCGCCTTGATGGCACAGGGGCTGACGGACTCTTCGTTCCAATATCATCTGATGTCCGCAAAGAACAACGGCGTGACCAGGACGGAGATAGCGGAAATCCTTACGCACGCGGCGTTTTACGCGGGCTGGCCCAAGGCATGGGCGGCCTTCCGCATGGCGAAGGAGGTCTGGACGGATGACGATGTCGTCGACGCAAAGGCCGAGCACCAAAACGAGATGGCCTTTCCCATCGGTGCCCCCAACGACGCATTCGCGAAGTACTTTATCGGGCAAAGTTACCTCGCGCCCCTTTCCACCGAGCAGATCGGTATTTACAACGTTACGTTTGAGCCCAGCTGCCGCAACAACTGGCACACACATCACGCCAAAAGCGGTGGTGGACAGATCCTCGTCTGCGTGGCTGGTCGAGGGTTTTACCAGGAATGGGGCAAACCGGCACAGGAGCTGTGCCCTGGCGATGTAGTAAATATTCCCGCGGGCGTAAAGCACTGGCACGGTGCGGCGCCCGACAGCTGGTTCTCCCATCTCGCGGTGGAGGTTCCGGGCGAGGAGGCCTCCAACGAGTGGTTGGAGCCCGTGGATGACGAGCAATACCTTAAAGCGGCTGACAAGGAGGCTTAGACATGGAGCAGTTGAAACTGACGCAGGAATGGGACAAGGTGTTCCCCAAAAGCGACAAGGTTGAGCACAGCAAAGCGACTTTCCACAACCGATACGGCATCACGCTGGCTGCCGACGTGTACGTGCCTAAGAACGCGGAAGGCAAGCTGCCCGCCATCGCCGTCAGTGGCCCGTTTGGCGCTGTGAAGGAGCAGTCTTCCGGTCTGTACGCGCAGAAGATGGCGGAGCTGGGCTTTTTCGCGATTGCCTTTGACCCGTCCTATACCGGCGAGAGCGGCGGCACGCCTCGCTATGTAGCATCGCCGGACATCAACACCGAGGACTTCTGCGCAGCGGTGGATTTCCTCTCTGTGCAGGAAAGCGTTGACCCGGAGCGTATCGGCATCATCGGTATCTGCGGTTGGGGCGGCATGGCGGTCAATGCGGCGGCCATCGACACCCGTATCAAAGCTACCGCGGCTATGACCATGTACGACATGACCCGTGTGACCGCCAACGGCTATTTTGACGCCGAGGATTCCGAGCAGGCACGCTTTGAAAAGCGGAAAGCGCTGAACACGCAGCGCACCGAGGACTATAAAAACGGCAGCTATGCGCTGGCGGGCGGCGTGGTCGATCCGCTACCGGAGGATGCGCCGCAGTTTGTAGCGGACTATTACGCCTACTACAAAACTCCGCGAGGCTACCATCCCCGCAGCCTGAACTCCAACGGTGGCTGGAATGTGACGTCCTCGCTGTCGTTTTTGAATATGCCGATTCTGCAATACAGCAGCGAAATTCGCTCTGCGGTACTGCTGGTGCATGGCGAGAAGGCGCACTCCCGCTATTTCAGCGAAACCGCGTACGGCAAGCTGACGGGGGACAACAAGGAATTGCTCATTATCCCCGGCGCCAGCCATACCGACCTCTACGATCAGATGGACGTCATTCCGTTTGGAAAGCTGAAGGCATTCTTTGAGGAATATCTGAAATAAGGCGTGCCTTGATTTGATGCCAAGTCTCCAGCAACGATTCTTCTAAAGAGTGGGAGTAGCTGAAACGAGGCGATTGAATAACTCCATACGTTTAGGTTAAAACAAACTAATATGCCGCGCGCCTGCGGCATGAAGGAGGGAGATTTCTATGAATATCGTTGTGTTGAGCGGCAGCCCGCGTAAGGGCGCCAATACCGATACCATGGTCGAGGCGTTTGCCGAGACCGCGCGTGAGGGCGGCAATACGGTCGAGGTCGTCCGCGTTGCCAGCAAGAAGATCGCCGGCTGCTTGGGATGCCAGTACTGCTTCGCCCATGAGGGCGTCTGCGTGCAGAAGGATGACATGGCCAACGTGATCGAGTCGCTGAAAGACGCCGACATGGTCGTCTTCGCCTCGCCTATCTACTGGTTCGATATCACCGCGCAGGAGAAGGCCGCCATCGACCGCCTGTACGCCTTCGGTGCCACGGGCTTCCCGTTCACCAAGACGGCCCTTTTACTCGATAGTCACAGCGAGGGCGTCTATGATGCGGCGATCGCTATGTACAAGTTAACCTGCGCGTACTGCAAGTGGGAGGACCAGGGCGTCGTCACCATCAGCGGTATGACCGAGCGCGACAGCATGGCATCGTCGCCCAAGTTGGAAGAGGTGCGAGAGCTCGCTCGCAAGCTCGCCTAAGGACAAGAGGAACGCATGGCAATCGGTGTTGGTGGAAATGCTTGCAATCCTTATCAAGAGGAATGCTGATTGCCATGCGTTGATGCTTCCGCGGACAATTCCGGCGTGCTAAAACGCCTTCTCGTTCAAGAATTCCCTGAACGCGGGAATGTCAAAGCCAACGAGACCACGCCCGCGCTCTCCGATGACGCCGTCCTCCAGGAGGCGGCGTTTGTATTGGCTTGCGTAGTTGCTGGCGACGCCCATGCGTTTGGCTATCTCCGAGACCCTGCTGGGGCCAGAATCGGGCAGCATCGCGAGCAAAAACTCAATGTCTTTATCGGAAAGCTCCCGATAGGTCGTTTCGAGAGAAGCCCGATGTCATGTTTTTCGAGTTGTTTAAAGATGCCATTCATGCGTGTGCGCCAGTTGCCCTGGGCCTCTTGAGCATATGTCCAATCGATGCCTACTGGACCAATTTGAACGCCGTTTATGCGCGCATGAGGCTGTAAGAGGTAGCTATCTGCGGCTTCTTTGGTTCGCTCGATGATATCTTCGAGCATGCCTGGCATGGCGGAGACATTTGCTGCGATCCATGGTGGCCCCTTTGCAGGTTTTGCTAACTTTTGCAACTTTTGCTAATTTTTGCAAGTTTTGCTAACGGCTTAACATGTCTTGTGCCGTGGGATTGCAGGAGTGAAAAACGGGGATTCCTATTATTCCGACTACGTTGCAACGAACGGGGCCCGGAGCGCGATGTTGCTGCGCTCCGGGCCCCGCTGCTTTGTAAACCCATGACGGTTTGGCCACCGTTGTTTTAGTCAAACAGACTCGGCATGTCGTTTTCTTTCATGAGGGCACCGGCGGAGGGTAGGCTCTGTGCGGTGAACTTTTCGGCCGAGACGCCGGCGCCAAGGATCTCCTCGGTCGTGCCGACGGTGGTGACCGAGCGACCCTTCTTGGCTGTAAAGGCCTGGACGCCCTGCGTGTTGGTGGTCGTCTTGGTCTTGAGCAGCGACGTGTTGAAGTTCATCAAACGATAGTCGCTCGAGACCAGTGCGAGGTCGCGATCTTCCTTGAGCACCTGGGCATACAGCAGTTTGCTGCCGCCGTAGATGGCGTTCTTGAGGCGCTTGCGGTTGGTCTTGGTGACGTATCCAGAAAGCGCGACGCGCACCACGCGGCCGTTCTCAAAGACGAACAACACGTCGGCCTTGTAGTCCTCGGGGTCGATGACCCAGATGACACTCTCGTCGGGTTCCATCTCAAGATCGGTCGGCAGGTACGAGCCCAGCTGGGCCGACTTGGTGTCCTCAAATGCCGCAACCTTGCACTTGTACACCTGGCTCTTGTTGGTAAAGACCAGCAGCTCGTGCGTGTTGGAGGACGGGAACTCGATAAAGGGTTTGTCGCCGTCCTTGTACTTGAGCGTGGTCGCCTTTTTGAGTACGCGGTCCGTCATCTTCTTAAGGTAGCCATCGCGCGAGAGCATGATGGTGACCGGGTACTCCTCGACCTCGGGCTCCAAGCTTACCTCGATAACCTCATGGGGCTCGATCCTGCCCGTGCGGCGCGGCATCACGTACTTCTTGTTGACCGTGGCCAGCTCGTCGCTGATGACCTTCTTGATGTTGTCTTCGCTCGAGAGAATCTCCTCAAGCTCGGCAATCTCGCCCTCAAGTTTAACGATGTCCTTGGTGCGGTTGAGGATGTACTCCTCGTTGATGTTGCGGAGCTTGAGCTCGGCAACAAACTCGGCCTGGGTCTCGTCGATGTCGAAACCCTTCATAAGGTTGGGCACGACCTCGGCTTCGAGCTTGGTGCCGCGGATGATGGCGATGGCCTTGTCGATGTCGAGCAAGATCGCCTCGAGGCCGTGCAGCAGGTGCAGGCGCTCGGACTTTTTGCCCAGGTCAAAGTTGATGCGTCGACGCGTGGACTCAATACGCCACTTGACCCACTCGTGCAAGATCTGGCGCACGCCCATAACGCGGGGGTAGCCGTCGACCAGCACGTTGAAGTTGCACGAGAACGAATCCTGCAGCGTGGTCGAGCGATAGAGCTTGGCCATGAGCTTGTCGGGGTCGACACCGCGCTTAAGGTCGATGGCGATGCGCAGGCCCGAGAGGTCGGTCTCATCGCGGATGTCAGCGATTTCCTTGACCTTGCCCTCCTTGGAGAGCTTGACGATGCGCTCGATGATGACATCGGTCTTGGTGGTGTAGGGGATCTCGTAGACCTCGATGATGCGCTCTTCGGGAATCCAGCGCCAGCGGGAGCGGATTTGGAAGCTGCCAAGGCCGGTCTCGACGATCTTCTCCATCTCCTCGCGGCGGTAGATAATCTCGCCGCCGGTCGAGAAGTCGGGCATGGGCATGTACTCGAGCAGGTCGCAGTCGGGATCCTTGAGGTAGTGCATCGTTGCGGTGCAGACCTCGTTGAGGTTGAAGCCGCAGATGTCGGAAGCCATGGCGACGCCGATGCCCTTATTGGCCGAGACGAGGATGTTGGGGAACGTGGTGGGCAGCAGACGCGGTTCCTTCATGGCGCCGTCGTAGCTGTCGATGAAGTCGACCGGGTCCTTGTCGATGTCCTTGAAGATCTCGGCACTGATGGGGGAGAGCTTGGCCTCGGTATAACGTGAGGCGGCGTAGCTCAGGTCGCCCGAATAGTACTTGCCAAAGTTGCCCTTCGACTCAACGAAGGGGGCAAGCAGCGCTTCGTTGCCCGTAGCCAAGCGCACCATCGTTTCGTAGATTGCGGCATCGCCGTGCGGGTTGAGCTTCATGGTCTGGCCCACGATGTTGGCGCTCTTTTGGCGCTCGCCCTTGAGCAGACCCATCTTGTACATGGTGTAGAGCAGCTTGCGGTGCGAGGGCTTAAAGCCGTCAATCTCGGGGAACGCACGCGAGACGTTGACGCTCATGGCGTAGGGCATGTAGTTGACCTCGAGCGTCTGCGTGATCGGCTGGTCGGTGACCTCGGAGTGCAGGCCGATGACGTTCTCGGCGTTGACCTGCTTTTTCTTTGGCTGGTTCTTCGTCTTCTTCTTTGCCACGATTTCCTCTTGAACTTCTTATGGGCCGTCGTTATCGATTTGCTGCTATTGCAGGTCCAGCTGGTCGAGGTATTCCTTGCCGTGCTCGGAGATATGGCGCTTGCGGCCTGCCTCGTCATTGCCCAACAACAGGTTGAACATGGTCTCCATCTTGGTGACGTCCTCGGGCTCCACCTTGATCAGACGACGCGTCTCGGGGTTCATAGTGGTGAGCCACATCATGTCCGGATCGTTCTCACCAAGACCCTTGGAGCGGTTGATGGAGCACTTCTGGTCGCCGATCTCCTTGAGGATGCCGTTCTTCTCGAGCTCGGTGTAGGCAAAGTAGGTCTTTTCTTTGCAGTTGATCTCGTAGAGCGGCGACTCGGCGATATAGACGTAGCCCTCGTCGATAAGTGTAGGCACCAGGCGGTAGAGCATGGTGAGCACGAGCGTGCGGATGTGATAACCGTCGACGTCGGCGTCCGTACAGATGATGACCTTGTTCCAGTTGAGGTTGTCCAGGTCGAAGGCACCGAGGTTCTTGATGCGCTTGTCCTTGATCTCCACGCCGCAGCCCAGCACGCGCATGAGGTCCATGATGATGTCGGACTTAAAGATACGCGGATAGTCCTCCTTTAGGCAGTTGAGGATCTTGCCGCGGACGGGCATAACACCCTGGAACTCGGCATCGCGCGAGGTGCGAATGGCGCCTGCTGCCGAGTCGCCCTCTACGATGTAGATCTCGCGGCGGCTCTTGTCCTTGGAGCGGCAGTCGATGAACTTCTGCACGCGGTTGGCCATGTCGGTCTTCTGCTGCAGGTTGGTCTTGATGCTCTGGCGCGTCTTCTCGGCGTTCTCGCGCGAGCGCTTGTTGATGAGCACCTGCTCCATGATCTTGTTGGCGGCGTCTTTGTTTTCGATCAGGTAGGTCGAGAGGCGCTCCTTAAAGAATGCTGTCATGGCCTGCTGGATAAAGCGGTTATTGATGGCCTTCTTGGTCTGGTTCTCGTAGGACGTCTGGGTGGAGAAGCAGTTGGTTACCAGCACCAGACAGTCCTGGACGTCCTGCCACTTAATGCCGCTTTCGTTTTTGTTGTATTTGCCCTGTTGCTTAATGTAGGCATCGATGGCGCTGGTCAGAGCGCTACGGGCCGCCTTCTCGGGTGAGCCGCCGTTCTCGAGCCACGATGAGTTGTGGTAGTACTCCTGCATCATGAAGGTGCGAGAGAAGCACATGCATGCGGTGATTTTTACGTTGTAGTCGGGCAGGTCTTCGCGGTCGCGACCGCGACGGTCGGCCTCGATAAAGAAGGGCTCGGTGAGGTAGTCGGCACCGACCTTCTCGAGCACGTAGTCCTCGATGCCCTTGGGATAGCAAAAGTCCTCTTCGGTAAATTCGCCATCATCGCCCTCGATGCGCAGGCGGAAGGTTACGTTGGCGTTGACCACGGCCTGGCGGCGCATGGTCTCGCGATACCAATCGTGGGGAATGCTGATGGAGGTAAAGACCTCAAGATCGGGGCGCCATTTGATGGTGGTGCCGGTACGGTCCTCGTCGCTGGGCTCAATCTCGAGTGCCTTCTTTTTGGCGCCGACGACCTTGCCCTTCTTAAAGTGCAGGGAGTACTTGTTGCCGTCACGCCAAACCGTGACGTCCATGTATTCGGAGGCGTACTGGGTCGCGCAGGAGCCCAGGCCGTTGGTGCCGAGCGAGAAGTCGTAGTCGCCGCCCTGGTTGTTGTTGTACTTGCCGCCGGCGTAGAGCTCGCAAAAGACGAGCTCCCAGTTAAAGCGCTTCTCGGAAGGGTTCCAGTCGAGCGGGCAGCCGCGGCCGTTGTC
The DNA here is from genome assembly GCA_900547855.1 of uncultured Collinsella sp. Classification (GTDB taxonomy): domain Bacteria; phylum Actinomycetota; class Coriobacteriia; order Coriobacteriales; family Coriobacteriaceae; genus Collinsella. The sequence continues at coordinate 38,587 of URIK01000001.1, read as the reverse complement.
CTCTACCTGAATGGAGCCATCGCGAAAGGCGGTAAGGGTGATAAGTTTGCCGTAGCCCTGGCGTGCCTCGTCAACGGCGTTAGACAGGATCTCGAAGGCGGCATGCGCGCAGCCATCGAGTCCGTCCGAGCCAAAGATGACGGCGGGGCGCAGGCGTACGCGTTCCTCGTCCTTGAGCTGGCGGATACTGTCGTTACCATAGTTTGCGGTGTTTTTTGCCATACTCGCTCTCTCGGTGCTCCTTTGCTGCGTTTAAGTCATATAGATAGTCAAGTTAGCATAGCCCAGCCCATAGGCGATTCCAACCAACACGAAATCCATCGAACAAACGTTCTGAATTTGGTGGAACAGCGTTTACTCGGACAAAACCGAGTCGGTTCTGTCCGAGTAAGTTTGAATAGCGAATCGAAATTGCTATGTCCGCATAGCGATGGCGGATATGGTTTCCGTAATGACAGATATAGTTGACATTGGCTGATAGATGCAATATATATGTGTCATGTTGCAACGGATATCTGTCCATTACTACGAAAGGAACTCCATGCCGGGCAAAAAGAACCTACGCATGAAGGCGGCGCGCGCGGCGGTTGGCCTTTCGCAAGCTGACTTGGCCGAGGCCGTGGGCGTTACGCGCCAGACCATCGGCCTGATCGAGGCGGGCGGCTACAACCCCACGCTCAATTTGTGCGTGTCAATCTGTAAAGCGCTACGCGTTACGTTGAACGACTTGTTTTGGGAAGACGAGAGCGACGTCGACCCTGACGCTCTTTAGGAGTTCGCTATGAAATTTGAAGATTTAAAACTCGTGCAAAAGTGGCGTGAATATGCCGACCCAAAGGATGAGCGCCTGGAGGCTGAGAGCGCGAAGATCTACAAGATTGGTTTCGTGCTGCTTTCGTTTGGCATGTTGATGATCTTTTTCTACCAGTTTATAGCTCGACAGGTTGCGTGGGTTCACAGCGACGCCAGTGAAATGCCGCATGGCTTTGCAACGCCGTTCGAGGCAGCCATGTATTTGTGGCTCGTTCTCGTGATGTTGATTTGCGCAGGACTGCAAACGCGGAAGGGCTATGTCGATACCAATCGTTTTGGGCAAACCGAGTATCTTCCTGTTGGATATTTCCTGCTTCTCAGCGGTCTTAGCGGCGCCGCGTTCGCGCTTGTTATTGCCGCAATGCGCTGTATCGCTGAGGCGCAGATCGTGCCGCTCGAAAGCGTCTTTTGGTTGGCGAACCTGGCCACGGGCGTGTTTTGCGGCGCGACGATTTTCGCGGTCACGTTTGCTGTCCTGTGCGCAACGTTTTTCACGGCGAAAAGACGCCGTGCCAAGCTCGAGGCAGAACTCGACTCCACTGACGATATCTAATGCGTAATGGGCTGGCTCTGGGTATCCAGAACCAGCCCATTTGATGTTCGATGAGCCGAGTCGGCGTCTCTCGCAAAGGTAACTGAGAGCTAGTGAGGCTTATCAGAATTGACCTCATCGGCGGTGTCGTTTTCGAGCGCCGTGCGGCGGGCGCTGTAGGCGACAAGGCCGGCGCCGGCTGCGGCGAGTGCTGCTGCGGCTGCTGTCAGGGGGACGTTGCTGTCGCCCGTGCCCGCAAGCGCGCCCGCTTTTCCGGGGCGCTTGTTATTGCCGTGATCCTTGCCGCTGCCAGAGCCACTGCCGCTACCGGAGCTGCTTCCGCCGGAGCCACCTCCACTCGTGCCGCCATCGCCGTCGACCGTCATCGGGGCGTCGTGAAGTCCTGTCGTATCCGCGTTGTCGCATACGCCGACCTGAACTTCTGAGCGTTCGCATGCCGCGTCGGGCACATGAAGCTCGTGCAGTACGGCACCCAGCGCCGAGTTTGCGCCCGGTCGAATTTCCTCGAGCGTTACGGGATCGAGCGCCACCAGATTACGCGCCTTCGCATATAGCGTTACGCGTTTGCCCACCTCGTCGCTCCAACTCTCGGGGATGGCGAAGCTCATGCGGAACTGTGCCGTGCAACCCGGTGCCAGCACGGCGTTGCCGCTGTCGGCTACCAGCGGGTGCGTTGCAAAACGTGCGCCCAGCGTCTCGAGCGCGTACTTCACGTGTGCCATGTCGTTGGCCGAAGCATCCTCGGCAAGCTCCGGATCGTAGATCGAAGCCATGCGTGCGTTTGCTCCGAACCCGATGGATGCGCTGGAGAACGGCTGGCTGGAGCCCTCTCGGTACAGATCGATCGTGCCGGCGGTCAGCAAGGTGTTACCGTCGTTTCGCACCGTGACCATGAAGGATTCGCCTGCTGTTCCGGGCACCACCGCGCCCGAGGTAGCGACCGCGCCCGTCGGAGTGGCACACGCCACCAAGGGCATTTCGATGCCGTGTAGTTCTGCCTCGCTCTTCTCCGCGCTCACAATGTGCGTGGCGAGCGCGGAGAGCATGCTCCCCGACGTCAAAAATGTCGTTATCTGATCGACGGGATGGTCCAGCTCGCACATCACGAACGGCTCCGTAAACAGATCGCCTGACAAGGTGCTGGCGAAGATGCGGAAGTGCTTGCCCATCACTGCAACTGGGTTGCCTTCTTCGTCGTAGGTCTGTCCCACCTTGCCATCGGTGTTCTCTACATAGAGCGCGCACCTGCCGTTGTTGCTTACGCTAAACGATGCCGGGCCACAGCCTGCGGCACCCACGGGCTGCGTTGCAAACGCCGATGCGCCTCGCGTCCAAGTAATATGCTGCAGTTGCTCGTTGACGGTTGCCAAAAAGCCCGAATGTTGTGGCCACGGTACCGCACGGGGTACCGTGGCGTCTGGTGGCATAACGCCCCAGCCCGCAATGGACTGGCCGATCACGGCGTACGATGCGCAGCCGCAACCGTCTGCGGTCTCGTACGCAACGGGCACCACCATTTTGCCGTTGATATTCTCGGGCTCGCCCAGCTCGATGCTCGACGGTGCCTGCGGAAAGCGGAGGACCTGACGGAACGTGAGGCTGTCGCCCGAAACGTCCGACCACAGGGTAAAGCACTCGAGCGCGACCTCTGCCTCGGTGCCCAACGCCTTTTCTGCCGTGGTTCCGCGGCGGTGGAGATAGGCGCCCGACAGACGCCCGTCGACAAGCGTCTTGCCCACCGTGATGCGTGGACACTGCAGACAATGGTAACCGTCCTCCTGCAGGCGGCCGCGCGAGATGCTGCGCCACGACGTGTGCGATACCACGCGAACTTCGCTATTGCTTATGCGCAGGCGCACAACGGACAGTATGCCGGCTGTGCTTGCCGTATCGAAAAGGGTGCTGTCGCCGTCGGGGCGCTCGCCCGAGACCAACAGCACGTAGGCGTCCTGGTTTCCTCTTCCGTCCGTATATTCCACTACGTCGAAGTCGTAATCGTATATGCCGTCGCGCTCCACGTCTTCCTCGCCAAACCCAAGGGGAAAGTCCACAGGCGTGGGAGCGGACCACGTTCCGTTTGCCTTTGTGTGTACCACCAAGCGCGAGCGACCATTGTCGCCGTAGCGCACCGAGGCGATACGGAACAGGCATTCTACGCCGGCAATCATTGCCAGCTTCATGTGGGCTTCGCTGAGCACGCCGGAAAACAGCACGTTGTCGCTCGAGGGTTTTATGCCGCCACGCTCGTCCTCCGACACGCTGGCAGAATTGGCGTTCGGGTCGGCAACGGTGTTCGTTGCCTGACCGATGTAGGTGTACTCATACATCGGCGCGGTGTTTTCGTCGTTCTCTATCAGTGCATGGACGAAATGCTCAACCTGTCCTGTGTCGTCGCTTTCTGCATCCGCCTCGAGCTCAATGCGCGTGACCGCTTGATCCCAATCGCGCACGACAGGCGCGGCGTTTACGGCAGTGGCCTTAACCTCGGCGCGTGCGAGCAGTTCGGCGTTGGTGACGATGGTGGCCGATGCGATGAATTGCGGCACGCCGCCCGCCTCAATGTTGCTAGGCGTGCCGAAGCGGGCATCCAACGTGTAAGGCGTATCTCCACCCAATGCGAGCTCAGAGCGCTGGAGCATATACTGGTCGCCATTGTTCACCGACATATTCCACGAATCGAGGAGTGTGGGCCACGACCCCGACCAGGCCTTGGCGGTCCACTTGAACATTACGAACTGGAGTATCACATCGACATCGACGTCTGCACCTACGCGCAGTCGCGGAAGCTGGTGCCCATCTGCCTTCTCGTACCCAATGAACAGCGTGAGGGATGCGGCGCCGCGCACGGCAGACGAAGCGACGCCGGCAACGCCGGCGCCAAAGGTGACGGCAAGCCCGATCTGGATGGTGAACGAGCCCGACGTGTTTGAATAGTCGAGCGAAATGTTTTTAAAAAACGCCGCGCCGCTGCCGTGCGTGTGGGCACCCACGGCGAGCGCCAGTTTTGCCAGCACCCAGGGGTTGACGTTTAGGAAAAATGGCACCGGTCCTAGGGTAAACTGCTCGGTCCAATTGAGGTCGGTTCTTACCTGGAAGAGGGCCTTAATATTGCCGTATGCGGGGTCGTTGTTGTTACCCCAGGTTTTGCCCACCCAATCGTAGGCGAGCGAGCCGTACAGCTGTGTGGCGATATCCATCGTGAACAGCGGCGTGCAATGGTGGCGAAGGAGCTTGGTGTTTCTTGGATCGGTGCCCGAACCGGCACTCATCCTCTTGTACTGATTCCACTTCCCCTCCATCTCGTCGAGGTAGCGGTTTGCCTGCTTGGCGCCCGACTCGCGCGGCGATTTCTTCCAGTATTCAGGATCAGGGTTGCCCGAATCGTTCATATAGCTAGCTGGTTTGTACCCTCCGCCAAACAGCACGTATCCAGCAAACGAGAAATCGAAGAGAATCGGAAATGTGGGCATCCAGCACGTGAACTTATTGCCGCCGATGCCGGGAAACGCTGCGGGGAAATCAAACGGAGTGATCTCTTGGTCCATGGTGGTGGGGACGATAGTGGTCGATCCGGATTCCGCCTTTGCCGCCGGCGCGGTAACAACGGCCATGGGGGAGAAGAGCGTGTAGGTTTTGCCCTGGTAATCGAGGACAAAGCGCAGCTTGCATCCTTCTTCCAGAAGGCTCGACGCTGCATCGAGGAACTTGTCTTCTAGCGTGAACGTCGCCAGATTATCCGCGCCCGATGCGCTGGCCGTGACTTGGCCAATCTGCGTGACGGTTTCGGATGAGCTGCCCGCAGCGGGCATCACTTTATTGATATGCAACGTTGCCTGCCCGCTCTGCGGCAGATGGGCCTGCACGGTAAAAGCGTGCGTGTCGGGCTGATCGTTTGCTGCTTCGTCCGCTGGCATTGCCATAAACGTGGCGTCGGCGTACTGGACGTCCCATTCGTCGAATGTGAGCTGGCGAAAGTACGGCTCGCCATCGGAGAGCGGACGTGTGGGTGCGGTAATGGCGGTGCCGCCTTGGACACGCGCGAGGGGAATCTCGACATCGCGGTAGCCCGCCATGCTAATGGAGATGCCGCCGTTGAAGTCGTACGCGTCGAGAAGCGTCGCCTCGTCCACGTAGCCTTCCGAAAGCGGCGCGACCTCAAAGATGGCCGTGCCTTCGTCATCGGTAGTGGCGGTGAGCTGCTTGCCTGCGGCATAGCGCGATGTGAGTGTGACCTGGGCACCCGTGATGGGCGTATTCTTGTTGGCAACGTCGACCACGACCACACCAAACATGGTGCGCGAGAGAACGAGCACCCTGAAGGGGTCTTTTTCGTCGGCATGGGCTTCGGTGGGCGCGAACGGCAATATGAAGGCGTTTGCGCTTCCCGGCACGCGCGGCAACATAATGCTCGCTAACGAGGACGCTCCGGCGACAAGTAACGAACGGCGATCAAGCATCTTGGGCTCCCATCCCGCAAGTATCGGTGGAAATAATCCAATTTTGCGAGAAGGCGCCCCGTGGCGGTAGTGCCATTCAAGGGTCAAAATGTCCAAATTGATCGAGCGAAGCGCCGGGTTCCGGAACGCGTTCGATGCGCTTGGCAGCCCGGTCGCTAACGCAACATATGCGCGACCAGCTCGGCGCGTGTGCCGATGCCAAGCTTTGCGTATACGCCGGATAGGCGGTTTTTGACGGTGCCCGGCGATACTCCCATATGGCGTGCGATTTCGGCGTTGGTCCACCCACGACAGGCGAGCATGGCCATGGTGAATTCCGTGGTCGTTAGATCGTCGGCCACGTCCTCGCCCGAATCGGGGTTGTGGATGCGCCGCCAGCCGTAGCTGAAGCGGTACGTGATCTCGATGATGCGCGCGAAGTCGTCAGGGTATTGCGTTTTTAGGCACGCCTCGATGAGCCCCTGTAAAAGGCCGTGGTGCTCGCCAATGAGCTCGATAAGGCCGTCGGGACGTGCAATGTTCCAAGCAACTCCGAAGTGCGTTTTTGCGGCGTCGATGTCCTTGAGGCTCATGCATGCCATGGAAGCTGCCAGATGCAGGAACAGTTCCGAGATGGGATAGCTTCCCTGTTTCATGATCAGGGCATTTTCCGCCATGCCTAGGCTGCGGCCGTATTCGCCGCGCAGATACAAGGCGTGTGCCATCACGTAGCTGGCGAACAGGCGCAGGCCTTCGGGCAGATGCGCCGCAAGTGGATAAAACTCTTCGGCAGAATACGGGGAAGGCAGATGTAGCAGGACGCTTGCGGCCGAGGCGAACAGGATATGCGTGGCGTGGACGGCGAGCGATTCTTCGTCGGTGGGCACATCAAGGATGCCCGCAAGGCACCGGCGGGCATCGGCGATACGGTTGAGCGACAGACTGGCATATCCGCAGATAAAGCATGCGGAATAGCGCGGTGCGGGGTCGGTGGCGTCAAGATAGGGGCGTGCTGCCTCGGCGGCGAGAGTGGCCTGTCCGCGAAAGTACAGCGCTTCTGCCGTGGCGATGGTGCGTGAATCGGGGTCGGAAATGCCTGCAACCGCATCGTCAATCTGCCCCGGCACAAAGGCGGTGCACATCAACGGCATGGGAACGCGTGGGTAGCCATCGCAGTCCATCTTCCATCTCCCAACAGCTGGCAACAATGCAGCAATTGTACTCCTGTTGCTCGGGACCCCTTTCGTTTTACTGTTCGGCTAACGCTACAGATCATTTTGGAAGGCTTACGAGCATGGTGGTCCCGTCCTCGGAACTTGCTTCGACCTCTACGGCGCCACCGTGAAGCGCTGCAATCTCCCAAACGAGAGCTAGCCCGAGTCCTGCGCCGCCGTATGCCCTGCTGCGGGATTTGTCTAGACGAAAGAACGGCTGGAAGATGCTCTCTCGGTACTGCTTGGGTATTCCCGGGCCCTCATCTTTGACTCGCAGGAGCACATGGCTGTCGCTGTCGCTGATGGAGACGTTGACAGTCGAGCCGGAGCGGCTGTAACGGATGGCGTTTTCGACCAGATTAAACACCAGCCGATAGAGGAGCGTATCACTTCCGATTGTCAAAGCGTCTCCGGCGCAATCGAGGGTTACGTCCTTATTCTCGGCAAGTGGCGCAAGGTCGGTGAGGACCTCTTCGGACAGGGGACCGAGTTCAACAGCGTCCCCGCAAGGGACGCTGCGGAGCTCACTCATCTCAAGCAATACCTTGGTCATTCGAGACATGCGCTCGGTTTGTTCTTGTAGCAGGCCGAGCAGCTCGGCTGTTTCGGGTTGCAAACCGGAGTGCTCGGAGATGAATAGTTCAATCTGTGCTTGCATAAGGGCGAGCGGGGTGCGCAGCTCGTGTGCGGCGTTGCCGGTAAACTGACGCTGTGCAGAGAACCCTTCGCCAAGACGGGCGATCATGTCGTTGAAAGAGGCGCTGCATCGTTGTAGCTCGTTGGGCACATCTTCACTGAGTCTGATTTCGCTTAGGTTGTCAGGCTGCACGCGCTCTACCTGGGCTGCAAAAGCCCGTAGCGGTTTGAGCGCACGACCGCTCACAAAGTATGCCAGCGCGCCGCCAAGGAGTGTGACTCCAGCCGTGATGTACCAGGCTGTCGTGCCAAAAGACTCCTGTGCGTCGTTTACGACGATTGTGACCTTGTCATCGAGGGCCGTTTTCGTTGGGTCGAACACCTGGGGCGAATCCGCGCTGGCAGCGTTAAAGGCCGAGATGTCGCTGCCGATGGCATCCATGTAGCGCATGCCCGTATAGCCGACCAGGCAGTTCGTCAGCACGCATGCTGCACACGTGAGCAGTGCCGTCATAATCGTTATGCGCCATTGCAGCGAAAGCCTTTTCATTCGCTATCCTCCATAACGTAGCCCTCTCCAATTCGATTGCGAATCGGGTCGTATCCCAAAGCGCTGCGTAGCTTTTTGCGGAGCGACGAGATGTGAACGCGGGTTGCGTTGCTAAAGCTGTTTACGCTGCTATCCCAAACGTGCTCGATGAGCTCCTCTTGGCTTACCGGACGCCCTTGATTAAGCATCAGGTATTCCAAGATTCCCGTTTCCTTGCGCGTAAGAGATAAAGCCTCACTGTCCACGGAGGCGATGCGCGCCTTGGTGTCAAAGCGGAGCTTTCCGCAGGTTAAAACTATGTCGCTTTGTGTAAAGCGTCTGAGGGTAAGGCTGCGGATCCTTGCCGCAAGCTCGTCCAGATGAAACGGCTTGGTGAGGTAATCGTTGGCGCCGGCATCGAGTCCGGCGACTTTATCGGATACTTCGCCACGCGCGGACAGAATCAGTACCTTGGTCTCGCAGTCGGTTTTCCTAAGTTCCCTGAGCACGGTCATGCCGTCGATACGGGGGAGATTGAGGTCGAGTACCACGAGGTCAAAGACTTCGATGCTCAGCAGATCGAGCGCCTCCCGTCCATCGTGGCAGCAGTCGACGCTGTATGCCAGGTTTCGCAAGCTGCGTGCGACCGCGTCGCACAGTGCTCGCTCGTCTTCGACGATCAAAATACGCATAACAGTCTCCTTGCACATTCCAAATCGCGCTTAACACGGATTTTATAGTCGATATGGTCCAATGGTCGCGTAACGAAAGGAGTGGTTGGGTTGTTCAAAGCAGTAAAACCCGTGGTACAGGTCGCTTTGTTGATCGTCGGAATTGCCATGGTGTGCTTTGGCGTTATGCGTGGCGAGGCGGATGCCGTGCTGGCCAAAGCGATTAGGCTGTGCTTGGAGTGTATCGGAATTGGATAAAAGAGAAAACACTGCGTCGCATGTTTTGGCCCGATTTCGCGGATTCATTCAGGCGGCGGCGACGCTCATCACCAACATTCACCTGCCAAACTTTGCCAAAGGCGGCATCTATCAGGGCGCGGGAAAAACAGTCTGCGTACCTGGACTTAATTGCTATTCGTGCCCCGCGGCATCGGGTGCGTGCCCCATCGGGTCGTTCCAGTCGGTGGTAGGTTCATCCAAGTTCAACTTCTCCTACTACGTTACCGGTACGCTCATTTTGCTCGGCGTGCTGCTGGGACGCTTTGTATGCGGCTTTCTGTGCCCGTTTGGCTGGCTGCAGGAGCTGCTTCATAAGATTCCCGGCAAAAAGTTCTCCACGAAAAAGCTCAAGCCGCTCACGTACATCAAGTACGTCGTGCTGCTGTTTGCCGTGGTGCTGCTGCCCGTCTTGGTGGTTAACGACGTGGGCATGGGCGACCCGTTCTTTTGTAAGTACATCTGTCCGCAGGGCGTACTCGAGGGCGCCATTCCGCTGGCCATTGCCAACGCCGGCATTCGATCTGCGTTGGGACATCTCTTTACTTGGAAACTTGCCGTTCTCATTGCCGTGGTAGTGCTGAGCGTTTTGTTCTACCGCCCCTTCTGCAAATGGATTTGTCCACTCGGCGCATTCTATGCGCTCATGAATAGGGTGTCCCTACTGGGGATTCGGGTTGACGCATGCAAATGTGTCTCGTGCGGCAAGTGCTCAAAGGTTTGTCAGATGGACGTTGATGTGGTCCGCGCGCCCAATCATGCCGAATGTATTCGGTGCGGAAAGTGCATCGGGGCCTGTCCCGTCGATGCCATCAGCTATCGCTATGGCCTGGATGTGTCGGCGGAAAAGCTTCCCTTGACCGCCGATAAAAAATAAACAAGCTTCGACAAAACGGAGGAATGACCATGAAGCTTTCTAAGATTGCGGCCCTGTTTATGGTGCCGGTATTGGCCTTGTGCCTTGTGGCATGTTCGGCGCCCGGTGGCAATGCGAGCGAATCTGCGAGCTCCGATCCTAAGATCGCAGAACTCACTGCGCAGAAGCCGGCCAATGCCGACGAGGCCGCCGAGCTGTATGCAAAACTCATGCAAAAGGAGAACGATATCTTTTCGAGTGATAACGCGCTGTGGGAAAAGGTATTCAATGCGGCAAATAAAGACTCGGCAATGATTGAGAACGGCAGCAATTACGGCGATTTCCTGCTCAAGACCATCGACGGCGCCAAGGATGAGTTCACGGCGGATGAGCTTAAGACGCTCAAGGCCGGTGCACAGCAGATCAAGGAGATCGAAGACAAGCTCGAGAGCCTGGAGAAGGAGTTCCCCGGCTGTGGAAGCACGCCGAGCGCGGGCGAGAGCGTCGACGCTTCGACCGCTGGCATGACGGCTGGTGCCAATGCTTCGAGCGAGGCGACGAAGTTCCCCAGCTTTACGGGCAAGGACCTGGACGGCAACGACGTGAGCAGCGACGAGCTGTTCTCTAAGAACAAGGTTACCGTCATGAACTTCTGGTTCACCACTTGCAAGCCATGCGTGGGTGAGTTGGGCGACCTTGAGGACCTGAATAAGGAGCTTGCCAAGAAGGGCGGCCAGGTCGTGGGCGTCAATTCCTTTACGCTCGATGGCAACAAGGGCGAGATTGCAGATGCCAAGGACGTGCTGAGCAAGAAGGGCGTGACGTATAAGAACATCTGGTTCAAGTCGGATAGCGAGGCCGGTAAGTTTACGTCAAATTTGTTCTCGTTCCCGACAACGTATGTCATCGATCAGAATGGCAACATCGTAGGGGATCCAATCGTGGGAGCCATCAGCTCCGCCGAGCAGCGCGCAGCACTCGACAAGCTTATCGACCAGGCGATTGCGAATAGCGAGCAGTAAAAAACGTGTAAGCATAGCGAGGATCGTGCGCCGCTGTGCGAAGTAGTCCGCTACCTTTCAAAATAAGCTCCACCATATAGAGGTCCCGCTCGGGACCTCTTCTTTTGGGCGTCATCCCGTTCGTTTTTTGGCGCGGTTCGTTACATTCCTCACTGGCTCCGGCAAAAAATGGGGATAGAGTAGGACAAACGCGTCGAATACGAACGGCGGGGGAGAGCGGGCAAGTGCGCCCGCGTGGGAGAGGTTGCCGTCCATGTTGGAGCTCAAAGGTATTTGCAAAAGGTACGTTACGCAGTCGTTTACGCAGGTGGCGCTCGACAGCGTAAGCCTGTCTTTTCGCGATAACGAGTTCGTGGCCATTCTGGGTCCCTCAGGCTCGGGCAAAACTACGATGCTCAACGTTATCGGCGGACTCGACCACTTTGACTCGGGCGACCTGCTGATCGACGGTATTTCGACCAAGGACTTTCACGATCGCGATTGGGATGCCTACCGCAACAACCGCATCGGCTTTGTGTTCCAGAGCTATAACCTCATTCCGCATCAGACCATTTTGGAAAACGTTGAGCTGGCGCTGACGCTCACGGGCGTGGGGCATGCCGAGCGCCGCCAGCGTGCGCGCGAGGCGTTGGAGAAAGTCGGCCTGGGCGAGCACGTTAACAAGCGCCCGAGTCAGCTTTCGGGCGGGCAGATGCAGCGCGTGGCCATCGCCCGCGCCCTGATTAATGATCCCGAGATTGTGCTGGCAGACGAGCCGACCGGCGCCCTGGACTCAACGACATCCGTGCAGGTCATGGGTCTGCTCAAGGACGTGGCGCGCGACCGTCTGGTGATTATGGTCACGCACAATCCCGAGCTGGCGTACCAGTACGCTACGCGCATCGTCAATCTGGCGGACGGCAAGATTACCGACGATTCCGACCCTTTTGATGTTGCCAAGGCCACGCGCCGTGAGGCCAAGCCTACGCGCAAAACCTCGATGAGCTTTGTGACGGCGCTGGGGCTTTCTGCCCGAAACCTTATGACCAAAAAGGGCCGTACGGCCATGACGGCCTTTGCAGGTTCGATTGGAATTATCGGTATTGCGGCAATCCTGGCGCTCTCCAATGGCGTGAACAATTACATCAAAAAGGTCGAGGAGGATACGCTCTCGAGTTACCCGCTTACGATCTCCAAGCAGGATTACGACCTGTCGTCCATGATGGGCGGGCAGGGGGCCGCGGATGACGATATGTCCAAGAGCGAGGACTCGTCCGACGACAGTGCCGGCGGCAAGGCTCAGGGAACCGATAAGATTCCCGTGGTCACGGCTGTAAAGGATATGTTTGCAAGCGTTAAGTCCAACGATATGACGAGCTTTAAGGCATGGCTTGACGACGGCGGCGATGGTATCGACAAAGAGGTCAACGCCATTCAGTACGGCTACGGTATATCGCCGGTTGTCTATCGTGCCGGCAAGGGCGATGAGAAGCCTGTCCGGCTGGTGCCCAACGCCATGACCGAGGCCATGAGCGGAGGCGCGAGCTCGGCGGCTACGGTGAGCATGGAATCCATGGGAACCTCGGTCTTTAACGAGATGATTGACGACCAGAGTCTGCTCGACAGCCAGTACGATGTTGTCGCCGGTCATTGGCCCACGTCTGCCAACGAAGCCGTAATGGTGCTTTCGAGCCGCGGCACGGTGGGCGATTACACGCTCTACAGCATCGGTGCGCTGGATATCGATGAGCTCAACGATCTGGTTAACAGCGCCATGGCGGCTGACGGTGGGGTCGAAGCGCCCGAGACCGGCGCCGACTTTACCTACGACGATGCGCTGTCTACCACGTTTAAGGTGTTGTCGCCGGCCGATGCCTATCGCAAAAACGAAGAGACTGGCATGTGGACTGACATGTCTGGCGACGCCGACTTTATGGCAGCCAAGGTTGCCGACGGTATCGACGTGCACATTGTGGGCGTGGTGCGACCTAACGAGACAGCCAATGCGAGCGCGTTGTCCCCGGGCATTGCCTACACGCATGCGCTGACTCGCCAGCTTATGGAGCGCGCCGCCGATTCGCAGATTGTGCAAGAACAGCTTGCCCATCCCGAGACGGATGTCTTTACGGGCAAGTCTTTCGATGAACTGCAGGGCGAGGCCAAACAAGGAGTTGATCTAGGCAGCATGTTCAGTGTGGACGAGGCAGCGCTGAAGAGCGCGTTCTCGTTCGATGCGTCTGCGCTCTCGGGTGTTGCCGGCGGTATGGACCTTTCTGGTATCGACTTATCCGGGCTGGACATTGACCTTTCGGGCGTTGGGAAGGACATCGATTTCAGCGACATTATGGCCAAAGCGCCGGCACCAGATTTCTCGGGCATCTTTGACGGCCTGGAACTCACACCCGAGCAAATGCAGCAGGTGGGAACGCTTGCCAACCAGCTGTTTGAGGGATTTTTGCAGTCGGAGCAGTTTAAGGCGTTGTCGCCCGAGGATCTTAAGGACGCGTCGAAGCTCGCCGCCGCGTTCTCGACGTATCTTGAGAATGATGCTGTGGCGCAGCAGTGTTTGGCACAGCTCAAGGCGCTCGGCGGCGATGTCCTGGCCGAGCGCCTGCAGCAGGCGATGACCGACTATGTCCAAAATCAGCTGGCTCCGTATCTGCAGCAGGCAATGGACCAGGTGACCAAGACAATCAGCGACCAGATTGCGACAACGGTGTCAGCTCAGCTCAAGGCGGGCGCGGCGGGGCTCATGGGACAGATGGCTACGCAGATGTCGTCGAGTATTGCCAACTTGGCGGGCGCCATGCGTGTGGATGCGAGCGCCTTTGCTCGTGCCATCCATTTCAACATGGACGCCGAGGACCTGAGTTCGCTCATGATGAGCTATGCCAAGGCGTCGAAGCTCACCTACGACAACAATCTGACCACGTTGGGTTATGCGGACGAGGCGGATCCCATCTCGGTCAAGATTTTCCCGCGCGACTTTGAGGCCAAGGAGCGCGTACTCGATCGCATCGATGCGTACAACAAGCAGGTCAAAGCCGCTGGCCACGATGATCGGGCAATTTCGTACACAGACTACATGGGCATCATCATGGGTTCGGTGACCGACATCGTGAACACCATCAGCTTGGTGCTCATCGCATTCGTGAGTATCAGCCTGGTGGTGAGCTCCATCATGATCGGCATCATCACGTACATCAGCGTGCTGGAGCGCAAAAAGGAGATTGGCATTCTGCGCGCGATTGGCGCGTCGAAGCGTAACGTGGCAAACGTGTTCAACGCCGAGACCTTTATCGAGGGCCTCATTGCCGGCGTCTTTGCTGTTGTCGTCGTGGTGGCCGTGAGCTTCCCGGTCAATGCTTGGGCGCTTGCGGTCAAACAGGTCCCCAACCTAATGAGTCTGCCCGTGCAGGATGCGCTGGTGCTCATTGCAATTTCGGTGTTACTGACGGTTGTTGCCGGCCTGCTGCCGGCCCGTAGCGCATCCAAGAAGGACCCCGTCGAAGCCCTGCGCTCCGAATAATGTGACAAAGGGACAGTCCCTTTGTCACATTGAGACCCTTGCGAAAACGGGGTCTAATTACCGTTCGGCAGGTTAAGAACTCCCTCTCCCCGCTTAATGCTTGACGAAGAGTCCTCTGGTTTATATACCTATCGGTAGGCATATAGGATGTATTGCCGATAGAAATGGAGCAACCATGACTCTCACCACACCAGCCAAAAAAGATTGTCTCCGTGAAAGCGGCGCATTTGCTTGGGTCGTCGTTATTGCGCTCGGCTTAATGTCCGCCGGAACAACTGGCACATATAGCATTATTGCCAGCTCATTCGTTGCTCCAGTATGTGAAGATCTGGGCTTTGACTACACTTCTTTTTCTTTCTATTTCACCGCGATTCTTCTTGGCCTTGCGCTTGGGCTTCCGCTTTTGAGTCGCTTCATTCCAAAAGTAATCGGCAAACCATGGCATATTTGCATTGAACTCGTCCTTATTGCCGCCGGCGCCGCAATGGCGTTCTACACCGAGGTCTGGATGTTCACCGTCTCCGCCGCAGTGATCGGCATCTGCTTTTCGTTTACAACGGGCGTCTGCATGTCCGATGTCATTGACCAATGGTTCAGCAAATCGTCCGGTCTCGCCATCGGCCTCGCTTGGGGCGTTAATTCTCTCTGCACGCTGTTATTGAGTCCTGTCATTACACTGGTCATCGAGCAGCAAGGCTGGCGTACGGGATACATCGTGCTTGCGGCCGTTTCTGCAGCTATGATTTTGCCTGCAAGCGCATTTATCATTCGCCTTAACCCCTCTGATCGCAATATGCTTCCGTACGGAGAGACCGCCTCCGAAACCCATGAGAGCTGCAGCGCCGATGAGCAGGAAGATGTCCTTTCGGGCATGGCACTCCGCGATGCCGCGAAAACGCCGTCTTTTATTCTCTGTGTCCTCTTGCTTTGCGTGGCGCAGCTCACCTGCTGCATGAACCAGCTGTTTCCAACCTATGCAAGCGAGGTCGGTTTCAATCCTATCGTAGGAAGCTTAATGGTCTCGGCAGCTTCACTCTCCGATATCTTCCTAAATCCCTTCGTGGGCAAAACATGCGACAAGCTTGGCGCTATTAAAGCAACGGTCGCATGGACAGGTGTCAGCATTCTTTCATTCCTGCTTCTTATCATTGGCGGAAGCAATGAGACCGTTTCCATCATTGCAGCTGGTGTAAACGATGTCATGTTCGCCATCGTTGGAACCGCAATGCCGATGCTTCTCCTCTCGCTCTTTGGATCACGCGATTTTGGAAGGATCTATTCGATCGTTTGCTCAGCGGGCTATGTCGTCGGTGCTTTTGGAATGCCGGTCATGATGAAGGTTTACGGCATGGCAGGGTCATTCCAGGGAGTATTTATCTTCTGCATTGCCTGCAACCTTATGATTGCTGCGTTTGCTATCGTTTCCGGCTTTCTCAATAAGGCTGCTGAAAAGTAATAAGCGCCGATTTGCATCGGCATAGATTGCCATGCAACAGGGGTCGACTCCAAGCCAGACTGGAGTCGACCCCTGTTTTCATTTTAAAGGTTGCCCGCAGGCACCATGGGTGCCAACATGCGCTTCAGCTTGGCTGGTTTATTTGAACATAAGCTCGACTATTCCCGCCCAAACCGCTTTCTCATCAATATCCTCACCTTGAGCGACCGTATTGCTTGCTCCCTCCAGAACGGTATAAAGAATTTGTACGTAGAGCATTACGTCGGCGCTATCGGAAAACGCGCCAATCTCTACACCATGAAGAAGGATGTCTTTAAGCGCATCCATGGTTCGTTTGGTCGCCGTCGCTTGACGTTCCTGAACTGCAGGAATTCGATTTGCTTGAACGCTAACCTCGGCCAGCACGCGCCGGCGCTTTTCATCGCTTCGATAGCCACCTATAACTGAATTGCCGAGCTCGATAAGCGCGGCCTTGAACCCGTCCCTATCGACTATTAGCGAGTAGTCGCGCTGATAGTCAATGGTCGGAAACATGCTGTCCAAGAGCGTAGTGAAAATCTCCTCTTTTGAGGGAAAGTAGTAGTACACCGACGGCTTGGATATACCGACAAAGTCGCAAATCTTTCCGATAGACGCTTTGTCATAACCGACTTCTGCCACAAGATCGTACATTGCGTCCAATATTTTTTTTCTTGTGCTCACGCTGCATTTCTCCATTGCAAATCACTTCCGCACTACCAACATTATTAAGGATGGCAACGGAACATCAATTCGTGTCCAAACATGACCACTATATACGGCGAACGGTATGTATCAGTAGGCGAGCGGTAATTATTCAAAATTATCTACCGAACGGTAGGTATAGTAGTACTATAGCAGGTGAAACCCCGCTATTGTCGCGGCCGGACAGCATCGCGGGAAACCCGACGGAAGGACCAACCATGTACGAGAACTATCGTATGCCGGGCGAGTTCGAGAAGCGCTCCAACGTCTATGTGACATGGCTTCCCGATTACATCCGTGCAGAGGGCTACGATAACCGCCAGCCCTGCGTTGACGTGATCAAGGCTCTGCTCGAGTATGGCGACGTTACGGTCAACCTCAATTGCGGCACCCCCGGCTCCTATGAGGAGGCTTGCTCGCGCCTGAAGGAGGAGGGGGTTGATCTCGATCGCATCGAGATCACGCAGTTCGAAGACTCCAACTTCTATGTCCGCGACAACGGTCCCAGCATCATGGTCGACGACAAGGGCCATTCTTATATGGTCAACCCCGCTTGGACCTATTACGGCGTGTGGGACAAGAACTCCCCGGAGTGCCAGTCCGCACGTAAGGCAGCCGTTCACATGGCGGTTGCGCTCGGTTGCTTCGATATCGTCAATTCCGAAATGGTTTCGGAGGGCGGCGACCGTGAGTTTGACGGTCACGGCACTCTGATCGCCATCGAGGACACGGAATGCCGCAAGCGTAATCCCGAGTTCACGAAAGAGGAAGTAGAGGCCGAGTATAAGCGCATCTACAACCTCAACAAGGTTATCTGGCTTCCGCAGCCTATGCTCGAGGACGACGACTATCGACTGGGCATCCTCGACGAGAAGGAAGACGGAACTCCCGTCTTTGGCATGAGCTTTGCAGCTCACATTGATGAGATGTGTCGCTTTATCACTCCGAACAAGATTCTTCTTGCCGAGGTGTCCGATGAAGAGGCAGCCTCGAGCAAGGCTGGAGCAGAGTCTCGTCGCCGCATTGAGGCAGCCTACGAGATCCTGAGCAACGAAACGGACTGGGAGGGCAAGCCCTTCGAGATCGTTCGTATGCCCACCGCCGAGCCTATTGAAGTCGTTATCGCCCCTGGCGATGAAGATTACGAGCTCTATAAGGGCTTCATCGACGAAATGGGCGGCAAGTTTATGGATGGCACCCCCTGGCCCGAGGGCCCCGTCCACTTCTACGCCGCAGCGAGCTACTGCAACTTCCTGATTTGCAACGGCGTCGTTCTTGGCCAGCGTTATTACCACGAGGGCATGAGCGAGGTCGTGAAAGAGAAGGATGAGCAGGCCAAGGCAGTTCTTGAGAGCTGCTTCCCCGATCGCAAAGTCATCATGATTGATTCCCTCGCGCTTAACCTGTCCGGCGGCGGCGTGCACTGCTGGACTAAGGACGTGGCGGCCAGTCGTTAGTGAGCCTTAGAGCCTGCGCTCTTTGGCTTAGGCGCCACATGTACCGCTCCCCGAGGGATATCCGTGTTTTCCTCGGGGACACATTCAACAATAATTTTGATAATAATTCGAAAGGAAATAGGCATGAACAACAGCCTCCGCGGTCGCGACTACATCAACATCCATGATCTCTCCTCCGAGGATTTCCGCTATCTCATCGATCTTGCCTGGAACCTTAAGGCTCAGAAGAAGTCTGGTGTCGACCAGCGCTACTTCCCCGGCAAAAACGTCCTCGCCAACTTTGAGTGGGGCTCGACCCGTACTCGTTGCGCATTCGAGACCTCCTGCAATGATTTGGGCATGGGCTTCACTTATCTGACCAACTCCCACATGGGTGACTGCGAGACCGTCAAGGATGCCATGCGCGTCTTTAACGGCATGTACGATCTCATCGTCTACCGCGCACAGAAGGACGAGCAGTTCCTCTATGACGTCGCCGACCTGGTTGACATCCCGGTCATCAATGCCCTTACTCTCGGCGATCACCCGACTCAGATGCTCGCTGACGCTCTTACGATGGAAGAGCAATGGGGCGGTCTGCGTACGAGCCGCGGCAAGAAGATGGCTTTCGTTGGCAACTGCGCCGGCGCCCCAGTGTGGTATGGCCGTCTGTGCGCTATGCTCGACATGGCCTTCCTCGCCATCGGCCCCGACGACCTCCGTCATCAGATGTGCAAGGAAATGATCGAAGAGGTGGAGGCCTGCTACGCCAAGTACGCTCCCAATAGGACCTTTACCATCACCTCTGACCTCGATGCCCTGGATGGCGTTGACGTTATCGTTACCGAGGAGTGGCGCTACATCAACCCCGAGTGCGGAGAAGAGGTTCTGGATCCCGACGACTACAACTCCTGGTTGGGCGATGCCGAGTCTCTGTACCCCTATCGCGTCACCAGCGAGCTGTGCAAGCGCACCAACAATCCCGACATCTTCTGCATGCATGAGCTTCCCTCTGTCCACAACGCGGATCACCGTGTTGGCAAGATGCTCCTCGACCAGTGCAAGAACGACCTTCATCGCGAGATCATCACCGAGGGTTTCGAGATTGCCGACGAGTGCTTTGAGGCCAACGCTTCGGTCATCTTCCGTGAGGCAGAGAACCGTCAGCACACCATCAAGGCCGTTATGTGTGCCCTTCTGGGTCTCTAGGAGCTGCGTCAATGGAAAATGCAAAGTTAAAGAGCAGCAAGGTTTACGCATGGGTTCTCGTAATCGCGCTCGGCCTTATGTCTGCCGGCACGACCGGATCCTATAGCGTCATCGCGGGCTCCTTCGTCGCACCCGTGTGCGAGGAGTTCGGGTTTGACTATTCCATCTTCTCGTATTACTTCACCGCAACGCTCATTGGTCTTGCGGCAGCTCTTCCGTTTGTCGGAAAACTCATTCCCAAGGTCGTTGGCAAGGTTTGGCTCCCCGTTGTCGAGCTTATTTTGCTCGCTGCCGGCGCAGGCATGGCCTTCTACACCGAAGTCTGGATGTTCATCGCCGCTGGCGCTCTGATTGGCGTTTGCTTCGCCTTCACCACCGGCGTCGCTATGTCCGACGTTATTGACCAGTGGTTCAAAAAATCTGGTGGCCTGGCAATCGGTCTCGCTTGGGCAGTGAACTCGATTTACATGCTCATCATGAGTCCCGTCATCACCTCTGTCATCGAGGCCGCTGGCTGGAGAACTGGTTATCTGGTGCTCGCCGGTGTTTCCGCAGTGCTCATTCTCCCAGCTTCCATTCTGATCATCCGCTACAAGCCTCAGGACAAGGGCATGCTGCCCTATGGCTACGTCGAGGGCGAGACGGTCACCGAGACCGAGGAGACGACCGAGGATAGCACGCGTGGCGTTAGCTATGCGCGCGCCATTAAGTCGCCTGCCTTCTTCTTCTGCATCGGCTTCCTCTGTCTTGTTCAGCTCACTTGCTGCATGAACCAGCTCTTCCCGACGTATGCTTCCGAGGTTGGTTTTAGCCCCATGGTGGGCGGCTTCATGGTATCCGCTGCATCGCTCTTCGATCTGTTCCTCAATCCGATCGTCGGCACCACTTGCGATAGGTTCGGCAGCACGAAGGCCATTCTGGGCTGGCTCGCTGTCTCCATCCTCTCCTTTGTCATGCTCATGATGAGCAGCGGCAACTCGACGCTCAGCATCCTCGCAGCAGGCGTGAACGACGTAATGTACGTCATCGCTGGCACTGCCCTGACCGTTTTGGTTATGGATGTCTTTGGCTCCCGCGATTTCGGTCGCATCTTCGCGCTGATCTGCTCCGTGGGCTATATCGTCGGCGCCTTTGGCATGCCCGTTATGATGAAGGTCTATGAGCTTGTCGGCTCCTTCCAGGGCGTCTTCATCTTCTGCATCGCATGCAACGTTATTATCGGCCTGTTCTTGCTGCTGGCAAAAAAGACTGGTAAGAACCTCTCCTGGGACGAATAGTTCGATTCGTCTTAGACATACGCTGTAGGGCTTAACCTGCAGCCGCTTTGGGGCATCGACTAACATCGGTGCCCTTTTTCATCGAATGTGACAAAGGAGCAGCCACTTTGTCACATTGAGTGGCATGTAAATCGAGGTCTAATACTTTTCCGAGAAGTGAACGGCCATACTTGGGCCTCCGAAGCATCGACATTTTTAGACGTCAAACCCGCAGGATTTGGCTGGCAAAACCGCAGGAAATTGCATCTCGAAAGTGCAGATGCTTCGGGGCCCGTTTTCACTCGTTCACTTCTCGGGAAAAGTATTAGACCTCGTTGTATGGGGTGCGGCTGGAGGGTGGTCATCGTTCAGTAGCTACCTCTTCCTTGTGAATCGCCTGAAGCGCAAGGCATAATGCATGTGACAAAGGGACGGCCCCTTTGTTGTGTTGATATGAGAGAAGAGTAGATGATTCTTTCGCTTGCCCCTATGGAGGGGATTACCGGGCATGTGTTCCGTCGCGTGCATGCGGAGTGCTTCGGTGCGCTCGATTGCTATTACACGCCGTTTTTGCCGCCGCCGCGGGTGGGAAACCGCTTTGGTGGCAAGGCGTTTAAGGAGATCGATCCTGCCAATAACCAGGGGCTCAACGTGGTGCCTCAGCTGATGTCCAAGAACGCGGACGAGTTTGTGTGGGCGGCACAGGTGCTCGCCGACATGGGCTATCGCGAGGTCAATCTCAACTTGGGTTGCCCCTCGGGGACGGTTGTCGCCAAGGGCAAGGGCTCGGGTTTCTTGCGTAATCTCGACGAACTTGAGGTGTTCTTGAGTGACGTGTGTGAGCGCTCTCCGCTGCCGGTATCGGTCAAGACCAGGTTGGGGTTGGAGAGCGACGACGAATACGAGCGCGTACTCGATCTATATTGCCGCATGCCGCTGGCAGAGCTGATCGTGCATCCGCGCGTGCAGAAGGACCGTTATGCGGGCTCGCCGCGCAAAGAGTTTTATGGCGAGACGCTGGAGCGTGCGCCGTTCCCGGTTGCCTATAACGGCGATATTTTTGATCTTGAGGATATGGATGCGCTGGTGGAGGCCTATCCCGGCACGCGCCATGTGATGTTGGGGCGTGGCCTGCTCGCGAACCCCGCTCTGGCTCGCATGGTCAAGGGCGGCCCTGCTGCAACGGCTGCTGAGCTGCAGCGCTTCCACGACACGCTGTTTGCGGCATATGCAGAAGAGATTGGCGGCAATGCGGTCTTCCGCATGAAGGAGTGGTGGTTCTACGCCAAGTGCGCTTTCGCTGATCCCGCTACCGTCCACAAGATCGTACGCAAGACCAAAAAGGTCGACGAATACCGCGCTGCCGTCGAGCGCGTCTTTCGCGAACAGCCGCTTGCACCCACAGCTCGCTTCCACGGCTAACTAGTCATCGGGGGCGTTCTTTAACGACTGGTCATTTAAGGACGTCCCCAACGACTATGTAGCAAAAAGCTGTACACTAGCATCCAAAGATGTCGAAAAATGTCGACTTTGGATGCTGGCGTACATGTTTGGGTCCGACGGGGGAGCGGGCCTAGGCAATCAGTGCATCAAGTGTAATGAGCTCTCTGAGCCGCTCCGTGCGTGTTTGCCCATGGCGTTTGGCTTTTTCGTCAAACGCCTCAAGAATCGATTCGCCCACACGTGCTGTTATAACGACGCTTGGCTCATCGGAGATCGACGGCCTTCCCAGCTTGATGGTGCGACCCTTCGGCCATTCATCTTTTTCGTATGCCTTCGCGGCTTTCTCCAACTCTCCGGGAGCAAACCCCATCATCTTTTCGAGCTGCTTAGCGTCCATAGCGCCTCCTATCGATCGGCATAATGTCGAGCACAGGTCAACGGATACTCTTTTTGTATACAGTTTTGTAGACAAAAATATAAACAGTTTATCAGGCTAATTAGCTTGTTTTGACCCGCGTGTTCGATAGGAAATGAGCATTGACGGCTTCGATACTCCTTTGCTTTTCAGCTTGGAATTTGGATGCCCATTGAACTTCCGGAGGGGAGCGCTTTATTAAGCTATCGAGATTCTGGGCAGGAGCTCTCACTGGTCTTCGGTAATGGGACCAGCTTAATTCGCGACACAGTGTGTCGCGAATGGGAGTAGTCGTTAGGTGTCCTTCAATGGCTACTCATATAAGAACGTCCAAGTGCCGGATTTTGTCATTTAGTGTCGTTCTCAGCGACTATTCTGGAGGGTCGTGGTCAAAAAAGGGCAAATATGAGTACTGTTGCCATTATGGTTGCATTTATTTTGCTATAAATAGTAGCTCCTGATGAGATTTGTTCCCATTAGGAGCTACTTTTATTGAACATATGAGGAGAAACAACGTCGTCTGCGGACGAGTGGAACGTTGAATAGTTCCTGAAGTGATCAAAATCGCTGCTACTAAACAGGTAGCAGTACTCATATTTGCCCTTTTTTGACCACAGCCCTCTCGGAAACCTTTCCAGAGGCGTCAAACAGCCATAATCCAAAGGTCGCCTCAAACAATTAGCCGGCTAAGAGCGTCCGTGACTACCCAAAAGCTGTACGCCAGCATCCAAAGATGTCGAAAAATGTCGACTTTGGATACTGGCGTACATGTTCGGCCGTATGGGTTGGGGTGGGCCGGTTGCAATGCGCGTGCTAGAGCAGGTTCTTCTGCACCCACGCGATGATGTCGCTCGACTCGTAGAGTGGTTTGCCGTCGATGAACAGGCAGGGAACCTGGCGTTTTCCGCCGACGGCGATAAGTGTCTGTTCGGCATCGGAATCGGTCGAGATGTTGCACTCAGGGATGGTCACGCCGTTATCGGCCAGAAAGCGCTTGACCTTTATGCAATACGGGCAGCCGGTCATAACGTACAGCGCGAGCTCATGATCAGTAGCCATAGGTCTCCAATCGGTTGAGGTTTTGATTGAAATACCCAAAGCCGCCGCGGTCTATGCGCGCGTCAACGACGACTCGATGGCCTGGACCAGAAACGCCGTGGCTCCGGTGCCGCAGGGCTTGTCGTAGTAGTCAACAAAGCGCTGGTCGGCAAGATAGCCGTGGGCGAGGCCCAGGTACGCCTCGTCTTGGGGCTCGCATCCCCAGTTGAGAGCAATCCAGCGACGATGAATCGCGACAAGCTTGCGAGCCTCGCTTCCATCCGGTTCGCCGTCGCTCATGGCAATCGAGAGCTGACCCAGAATAGCGCGTTCAAGTTCTTTCATGTCGTTCCATGTCTGAGAATCCATGTCCAGTAACGTTTCGTTTGCCGCATCGATAGCCTCATCGCCATAGCGCGCTTGCGCTTCGGCGCCGTAGCGCTCCTCGTTTTCCTGCACGGCGCGCCAACGTTCCAGTTGCGGCAGGACGGCGCCCATGAGCGAGACGGCTTCGTCGAGCGACATGCCGGTGTTTTGCGCCAGCCGCGGGGCACAGTCCTCGATCATTGCCTCCATGGTGGTGTCGTAGGTGTACTGGCCGTGGTCGTAGCACCACTTGCAGTAATGATCGGTCGCTGTGCCCGCAGCATCGGTGCCGCAGTCGTCGGGCGTGAGTATCATGCCGCAGCTCTGGCAATAGTGCTCGGGCATTTCGAGCAGGTGGGACAACGGCTCTCCGGTTACGGCGGCAATGAGCTTCATCATGTCGATGCCCGGGGTGACCTCGTCGCGCTCCCAACGGCTGACGGCTTGGCGCGTGACAAAGAGTTTGGCGGCGAGCTGCTCTTGGGTAAGGTGATGGGCGCGACGGATGGCAATGAGCTTTTCTGCAAAGGCCATAGCGGCTCCTTTCTGCTGGTTGATGGCTTAAGCATACGCGGCGGCAGGCGCCCTTCCAAGCAACCGTTGGTTGCATGACAGGAGTCCGCGGCGAAGAATTGCGCGCAACGCCCCACGCCTCCATGCCGTACAATGACCGGCATGGAACCTATTGCACACATACATACCGACCTGCCGCAGAAGTTCGGCATTCCGCGCAACAGCTTTTTGGCGCCTCATCTGCAGGGACGCATCGTTTTTGAGCCGGAATTTGCCCCCAATGCAGCGGTTGAGGGTCTGGACTCCTTCTCTCACCTGTGGCTGTTGTGGCGCTTCGAAAACGGAACGCCCGGTGGCACGGCTAAGGACATAGCCGCCGATGCCAAAACGCAGGACAGATCCGGTACCAACGCAAAATGGTCGAAGACCGTGCGTCCGCCGCGCCTGGGTGGAGCCGAGCGTGTGGGCGTCTTTGCTACGCGCAGCCCGTTTCGCCCTAATCCCATCGGTCTCACCTGCGTCAAGCTCGATCGTGTCGAGTTCACCGACGATGGCCCCATCATCCATGTGCTGGGGGCCGACCTGCGTGACGGCACGCCCATCTACGACATTAAGCCCTACATCCCGTTTGCGGATTGCCACTCGGATGCGACCGGCGGCTGGATTGAGGATGCTCCGTGGCAAGAGCTCGATGTTGAGTTTCCGCAAGCTCTGCAGGATACGGTCCCGCCCGCAAAGATTTCTGGCTTGGTCGAGGTTCTACGCCAAGATCCGCGCCGCGCGGGCAGCAAGCACGAGCCAAACCGCGTCTATCATCTGGCCTACGCCGGACTCGACATATCGTTTACGGTCGACGAAACCCAGCTAACCGTAGTCGCCGTCAACGACGCGCAAGACTAACCAGCCATTCGTCCGCACCCGTCAAATTAAGCGCCAAACTCCGCGCCAAAACCGCCCACGCTGGTGGACAATAACGCCTACCAAAACAATCACTTTGTACGGGGGCTCAGCATGAAATACGACTTTAGCTCGCTTATCGACCGCCACGGCATGGATGCCATCGCCGTTGACTCTTGGGGCGAGATCCCCGGTATGGCTCCGAACGCACCCGACGAGGGCTTCGACCGCATTCCCATGTGGGTGGCCGACATGAATTTTGCCACGGTGCCCACGGTCCAGGAGCACATCATTCAGCGCGCTCAGCATCCCATGTTTGGCTACTTTAACCCGCGCGCCGAGTACTTCGACCGCATCATCGAATGGCAGAGCCGCCGCAATGGCGTCGAGGGCCTGCGCCCTGAGCATATCGGCTACGAAAACGGCGTGCTGGGCGGTGTCGTGTCGACACTGCGTGCGTATGTTCAGCCGGGCGATGCGGTGCTGGTCCACAGCCCTACCTACATCGGCTTTACCAAGTCCATCGAGGCCGCGGGCTATCGTATTGTCCACAGCCCGCTTAAGCTCGACGATCAGGGCGTGTGGCGTATGGACTTTGAGGACATGGAGCACAAGCTCGCCCAAAACCACATCCATGCTGCGGTGTTCTGCTCGCCGCACAATCCCTGCGGCCGCGTATGGGAGCGCGACGAGATCGAGCGCGCCATGGACATCTATCGCCAGCACGATTGCGTGGTGATCTCGGACGAGATTTGGTCCGATATCATCCTGCCGGGGCACAAGCATATCCCGACGCAGTCGGTGAGCGAGGATGCCCGCATGCGCACGGTTGCCCTCTACGCGCCCAGCAAGACGTTCAACCTGGCGGGCCTGGTCGGCAGCTACCACATCATCTATAACGAGACGCTGCGCGACCGCGTGTGCGCCGTGTCCAACAAGACCCACTACAACGAGACGAATGTCCTCTCCATGCATGCGCTTATCGGTGCCTACCAGCCGCAGGGCTATGAGTGGGTGGACGAGCTCAATCAGGTGCTTGCCGGCAATATCGAGTACTTCTGCAATTACGTGGACGAGCATTTTGAGGGCGTGTCCTATTCGCGTCCGCAGGGCACGTACATGGTGTTTCTGGACTGCACCGAGTGGTGCCGCGAGCATGGCCGCGATATTCAGTGGTTGCTCGACGAGGGGGCGCGCGTGGGCGTTGGCTACCAGGATGGCCGTCCGTTCCACGGGCCCTGCCACATTCGCGTGAATCTGGCGCTGCCGCTTTCGCGCGTAAGGGAGGCGTGCGACCGCCTGGACCACTACGTTTTTAATGCACGGTAAGTGAGCACTGCATGCGGGGCCTTCTGCCAAGTCGGCTGGAAGGCCCCGCATGGTAAAACGTCTGTAACCATTGGGCACTCGTGTGGTTTTGTTTGCTATTATTTTCTACCATTTCAGTCTGTAAACAGGATCGTCTGGAGCTCGATGAAAAGACCCCGTCGCTCGGTTGCCATATCGTTGTTTGTTGCGCTTGCGGTAGCGTGCGCCTTTGTCGTAGCGATAGCTGGCTGTTCTGGGCGTAATGACGAAGCCTCGACGTCTGCATTAGAAGGTTTGGACGCCTCGCAAGTCAAAGACGACGACCTCAAGACGCTCAACGTCGGCAGCGACCTCTATCCACCGTTTGTGTATACCGACGAGTACGGCGATATCGTTGGCCTGGATGTCGAGATATTGACCGAGGCTTTGGCCCGCATTGGTTACAAGCCAAAGTACCAGCTGATCGATTGGGAAAAGAAGAACGAGCTGCTGGCGAGCGGCGAGCTCGATTGTGTCATGGGCAGCTTTAGCATGACGGGTCGCGAAAACGAGTATCGTTGGGCCGGCCCGTACCTTGCGAGCCGCCAGGTGGTCGCGGTCGATCCCCAGAGCGATATCTACACGCTTGCCGATCTTGAGGATAAGGTCGTGGCGGTCCAGTCCACCACCAAGCCCGAGGACATTTTGCTCAATCATACAAATGAAAACGTTCCGCAGATCAAAGAGCTCTACTGCTTTTCGGACCGCTCATACCTGAACCCGGCGCTCGTCGAAGGTCTGGTCGACGCCATCGCCGCGCATGAGTCCTCGCTGCTCACCTACGAAAAAGACTATGGTGTGACGTATCGCATTTTGGATGAGCCGCTGCTAGAGGTTGGTTTGGGCACCGCTTTCGATATCAACGATACGCGCGGCATCGACGTTAAACTCACCCGTGCCTACCAAGAAATGCTTGCCGATGGCACCATGGAACGTCTGGTGTCAAAGTACTTTGATGACCCTTCGCCATTTTTGAATATGGAGGGCCTGTCATGATCGATGCACCCGACCACGCCGTAGAGGAGCGGGGCAATCGTTCGACAGGGGCATGGCTCCTTGTCGCTCTGCTGGGGATAGCGCTCTCGGTTGTTGCCGGCATGATGAGCTACGGTTACACGACGGCCCAAGCCGAGCAGCGTTTTGCCGACGTTGTCGATTACGTGGCGACGCAGAGCCTTTCATACGATGCGTTCAATAGCGCCTATACGACCAAAAACCTGATTCGCGTTATGGAGATCGCAGGAGAGACAGCGCGCGATATGGAGCGCGACGGTTCGGTGGATAACGCCATGCTGGAGCAATATGCCGACCAGTTCAACGTGAGCGCACTGATCGTGACGGACGCATCGGGCAATTTGGTGTCCGAGTCCTCGACGGATGGCGTGGGCTACGAGTCGCTCGCTGCGTATCTCAAGGAAGCACCCGTGCTGGAGGTGGCAGCCCATCCGCTTAAGTCCTATACCGCCCGCATTACGCTTTCGGATGATTCGGTTGCAGACATTGGTTGCGTGACCCGGCAAGATGGCGAGGGCATCGTTATCGCGGTCAGGCATCAGAGCGCGAAGGCAGTTGCAAGCAATACGCTCAAACTGCAGAGCTTGCTCGGTGGTTATGAGACCATCGACAGTGGCAATATCGTGATCGAAAGCGATGGCAAGGTCGTTGCGACCAATGCCGTTGAACCCACCATATTGGGCGTATTCAATCTGCCTGCAACGGATGTCTTTATTGTCGACGGTATTAAGGATCGATGCCTGCCCGGCAAAGTCCGACTGGTCAACGCCAGCGGCGAGTGGTATTTGGGCACATTTGGAAAAGCGCGCGGGTTCTACGTGTACACCTATGCCTCGGCACAGCGCTACTTTGAGGTCGTCGCAGCTGTTGCTGCCGGCGTGCTGGTGCTCTACAGCGGTGTTATAGCCGTTGTTGTGATGGTGCGCCGCCGCGCTGATCGTCGACGTTTGACGGACTTGCTGCAGCAGGAGCGCGACTATGGTGACAGACTGGCTAAGGCAGCGCGTGAGGCTTCATCTGCCAACTCGGCAAAGACGGAGTTTTTGCGTCGCATGAGCCACGATCTGCGCACGCCCATCAACGGCATTCGCGGCATGGTCGAGGTCGGCGATGCCAATGCGGACGATCTGCAAAAGCAGACCGAGTGCCGCTCAAAGATCTGGACGGCATCGGGACTGCTGCTCGACCTTGCCAACGAGGCCCTAGATATGAGTCGCCTGGAGAGCGGGCAGATCGATCTGGAGCTTGTTCCCACAAACTTGGTGACCCTCAACCACGAGGTGCGCGATATTCTGGAGCGCCAGGCCGAGGAGCGTCTGGTGACAATTATCTGCGACCAGCAGACGCTTGATCATCCCTATACGCGGGTGAGCGTGACGCACCTCAAGCGCTTGTTGCTCAATATTGCCGGCAATGCCGTCAAGTACAACCGCCAGGGCGGCTATGTTCGCCTGGTGTGCCGCGAGGTGGAGCCAGTAGATGGCGTCCCTGTCTATGAATACACGATCGCCGATAACGGTATTGGCATGAGCGAGGAGTTCCAACAGCACCTCTACGAGCCGTTTTGTCGCGAGGAACAGCAGGTGGAAGGTGCCTCATCGGGAACTGGCCTGGGCGCGCCTATCGCAAAACAGCTGGTCGAGCTTATGGGCGGAACCATGAGCTTTACGAGTGTCTTGGGGCAGGGGACGACGTTTACCATTCGCCTGCCGTTCGAGAAGTGCGACCGCTCCGAGATTCCTCAGGCAGTTCCCGCGGATGCGGGAGACGGCGATGCGCTCCAAGGCTTGCGCGTTTTGCTCGTAGAGGATAACGATCTGAATGCCGAGATCGCGCAGTTTACGCTCAGCCGTGCCGGTGCCATCGTGACGCATGCTAAGGATGGTGAGTCTGCCGTCGAGATGTTTGCCGCGAGCGTGCCGCACGAGTACGACGTGGTGTTGATGGACATCATGATGCCGGGCATCGATGGCCTTGAGGCCACACGTCAGATTCGAGCACTCGATCGCGAGGATGCCGCGACCACGCCGATTATCGCCGTGAGCGCCAACGCCTTTGCCGACGACCGCAGGCTTTCGCGCGAGGCGGGCATGGACGCGCACCTGAGTAAACCCGTGAGCTCGCAGGAGCTCATTGAGGCGCTTGCGCACATAGCCGTCGACGCTCTATAAGCATATGGCCTGGTTCCAAGGTGGGTTGGAACCAGGCCATATTGTTATTGATGAGGCCTGCTGAGGGGCTTACTTTTCCTGAATCTGCTTGCCGCAGAGATGCTCAATCGTAATCTCGTAGAGCTGGACGCCCTTAATGTCCTTGGCGATTTCCTCTTCGACTTCCTCGGCGGAAGGGTAGTACTTAAGGGCGAGCTGGCGGACTTTGTCCTCGATAAACGCGGGGGTGTCATTCGCCAGGCGACAGCGGCCAAAGACCACGGTGCTCATAACGTAGGGAGCCCAGTCGCCGTCCTGGTACCACTCGTTGCCGTATACGGTAAAGCAGACCTTGTCATCGCGCTTGAGTGCGTCGACCTTGTGGCCGGCTTTGGCGCCATGGAAATAGATCTTGTCGTGCTCGGCGTCAAAGAAGTAGTTGACGGGAATGGCGTACGGGTAGCCATCGTCGCCGTTGACGGCAAAGACGCCGCGCTTGCAGGTGGCGAGCAGTTTGCGCGCTTCCTCGTCGGTGATAGCGCGTTTCTTTCGACGTAAGGGCCTAAACATCGTTGGCTTCCTTTCTGGTCGTGCGTAGTGGTTGAGCACAAACTATAGCGAAACGGATCCGTTTTTCTTGATGCGGGCGAGTATGTTTTTGAGCTTGTTAAAGTCGAGCGGTTTGGACAGATGGGCGTTCATACCGGCGTCGTGTGCCGCCTTGGCGTCCTCGGCAAAGGCATTGGCGGTGAGCGCGATGATGGGGATATCGGCTGCATCGACTTTCTCGCTCAGACGAATCGCGCGGGTTGCCTCGTAGCCGTCCATGTCCGGCATCATAATGTCCATCAGGATCGCATCGAAGCTGCCGGCGGGATGCGATAGGTACAGATCGACGACTTCGTTGCCGTTGACGGCGCGGGTGACCACGACGCCCTCGGATTCTAGCAGCGTCTGGGCAATCTCGGCATTCAATTCGTTGTCTTCGGCGAGCAACACGTTCATGTCGGCGAGCGAGCAGTCGAGCACCCCCTCGACCGTATCTGCCCGCGCCTGAGGGTTCTTGTCGATATCGAGCGGAATCTGGACGTTGAACGTACTCCCCACGCCAACCTCACTCGAAATCTCAATCGTACCGCCCATCAGTTCAATAAGCGACTTGACGATTGGCATGCCCATGCCGGTTCCTTGGAACTTGCTGCGCGCATCGTCACCTTCTTGGGCAAACGGCTCATAGATATGCTTTAAAAACTCGGGAGCCATGCCAATGCCGGTATCCGAAACGCTAAAGCAAAAGAGCGCGCGCCCGTTATCGAGTGGCTTGGTCTTTGAACTAAAGGTGACGGAGCCGCCGTGCTTGTTGTACTTAATGCTGTTGTCTAACAGGTTGATCATGATCTGTCGGATATGGGTGGGACTGCCGATCATGTATGGCCCCGTGGCGTACGGCAGACTATTGTCCTGCATTGTGATGCCGTTACTGGACGCGCGGAGCTTGCACAGCACTAGCGTATCGTCACAGAGCTCTTTGAGGTTAAAAGGCGCATGCTCCAGTGTTAGCTTGCGGTCTTCGATTTTGCCCATCTCGAGGATGTCGTTGATCAGCGAGAGCAGGTGATTGGCGGCAACGCGCGCCTTGGCACGGCTCTCGCGGGCGACTTGCATATCGCCTTCCTTCAATTCCTCGATCTCGATAAGGCCCAGGATACCGTTGAGCGGCGTACGGATGTCGTGGCTCATGCGCGTGAGGAATGCCGTCTTAGCGGCGTTGGCGGCGTCGCCTTTTTTGCGCTCGGTTCGAGCGCGCACGAGCGCCCAGATGAGCAGGACGATGCCGACCGACAACATACCGATGAGGGTAGCTGCAATGGCGGTGTGGTTGCGATAAAGGAATTGAAGCGTGTTGGATTCCTGGGCCGTGTACGACGTGGAGGAGAAATTGCTTGCGGAGAGCGATTCTCCGGCATTGATGATGCCCTTGTTGATGATTCCCAACAGCTCGGGTTTTCCGCGCGAAATCCAGCACGAGATCTCACAGGTGTCAGGGAGCTCGGTCGTCTCGCAGTCCTCGAGATCGTAACGGTCACCGATGGTTTTTACGCGTGAACTGGGAGCGACGATGCAGTGCGCCGTTCCCTTCCTGAGGGCGTCGAACGCTTCGTCGTCGGATTGGTATTCGGTTACGGTCGCTGTGGGGAACAGACTTTCAAGTGCATTTTTGTTGACAAACGATGATTTGGTACAGGCGATGTTCTGAAGGTCTTTGTTCAGGTTGCTGCCGGTGTGGATGGCGGTGAGGGATATGGTCCCCAACGATATCGACTGCACAACGCCTGTTTGCTCGGCAAACCAGTAATCTCGGTATACCGGCAGCGCAACGTCTATGCTTCCCTTTGACAGGGCCTTTGACATCATCTTGTAGCTATCAAAGGCGACGGTTTTGACCGTAATGCCAAATTTATCGTGTAGCGTCGTCGCAAGCGATGCGAGCGAGCCTTCCATTTCGCCGTCTTCGTCCTCGTTGCAGTAGGGGAGTTTGCCCGTAATGTAGCCGAGCGTGATGGTGTTGTCATTTGCTTTGAGCCAGGAACGTTCGGGGCCGTTGAGCGATGATGAGCCGCTGTTTTGGGTCGAGTAGTGAGATTTTACTTCGTCGTTATAGCGTGGGTTGACGCGGGCGATTGCCGTCATGGCAGCATTGATGTCGTCCATCAGGTCGGGGCGGCTTTTGGGAACGGCAAAGTAGTAGTCGTTCGAACCAATGTAGAACATGGGGGAGGCATTGGGCGACGAGATTGTGTCGTTCATGATGACGGCATCGACTTCGTCGTTTGCGAGCGCGTCAAAGAGATCGGATCCTCCGTCATACTCCTTGTATGTGCAGGCGATTCCTTCGCTGGCGAGCCATTGCTGGCCAACGAAGGTTTGCATGACGTCGGGGTTGCAACCGATAGTGAGACCCTGGAGTGCTTGAGGGTCACCCTTTGCAAGGTCGTCACGGTCGGGCCTGGCGTAGATGTAGTAGCGCTCGGTGCCCTCGGGGTTCGAGGAAAAGAGCAGCTTTTGGGCACGTTCCTCGGAGTAGGAGATGTTGGGCATGAGGTCGATCTCGCCTGCCTCGAGCATGTCCATAAGCTCGGTGAAGGTGCCGGAGACGTATTCGTACCGCCAGCCGGACGTGTAGTACGACAGGGTCTGGAGGTACTCGTAACCCCATCCCGAGAGACGCTCGCCGGGGGTGCCGTCCTGGAAGCCCTCGTTGCTGACGAGCCAGCCGACGCGGACCGTCTTGACTTGCTGATCGGTATTGGCGGCATAGGCGGGGGCGGGCATGATGGTGTTCAGTACGGCGAGCGCGGCAAGCGCGACGGCCAGGGTGCGATATATAACTGAACGAAGGACAGTGGCAGCTCTCACATGCAATCCTAACGAATCGAGACATTACCGCATAAGGATACCAGCTCAGCCTGCCCAGTCGGCAGCTGCACCGCTAAACGGTCCCGCCCGGCAGTCATTGGGGACGTTCTTGTTTGACTAGTCATTTAAAAACGTCCCCAATGACTAGTTTCGTTTGCGGGGGAGGCGTGGGACAATACCGAGCGAACGTGATCGGTTGTCCGTGGAAGGGTTCGCGATGAAAAAGCTCAAGACGCTTGCCGATGTGTTGCGACAGGCTGGCTTTGCGCGCATCACGGGTCTGTTTCTTATCTTTTACCTGCTGTGCTCGACGGCCGTCTGGCTGTCCGAGCCAACGACCCTTACGTTTGGCGATGGCCTGTGGTTTAGCTTTGAGACGGTCTCGACGATCGGCTTTGGCGATATCCCGGCAGAAACGCCGGTTGCCCGCGGCATTACCGTCATCCTAAGCGTCATCAGTATCTTCTATATCGCCATGCTCACGGGCGTGGCGGTGAACTACTGCAATACGCTTATCAAGCTGCGCCAAAAGGACACCATGGCACGCTTTATGGACGATCTGGAGCATTTGGAAGAGCTCGATCGCGACGAGCTCGCCGACCTGTCGCGTCGCGTGCGCGAATATCGCCGCCGCCAACGCTAGAACGGGCGCCGCGCGTCACGATTGGGGGACTGAATATGAATATCACCGTGTATCTGGGTGCCAGCGTTGGTAACGACCCAGCGTTTCTGCCCGCGCTGCAGGAGCTGGGCAACTGGATTGGCTCCAACGGACACGCGCTGGTATACGGCGGGTCCAAGTCGGGCCTGATGGGTGCGCTCGCCGATAGCGTGCTCGAGGCAGGTGGACATGTGACGGGTGTTGAGCCGAGCTTTTTTATCGAGGCCGAGTTTCAGCATGACGGTATCGACGACCTTATCGTGACGAGCGATATGGCCGAGCGCAAGGCCAAGATGATTGAGCTCGGCGATGCGTTCATCGCCTTTCCCGGTGGGACGGGCACACTCGAGGAGATTGCCGAGGTCATGTCCGCGGTGTCGTTGGGGCATCTCGATGCGCCGTGCATTTTGTACAACCTGAACGGTTACTACAACGACCTCAAGGCGCTGCTCGGGCACATGATTGATAAGGGGCTTTCGAGCCTGAAGCGCCAGCACGGCATCTACTTTGCCGACGATTTGCGCGAGATTGCCTCGATTATCAACGGATAAGCCTTGAGCCTGCCCCACTATGGCTCCCAATGGTGCCGTTTGCGGCGCAGACGGTTGGCTTGTCTGGGCCACACTCGCTCTACAATAAAACGTATCTATGTCGACTTTGACCGCGGGAGGACCCGATGGATAACCTTGCCAAACCCACAAACCGCGCGCTGTTTTTAGTTAGCGTTGCCGTGACCGGTGCGTTCGCAGGTGCCGCGGTCTGGCTGTTCTTTTTTGCGATGGAGCACGGCATTGATTATTTGTGGACCGAGGTCCCGCATATGCTGGGCGTCTCTTCGCCCGAACTCGCCAGCGGTCCGTTTGGCTTTTTGCCGTACCCGTTTTTTGTCTGCCTGCTGGGCGGCTTGGTGATTGGCCTGTACGAAAAGATGACGGGCGTCAAGACCGACGACCTCAACCAGGTCATGACCAAGGTCAAGCAAGACGGTCGCTACCCGTACGACAATCTGGGCAAGCTGTCGATTGCGGCGCTGCTGCCGTTGCTGTTTGGCGGAAGTATTGGACCGGAAGCCGGTCTGACCGGCGTCATCGCGGGCCTGTGCAGCTGGGTCGGCGACCGCATGCGCCGCTTTGGTGCCGAGTTTAGGGAGCTTACGCTGCTGGGCACCCAGGCTGCTCTGACGGCGCTCTTTACCGCGCCCGTGTTTGGCTTTGTGGCGCCGCTTGCCGGAAGTACTGACGGCCAGGGCGAAGACGCCGACGATGAGTCCGCGTCCGGCGAGATCACCATCAAGCTGCCCAAGGCGCAAAAGACGGTGGTCTACGGCATTGCGATTGCCGGCGGTCTGGGCACCTACCTGCTGCTCGGCCAGCTTGTGGGCGGCGGCATGGGCATGCCGAGGTTCGAGGCTGCCGTGGTGGGCAACCTGGAGCTTACCTGGCTCATTCCTCTGTCGCTGATCGGAACAATCTGCGGCTGGCTGTACTTTGTCTCTGAGCACGCGAGCGAAGCGCTTGCCCATGCAATAGGGGCGCGCCCTGTCGTCAAAGCCATGCTGGCCGGTCTGACGCTCGCCATCTGCGGCACGGTCCTGCCCTACACCATGTTTGCCGGCGAGACCCAGGCCGACGTGCTCATGGAAACCTATCTGACCATCCCCGCCGGCGTGCTTATTTTGACCGGTCTGGTCAAGGCCATGCTGACCCCCGCTCTTATCAACTTGGGCTGGCGCGGCGGTCACTTCTTCCCGGTTATCTTCTCGGGCGTAAGCCTGGGCTATGGCCTTGCCATCCTCACCGGCGCAGATCCGGTCTTTTGCGTCGCCGTCTGCACGGCATCGACGATGGGCGCCGTCATGCGCCAGCCGGTCATGGTCGTGGGCCTGCTGCTTATGTGTTTCCCGCTCAAGGGCATTGTCTGCATGATCATCGCCGCCGTTATCGCCGCCGGCATTCCACTGCCCAAGCCGCTGCGCAAGTAGCACGGTGACGCACGCCGGGGACATGCCGTTTGTCACGGATTTGCGGATGGGCGATTGCGACCGATAGTGGCCTGCATAGGTCGAGTTTCGCGTGCCTACAGATCGCGTACTTGATAAACCTTGGTGCTGACGGTACAGCTGACTGCACATAGCGCGAGGGCCAGTACGGCAATTCCTGCGCACAGGCAGCCAAGAACGGCAGGATCGGGATTCGCTCCGGCAATCGACATGAGCCAGTTGCTGATGGGGTTGGAGGAGCTCAACGCGGCAATGGCAAGGCACCAGAGCAGGGCAAACAGGCCAACGGATAGGCGCAGCGCCTCCATGTGTCCAAAGCGAAAGAACAGCGGCTGCGCCAAGAACACCATCATGAGGGAGATGAGCATCGAGGCTGCCGAGGCTATTGCGATCTCAAAGACGGTTTGTCCTGTCGAGGTCACGCCCGCGCTGTTGAAGAACGGAAGGGTGATGATGTTCAAAAGCACGGCGGCGCAGGCCATGATGGCCGAGAAGACAACGATGCACAGGTAGCGTGCGCAAATAATGTCTTTGCGCGTGAGAGGCAGCGTTGCCCGATAACGCTCCCAACCGTTTTGATTGTCGAAACCAGCCAGTGAGTTCATGACCATGATAGGCGACATGGCACTGACCGCGCAGGCGCCAGCACTCATGCCAGAGTCACCGTCCGATGCGTTGGCGAGGGTCAACACGACGAAGATGAACAAGCCGACGCCCGCAATGCTCGGGATAAGCGAGCGAGCGATGGCGAGCTCGGACATAAAGGCGCGTTTCATTTCGAAGCTCCTTTCAGCATGAGGCGAAGATAGTCATCAATGGTTGCCCGATCGCAGGGAATCTCGGGGAAGGCCTCGAGCGTTTCGCGACGGTTGGGCACGAGCACGTCCACGCTATAGGCGTGGTGGACGGCACGGGCGCCTTCGACGCAAGTCATAAGCTCGGCAGCCTGTGCTTGGGTACAGTGGGCGATGCCGGCGCGGTCGGTAATGTCCTCGCGCGGCAGGTCAAAAATAATCGCGCCATTATCGATGCAGATGACGCGATCAGCGGTGCGATCGAGGTCGGACGTAATGTGGCTCGAGAGCAGCACGCTGTGCTGGCCGTCGGCGACAAAGGCAAGCAGCTCATCAAGCAGTTCCTCGCGTGCCATGGGATCGAGGCCCGCGGTGGCTTCGTCCAAAACGAGCAGCTTGGCATTGTGGCTGAGTGCACAGGCAAGCTGCAGTTTCATGCCCATGCCGCGGGAGAGGTCCTTGACCTTTGTCTTGGGATCGAGGCCAAATCGGTTGATGAATCCGGCGAACGTTTCGCGGTCCCACGTGGGGTACGCCGGGCCTACGAGCGACTCGACCTGGCCCACCTTGAGCGTTGAAGGGAAGGGGCATGTGTCCAGGACGAGACCGACGCGGGAGCGTAGATGGCGTTGCGACCCATCGGGCGCGTCGGCGCCACAGCGCTGCCCAAACAGGCGTACCTCGCCGGCATCGAGCTTGATAAGCCCGAGCGCGGCGCGAATGGTCGTTGTCTTGCCGGCACCGTTAGCGCCCACAAAGCCAACAATCTGGCCGGGCTCCACGGCGAGCGTGACATCACGCAGCAAAAAACGGTCGCTCATGCGGCGTGAGACACCTTTGAGTTCTAACAAGTTTTGCATGGTATAGCCTTTCTTGCAGATGGCTACTGCATGGTTTCGGGGGCTACCAGGTCGAGCATCTCGTGCAGTTTGTCGCGCGTGACGCCCAGGGCTTCGGCTTGTTCTGCCGCCTGCGTAAGCAGCTCTTCGATATGGCAGAGCTGGTTTTCACGCAAGAGTTCTTTGTTGCCGTCGGCAACAAAGCAGCCCTTGCCCTGCACGGTACAGATAAACCCGAGCTGCTCCAGATCGGCGTAGGCGCGCTTGGTGGTGATGACGCTCACGCCCAGGTCGCTCGCGAGTGCGCGGATGCTGGGGAGTTTGGCTCCCGCGGCGAGCGTGCCCGAAAGGATTTGAGCTTTGACCTGCGAGGATATCTGCTCGTAGATGGGCTTGTCGCTCGAATTGGATAGGATAATGTCCACAGCGGCTCCTTAGCTGTTGGGCTACACGTGTATATAACCGGTAAGCACAGTATATATACACTATGCACAGTTATGCAAGAGGCAAATACGGATTAAGCCGGCTACCCAGACCCCAACTGATGAATTTGTCCTGATAGGTGCCCTATGGCGAGGTTTCACGGCTACAATAGGGCAGTTACATCGACGTAATGCATATAGAACGCAAGAAAGGATCCGCATGGCAAGCCTGTCGGATGAAATCTCGTCGCGCCGCACATTCGCGATCATCAGCCACCCGGACGCCGGTAAGACCACGCTTACCGAGAAGCTGCTGCTCTATACCGGCAGCATCCAGACTGCCGGCTCGGTCAAGGGCAAGAGCTCGGCCAAGCATGCTGTCTCGGACTGGATGGACATCGAGAAGGAGCGCGGCATCTCCGTCACCTCCTCGGTGCTGCAGTTCACCTACAACGGCGCCTGTGTCAACATTCTCGATACCCCCGGCCACCAGGACTTCTCGGAGGATACCTACCGTACCCTTATGGCCGCCGACGCTGCGGTCATGGTCATCGACGGCGCCAAGGGCGTCGAGGCCCAGACCAAAAAGCTCTTTAAGGTCTGCACACTGCGTCACATCCCCATCTTCACCCTGTCTCTTATACACATCTCCGAGCCCACGAGACGCTCATGAATCTC